>JAGAFT010000127.1 GCA_017627975.1 Oscillospiraceae bacterium
ATTGACGTCGTGCCTGAGCACGCACCAATATATTACCGCGATTTCGCCGGTGTTCAATCCAAGCGGAGTGACTGTTCAGTTTCAGCGGAGAAAGTGTTCAACTTGTGCGGAGCAGTTGTTCATTCTTACGCGGAATATTCAGAAACCTGAGAGATTTATCGAGGATGTTCGGTGCAATGGCCGAAGTGGAAGCGAGGAGAACTACGGAGGAAGGCAATGGCAAGAATGAGACTGATTAAGGAAGCTTATTGTCAGCTTAAGGTTGAAGATCCTGACACGGCCCTTACAATGAATGCCCTAAGATGTATCGTCAAGCGTGGCGAGGTTCCAACTATAAAAAATGGACGGAAGACCCTCATCAATTATGATGCTCTCTTAAAATATTTAGAGTCAGCATCATAAACAGCCAAAAATTATGTAAACCACTATTCCTTGATCTCCAACTCAGGGAACAGTGGTTTACAGAAAATATTTTTCAAATTCAGCAAAAAATGTTTTGAAATTTTGACAAATACGCGCAATAATTAAGGCTGGGGGACTGAAAAGTTCGAAGGGAGTGTTTAACATAGCTACAGCAAGACCAAAAGGCAAGGGATACGAAATCCGAGTTTCCAGCGGATATGATATCCATGGGAAGCGGATTAGAGTTAGCCGTACATGGATTCCTGAGCCTGGTATGACCCCGAAGCAGATTCAGAAAGAACTCGAACGGCAGAAGGTGTTGTTCGAGGAACAGATCAAATACGGCATCTGCCCTGATAACAGAATTCGCTTTGTTGACTTCAGTAAGAAATGGATGGAAGACTATGGAAAGAACAATCTCAGCATCAAAGCCTATGGTCGCTATAGTCAGTATCTCGCCCGTATCAATGACGGTATTGGGCACCTGAAGCTCAAAGACATTACACCTGTCCAGCTGAATGCTTTCTATAAGGCGCTGGAAGCTGACGGGGAGAGCAAACACAAGAGATACGATGCAGATGGAAATGTTCTGAACAATGGCAGACTTGCTCCGAAGACGATTTTGGAGCATCACAGAGTTATCTCGAAGATTCTGGCTACGGCTGTCAAATGGGACTATTTGGAGAAGAATCCGGCTGAACGTGCTGACCCTCCGAAGGTTCCCTATCAGGAGATGCGGTATCTGGATGAGGAAGAGACACGCGAGATGCTGATCCTCTTGGAATCCGAACCGATTCAGTATAGGACGATGATTACATTGTTAGTCTATACCGGCATTCGGAGAGGTGAGCTGTGTGGTCTGGAATGGCGAGACATTGATTTCGATAGCAACGTCATTCACATCTCCCGTTCCTCGCAGTATATCGGGGACAAGCAGATTATCACCAAGGAGCCAAAGACCCGCTCAGGATTCCGTCATTTCATCATGAGCGACAGCATCTGCGAGCTTCTGAAGGAGTACCAGACTTGGCAGAATCAGCAGAAGATCAAAGCTGGAAAAGATTGGGAAGAGACCGATAGATTGTTTACCCAGTGGAACGGATTGCCGATCTATCCCGATACTGTGACGGACTGGTTTGCTAAGTTCATCAAGCGGAGCGGACTGCCCTATGTCACGCTGCATTCCCTGCGGCATACGAACGCCACGCTGATGATTGCAGAGGGGATTGACGTCTGTGCCGTATCGAAGAGACTCGGACATGCCAGCACTGCAACGACGCTGAATGTCTATGCCCATGCGCTGAAATCGAAAGATAAAGCTGCCGCAGAGGCTCTGGAAAATGTGCTTGACTTCCATGCAAAATCGGCTGAAATCATGAAAAATCAGTGCCTTGGGGGGAAAGCAGGGGGAAATGATGTCTTAACTGACAATAGGATAAGTCTTAAAAATGGCCAAAAAGTTATGAAAAGAGGCCGATTCCGCGAAAATCAGCCTCTTTTAGTGGTTGCGGGGGAAGGATTTGAACCAACGACCTCCGGGTTATGAGCCCGACGAGCTACCAACTGCTCTACCCCGCGATATTCAATTGCTCCCTCAAGAGCTCATATATAATAGCACGGTGAGGTTATAATGTCAAGTGTTTTTTAAAGAAAAAGCGATCAAGCCCCATACTACAGCTGAAATGCCGGTTTTTGTTGACAAAGACGGAGCGAATCGTTAGAATATGCAAAGGGTCTAATAAAGGGGTTCCTTATATGATCTCGGAATGAAAGCAGCTGCATGATGAGAGGAGGATGGCAGAGTACATCGGTAGATGCCAGCGCCAGGACCGGAAACGGTTGACGAGGACTGACAGTGATCGAAAGACTCGGCGGATGCTGTCACGGCTATTGTGGGTCGTCAGAGCGGATACAAAAATCAGAATCAACACTGTAACAGAGTTCCGCCCGACACAGGATTGTTCAAAACAGAATGTTAGGAGATAAAACAATGAGAGTTGTTATTCAGGAAGATTATAACAAGATGTGCAAGTGGGCTGCGGATTACATCGCGGCGAAGATCAACGGACACAAGGAGGCCAGGCCCTTTGTTCTCGGCCTGCCCACCGGTTCTTCCCCGATCGGCGTATATCAGGAGCTCATCAAAAAGAACAAGGCCGGCGAACTGAGCTTTGCCAACGTCGTGACCTTCAACATGGACGAGTATCTTGGCCTGCCCCATGAACATGACCAGAGCTACTGGTATTTCATGCACGACAACTTCTTCGATCATCTGGTCGACATGAAGCCCGAGAACATCAACATCCTCAACGGCATGACCGATGACCCGGAAGGGGAGTGCGCCCGCTATGAAGAGAAGATCGCCTCCTACGGCGGAATCGACCTGTTCATGGGCGGGATCGGCGTGGACGGCCACCTGGCATTTAACGAGCCCTTCACCTCCCTGACCTCCAGAACTGGTGTCCGCGACCTGACCACCGACACACGGATTGTGAACTCCCGTTTCTTCGGCAATGACCCGGAGAAGGTGCCCGCGCAGGCTCTTTCCGTCGGCATCGGGACCGTGACGGACTCGAAGGAAGTCCTGGTGCTCATCAGCGGCCACAACAAGGCCCGCGCCCTGGCCGCTACCGTCGAGGGCAGCGTCAGCCAGAAGTGGACCTGCAGTGCCCTGCAGATGCACAACGGAGCGATCATCGCCTGCGATGAGGCCGCCTGCGGCGAGCTCACGGTCGATACCTATAAATACTTCCTGGATATTGAGAAGAAGGAAAGACTTTAAAATCACCTTACGCAGAAAAACGTTGATGAAAGTAAGACAGCCATCGGGAAACCGATGGCTGTCTTACCATATGGCGTCTCGCTCGCAGCGGAACGGAATATTCGGATGGTTTACAGTTTTTCGATCTTTTCGTTGAGCCAGTTAAGGATATCCTGCATGACATCGCTGCGGTTGATCTCGTTGAGCATCTCATGCCGTCCGCCCGGATAAAGCCGGATCATGACATCGGTGAGACCGGCATTGCAGAAGGCCTTATAAGCCTTTTCGACACCTGCGCCGTAATCGCCCACCGGATCCTCGGCACCGGACATGAAGTAGATCGGAGCTTTTTTGTTCATCTTCCCGATGTTTTTCTGATTGGTCAGGAACTTCAGGCCGCCCATCATATCGCGATAAAGACTGGTTTTGCAGACGAATCCGCAGAGGGGGTCGGCGATATACCGGTCGACCGTTTCGTTGTCGCGGCTAAGCCAGTCAAATGGAGTGCGGGGATTCTCGATGCGCTTGCAGTAGGAGCCGAAGGCCATGTCATTGAGCGCCTGGCCGCTGGCACGGGGCCCTTTGAGCTTCGTCATGAGTTCGGCGGCCAGATACCCTCCGTTTATAAGGGCGGCGGACTGGTGTCCGGTCCCGCTGAGTATTGCAGCGTCATAGAGATCCGGATACCGGATCAGAAAGGTGCGGGTCAGAAAACTCCCCATGCTGTGACCGAAGAAAACATAGGGCAGATTCGGGACCTGTTCTTTCGCAAGTTCCCCGAGCTTTTTCATATCCTCTACGACATAATTCCAGCCGTCTTTTTCGGCAAAAATGCCCTGTTCATCCAGCCGGGCAATGGATTTGCCGTGACCGAGATGGTCGTTTCCAACGGCAACATAGGCGTTTTCCGCAAGAAAGCGCATGAAATCCTCGTAACGGTCAATATGTTCGGCGATTCCGTGGGCAATCTGGACGATGCCTTTGGGAGAACCGTCGGGGATGCACATTCTGGCGCGGATTTTATTCTTACCTGTAGAGGACTCATAAAAGAATTCCCGGAATTCAGGCATGGTTTTTTCTCCTCTCCTATGATATAGTAAGATGATTGATGACACAATTCTACTCTCAGAACTGTGATTCGTCAAGAAACATGCATGACGGAGTGTAAAGAGATGAGAATTAAAGTAAAAAAAGTCAGCCCCACGGCCGTGATTCCGACGCACGGAAGCAGCTGCGCGGCGGGGTATGACCTCTATGCGGATATTCCGGAAGCGCTTGCCATCCTGCCGCACACCACCGTAACGGTGGATACAGGGCTGAAGTTTGAGCTCCCGGAAGGATATTTTGCGGGAATCTTTGCCCGCAGCGGCATTGCAACCCGGGAGGGCCTCCGTCCGGCCAACTGTGTCGGCGTATGCGATTCGGACTACCGCGGCAACTATATGGTCGCGCTGCACAACGACTCGGATGAACTCCGGACGGTGACGCCGCATGAGAAGATTGCCCAGATGATCGTGATGCCCTATCTGCCGCTGGAGTTTGAAGAGGCGGAAGCGCTGAGCGACACGGTACGCGGCGAGGGTGGTTTCGGCAGCACGGGAAAGTGATCCTGTCCGCTCAGCGAAAACACCCGGAAGCTTCGCCGCCTCCACAGCCGGAAGACGGCCGCGGGAGACAGGACAGCGCCGCATAGAAAAATACCCCCGCCGAAGCAGGGGTATTCCTTTCATGTAATGCTGCGGACCGAATCCTAAAATGCGGGCCGGTCGCTTTGGAGAAATCAGCCGACGATGTCCCTCGTGTCGCGGGCGATGACAAGCTCCTCGTTGGTCGGAATGACAAAGACCTTGACCTTGGAGTCGGGCGTGGAAATCATGATGTCTTCGCCGCGCTTGGAATTGGCGGCCGGATCGATCTCAACACCGAGGTAGCCGAAGTAGCTGCTGATGGCGGCACGGGTGTCGGCGCTGTTCTCGCCGACACCGGCGGTGTAGATGATGGCGTCGACGCCGTTCATGGCGGCGACATAGGAGCCGGCAACCTTGGCGACCCAGTAATGGAACATGTCAAGGGCGAGCTTTGCACGGTCGTTGCCCTGCTCGGCGGCGGCATCCAGATCACGGAAGTCGGAGGACACGCCGGAGACGCCCAGCACGCCGGACTTCTTGTTCAGGATGTTCAGCATCTCGTCGATGCTGTAGCCGTACTTGTTCATCAGGAACTGGATGACACCGGCATCCAGATCGCCGCAGCGGGTGCCCATCGGCAGACCGACCAGCGGGGTGAAGCCCATGGAAGTGTCCACGCACTTGCCATGGTCGATGGCGCAGATGGAGGAACCGTTGCCCATGTGGCAGGAGATCAGCTTCAGCTCTTCAATGGGCTTGCCCATGAGCTCGGCGCAGCGGGAAGAGACATAGCGGTGAGAGGTGCCGTGGAAGCCGTAGCGGCGGATGCCGTCGTTCTGATAGTACTCATAAGGAAGCGCATACATGTAGGCCTTGCCGGGCATGGTCTGATGGAAGGCAGTGTCGAACACGGCGACCATAGGAACATCGCCCATAACGGCCTTGCAGGCATTGATGCCGGTGATGTTGGCCGGGTTGTGCAGCGGGGCAAACGGCGTGCACTCTTCCAGCGCCGCCATGACGGCATCGTCGATTTTGACAGAGCTGGCAAACTTCTCACCACCGTGAACGACGCGGTGACCGACGGCGTCGATCTCGCTCATGGAAGCGACAACACCGTACTCGGCGCTGGTGAGCTTGTCGATGACGGCGGCGATCGCTTCGGAATGGGTCGGAAGCGGGAGATCCTCATTGAAGACGGGCTTGCCGCCGACCAGCGGGGTGTGCTTCAGATGACCGTCGATGCCGATGCGCTCGCAGAGGCCCTTCGCCATGACCTGCTCGGTCTCCATGTCGATCAGCTGATACTTCAGAGAAGAACTGCCTGCGTTGATGACCAGAATTTTCATGTGATGTGTTCCTTTCTATGTTTCGATAGTCGTACGATTTTGTACCAAATGTACCATCTATGACGCGAACATCTCTATTCTATACACTTTGAAGGAAAAGCGCAAGTCTTTTTTGGGAGAAGAAGATGAAAACAATCGGAATTGTGGCGGAATATAATCCGTTTCACCTGGGACACGCCCTGCAGATCCGGGAGAGCCGGAGAAGGGTGCAGAGCGACGGAGAAGAGACGGCCGTCATCGCCGTCATGAGCGGCGACTTTGTCCAGCGCGGTGAGGCGGCGGTGTTTTCCAAGTACGCCCGGGCGGAGGCGGCCTGCCGAAGCGGAGCGGACCTGGTGGTGGAGCTTCCGCTGCCCTGGGCGCTGGCCTCGGCCGAGGGCTTTGCCCGGGGAGCCGCGGTGATGCTGGCGGAGCTTGGGGCAGAGGTGCTGTCCTTCGGCTGCGAGACGGAGGAGTGCCCGGCCGGATCCGAAGTTCCAGAGCGGAAAAAAACGGACCCGGACGCCGAGACAGCCGGCACACAGGCGCGCCTGCGCGAACTGGAGCAAACAGCGGAGCTCCTCATAAGCCCGGGATTTACCGATGCGGTTTTGCAGCGCCTGAAGACAGAACCGGAACAGAGCTTTGCCGCTGCGCGCCAGGCCTGCGCCGAGATAAAACTCGGAAAAGCGCTGCCCTTCCTGCAGCAGCCGAACAGCATCCTGGCGCTGGAGTACCTGAAGGCGATCCGGGAGCTCAGGCTGCCTCTCGTACCCATGGTGATTCCGCGCCGCGGCGCAGGACATGACGAACGGGGTGAGAACCCGATTCCCTCCGCGTCAGAGCTGCGGGAACGGCTTCGCGGCGGCCGCGGAACCGAAGGTTTTGTGCCCTCGGAGGCGGAGGAGATCTTCCGGAGGGAAGAGCGCGAAGGCCGCGCGGTGCTGGATGCCGGGGAGCAGGGGAGGCTGCTGATGGCGCGACTGCGATGGCTGAAAGAGGAGGACTTCCGGAATCTGCCGGATGCGGGGGACGGACTCGGAAACCGCCTGTACGCTGCGGTGCGAAGCGCCGTATGCTTTGACGACATCCTGAGAGCGGCCGTGACCAGACGCTATCCGCTATCCAGGATCCGACGCCTGTGCCTCTGCGCGGCACTCGGCATCCCGGCCGGAGCCGCCGCGGGCAAACCGCCCTTTGCCCGCATCCTGGCCCTGAACGAACGGGGGAGAAGCATCCTTCACGACGCACAGGAGAGGCGGGCGCACTCCGAGTGCGGAATCCATCTGCTGAGCAAGCCGGCACACGTCCGGGAACTGGACGGCGGCGCACAGGCGATCTTCGAGATGGGGGCGCAGGCACACGACTTCTATACGCTCCTCTATCCGGAGGAAGGGCAGCGCCTCTGCGGAGAAGACTGGCGGAGAGGACCTGCCATTTGTTCATAATTTCAAAAAAGTTCAAATTTTAGAGGCATATTTCGTCAAAATGCGCAAGTGCATTTTCAGCTCAGGTGTAGTATAATGCGTGTATCACAACGGAAAACATTCGTCTTTCAATGACGGACAATTCCGAATCATAATAAGATGGAGGAACAACCATGAAAAAGCTTCTTTCGATCGCATTGATTCTCTGCCTGGTCCTGGCCCTGGCACCGATGGCGTTCGCGGATAACCCGGTTGTCAAAATCGGCGTGTTCGAGCCCCAGTCCGGTGACAACGGCGCCGGCGGCAAGCAGGAAGTCCTCGGTATGCAGTATGCAAACAAGCTGACCCCGACCGTTGAGATCGACGGCACAACCTATGATGTTCAGCTTGTCTACGCGGACAATGCCTCTTCCAATGACAAGGCCCCGACCGCGGCCCAGGATCTGATCTCCAACGGCGTGTCCCTGGTGCTCGGCTCCTACGGCTCCGGCGTTTCCATCGCCGCAAGCGACACCTTTGCCAATGCCGGCGTCCCGGCCATCGGCGTTACCTGCACCAACCCCCAGGTCACGGCTGACTGCGAAGTGTACTTCCGCATCTGCTTCCTGGATCCGTTCCAGGGCACCGTCCTGGCAAACTTTGCCAAGAGTGAGCTCGGCGCGACCAAGGCCTACTGCCTGGCCAAGCTCGGCGACGACTACTCCGGCGGCCTGTGCAACTTCTTCATCGATGCCTTCGGCAAAGACAACTGCGTGTATGAGCAGTTCCCGGAAGGCACCTCTGACTTCTCCACCTACATCACCAACGCACAGAACCAGGGCTGCGACGTCTTCTTCTCCCCGGTGAGCACCGAGGCCGCTGCCCAGATCATTGCCAAGGCTGACACCCAGGCTCTCGGCATGCCGATCCTGGCCGGCGACACCTGGGACTCCAACGTCATTCTGAATGCCGCGAAGGGCACCGATGTCCGGATCTGCGTCACCACCTTCTATCAGGAAGGCGCGGACGAAGAGTTTGACAAGGGCATCAAGGAGTGGATCAAGTCCGATGCCACCGCACTGGCCAACAACGGCGGCAACGACGAGCTGGCTGCCGTGACGGTCATGGGCTATGACGCCTACTATGTCGCCCTCGAGGCCCTCAAGGCTGCAGGCTCCGTTGATCCGGAAGATGTCCTCGACGCCATTCCTTCCGTTGAGTATGTCGGCGTCACCGGCAACATCGCCTTTGACGACATCGGCGACGCCCTCCGTGACAGCGCCTTCGTCAAGGAGTGCAACACCGAGACCGGTGTCTGGGACTTCGTCACTGTCGCCACGGTCGGCTGATCCAAGCGTACAACCGATTCCGGCAAGTAAAAACAATAACGAGTGGAGTGCGGAGCGTCTTGCTCCACACTCCATTCGTGGTAAAATGCTCCGCAGGCTGCTCGCGCAGCATTCATCCAAATCGTAAGGAGGATTCCTCCATGGCAAAGACCATATTGCCCTATATTATTTCGGGAATCTCGGTAGGCGGCCAGTATGCGCTGATTGCCATCGGTTATACGATGGTGTACGGTATTCTGCGTCTGATCAACTTCGCCCACGGCGATGTGTTCATGGTCGCGGGTCTGATGATGGTGTACATGGCAGCTTCGATGCCGCTTTATATCGCGATTCCGCTGATGATCGTTCTGACCGTGTTTCTCGGTTTCATGATCGAGCGTGTGGCCTACCGGCCCCTTCGCACGGCGCCGCGCATGTCCGTCATGATTTCGGCCATCGGCGTCAGCTACCTGATCCAGAATCTCGCGCTGTACATTACCGGCGGCCTGAACAAGAACTATCCTTCGATCCCCTGGATCTCGGACCGGGTGACGGTCTTCGGAATGGAGACCTCGCGGGTCACCATCATCACACCGTTTCTCACCATTATCCTGGTGGTGCTGCTGGTTCAGCTGATCAACCACACGAAGATCGGCATGGCCATGCGCGCGGTGTCTCTGAACTTTGAAACCTCACAGCTGATGGGCATTCGCATTAACAATGTCATCTCCGCCACATTTATCATCGGCACCTTCCTGGCGGCGGTGGGCTCGATGCTGTTTTTCACAAACTATCCCGGCGTGGTGCCGACTTCGGGCGCAATGCCCGGCCTGAAAGCCTTCGTCGCGGCGGTGTTCGGCGGGATCGGCTCGATTCCCGGCGCGGTGATCGGCGCCTTCATCATCGGCATTGCCGAGAGCCTGATCAAGGGCCTGGACACGATTCTGATCGTGAACGGAAGCATCACCGAGCAGATCGGCTTTGCCACCTTCTCGGACGCGTTCACCTTTGTCCTGCTGATCATTGTCCTGGTGTTCAAGCCGACGGGACTCTTCGGCGAGAAGACCACCGATAAGGTCTGAGGGGAGGCGAGTGAAGTGAAAACGTTAAACGAATCCCACGGCAGCCGGAAGTCTTCCTGGCTTTCTCTTCTCCTGGTGCTGGTCTTCCTCGCGATCGTGTTCCTCCTGGACCAGAATATCAAGCCCACAAACAAGATGTACATGCTCCTGACGGTGCTGCAGAAGGGCTCGGTCTATGCCCTGGCCGCCGTGTCCATGAATCTGCTCAACGGCTATACGGGACTGTTCTCCCTGGGCCATGCGGGCTTCATGCTGATCGGCGCTTATACCTATGCGATTTTTACGATCCCGTCCTCCGCGCGGGATACGGTGTATCAGTACTTTGACGCGGCGATCCGCTTCTCCTTCCCAGAGACCTTCTCCAACGTCATGGGACCTGCCGGAACCGCGCTCGGCGTGCTGACGGCGGTGATCCTGGCGGGTTTGGTCGCGGCGTTCTTTGCGTATCTGATCGGCCTTCCGGTACTGCGTCTGAAGTCGGACTATCTGGCCATTGCGACGCTGGGCTTTGCCGAGATTATCCGTGCGGTGTTCCAGTGGCAGAAGCTTGGTCCGGTCACCAACGGCTCGAACCTGCTCAAGAGCTTTGCGCGTACCAGCAAGTTCAAGCTCGAGGTCGGCGATACCAAGATTGTTCTATCGACCTTTGTCCCGGTCCTGATTGCGACGGTTTCCATCATCATCATCGTGAAGCTTGTCAACTCCACCTACGGCCGCGCCTTCAAGTCGATCCGCGACGACGAGGTTGCCGCCGAGGCCATGGGCATCAACCTTGCAAAGCACAAGATGATCTCCTTCACGGTAAGCTCCTTCTTCGCCGGCGTATCCGGCGCCATGATGGCAATGGTGCTCTCCATCGCCCAGGCGAGCAACTTCAAGTCTGCCATGACCTATGAGATCCTGCTGATGGTGGTGCTGGGCGGAATCGGCTCCATCTCCGGCTCGGTCATCGGCTCGTTCCTCTTTGTGGCGGCCTCCGAGTGGTGGCTGCGCGGTCTGGATTCGGGGACTTTCCTCGGCATCAACGCGCCCGGCATTTTCCGCAACGGATTCCGTCTGGTCGTCTTTTCCGTCATCATCATGATCGTGGTGCTTTTCTTCCGTCAGGGCATCATGGGTGAAAGAGAGATCTCGGACCTGTTCCGCGACCGAAAGAAAAAGGCAAAGGGGGCAGCGAAATGAGAAAAGACAAGCCCTGCGTCCTCAAGGTCGAGGATGTCACGATGCAGTTCGGCGGCGTGGTTGCCGTGAACAACTTCAGCATGGAAGAATACGAGGGTGAGATTGTCGCCATCATCGGCCCGAACGGCGCCGGCAAGACGACGGCCTTCAACGTCATTACGGGCGTCTATGCGCCCACCAACGGCCGCGTCACCTTCAACGGCGAGCGCGTGATCGAGAATTTCCCGCGCGGCAAGATGAAAAAGGCCTATCTCGGTCAGAACGCCGGCAAGTACACCGAGCATCTTGAACCGACGCCGGACAAGCTGACGGCCCTCGGCATGGCCCGCACCTTCCAGAACATCCGTCTGTGGAAGAGCATGACCGTGTTTGAAAATGTCCTGATCGCAAAGCACCTGAAGCGGACAAGCAACGTCTTTTCTGCCACCTTCGGCCTAAACCGCCTGGAGGAGCAGATGCAGCGGGAAGAAGCCGACGCGCTGATCGAGACAGTGGGCCTTGCCGATGTGAGGGACGAACTTGCAACCAGCCTGCCCTACGGCAAGCAGCGCCGCCTGGAGATCGCCCGTGCCCTCGCCACGGAGCCGAAGCTTCTGCTACTGGATGAACCGGCGGCCGGAATGAACCCGCAGGAGACGGTGGAGCTCACCAGGTTTATCGGTGAGATCCGGGACCAGTTCCATGTCAGCATCCTGCTCATCGAGCACCATATGGATCTCGTCATGGATATCTCCGAGCGGATCTACGTTCTGGACTTCGGCAGCATGATTGCCAGCGGCACACCGGCCGAGATCCAGCAGAACGAAAAGGTTATTGACGCATACCTGGGGGTGACGGACGATGCTTGAAGTAAAAGACCTGCACGTATCTTACGGCGGCATCCGCGCCCTGCGCGGTGTGAATCTCGAAGTCCCCGACGGGAAGATTGTCACGCTGATCGGGGCCAACGGCGCCGGGAAATCGACGCTTCTTCGTACCATCTCCGGCCTCGTGAAGGCGGAGAGCGGGTCAATCACCTATGATGGGAAAGAGCTTCTCGGCATGCCCATCAACAAGATCCTGGAACTGGGCATTGCCCAGGTTCCGGAGGGACGCCGCGTGTTCACCAATCTCTCGGTTCTGGAGAACCTGAAGATCGGCGCGTACCTGCGCAGGGACAAGGCGGGAATCCAAAAGGACATTGAATGGGTCTACGAGTTGTTTCCGCGGCTGCAGGAGCGCTCCTGGCAGATGGCCGGAACCCTCTCCGGCGGGGAACAGCAGATGCTGGCGGTGGGCCGCGCGCTAATGAGCCGCCCAAAGCTCATGATGATGGATGAGCCATCCCTCGGCCTTGCCCCGCTGGTGGTAAAGGGTATTTTTGAGATCATCCGGGAGATTAACCGCCAGGGCGTCACGGTCCTGCTGATCGAGCAGAACGCGAACATGGCCCTGAAAACGGCGGACCTGGCTTACGTTCTGGAGACGGGAGAGATCACCCTTCACGGGACAGGGGCGGAGCTGCTCACCAACGAAGCGGTCAAGCGCGCCTATCTGGGCGAATAAAAGAATTAAAATAAACATAATGGGGTCAGATCAACCCATGGGAAAACGAGCAGGAAAAGAGATTCCGGGCTTGTTTTCCTTTTTCTTAGTCTTGACTATGCCACGATTCAATGCTACAATAACATGCGGTTATTTATACAAATATATCAGTTTTACAGGAGGAAATTGATATGAATATCAAATCATTTGGCAAGGGTGCGGTCATCTTCCGTCAGGGGGACGCCGGTGACTGCATGTATGATATTCAATCCGGCAGAGTCGGCATTTTTGATCATTATGGCGAGCCGGATGAGAAAAAGATTGCAGAGCTTTACGTCGATCAGATCTTCGGGGAAATGGGCCTGCTGGATCACGCTCCGCGCTCGGCGACGGCTGTCGCGCTGACGAATGAGACCGTGGTATCGGTGATCTCGGAGGAAGAGTTCTACGAGTACTTTGAGAAGGCGCCGGCAAAGGTCCTTGTCCTGATGCAGCAGATGTGCAACCGGTTGCGCCGCACATCGAAGGATTATCTGGAAGCCTGCCGCACGGTGCACGATACCGTGGCCGCCGAGAAGACCGGCGGGAAGAAGAGCGGCGGTTTGCTTGCCAGCCTGCAGAAGCTCTGTGCGGCCTATAAAGGCTACAACTACTATGCGCATAACTGACGGAAGGGGGAAGAACAATGAATACCTTGGTTTTCAAGAAAGGTGACGTTATTTTCCGGCAGGGGGAGTTCCACTCAGTGATGTATGAAATCGCGAAGGGTACAGTCGGCGTCTTTGCCGATTACGAGACGGAGCAGGTTCACCAGCTTGCCGAACTCAAAGCCGGCGACTTTCTCGGCGAGATGGGCATGATCGAGGTGTATCCCCGCTCCGCGACGGCCGTGGCGCTGGAAGACGACACGGCGCTCAATGAGATCGGCGATCAGGAACTGAACGAATATTTCAAGGACAAGCCCGAACAGCTCCTGAAGATCATGAAACAGATCAGCGCGCGTATTCGTGAGGTCGACCGGAAGTACCTCAATGCCTGCCGTGTTGCCTTTGAAAATGCCAGCGCGGAAATGAGCGGCGCCGAAAAGAGCGAGCAGCTCAAAAAAGAGATGGATGCCCTCTACGAGGAATACGAAAATCTCTGATCATCCCGTTTTCAATCCCCACTCAAACAGAGTGGGGATTTCGTTCGTGACGACTGATTTCCCGGTTTGACAAGTCATCTAAAAGGTGGTACACTACCTTGAAAAACCCAGAGACAGAAAGCGGATCGTATGAAAGAAATCATTACGCATCATGAACACGAGACAGAAGCCTTCGGCCGGGAGCTTGCAAAGCAAATCTCCGCCCCCGCCGTTCTCTGCCTGTACGGAGAGCTCGGAGCGGGGAAGACCGCTCTGGTGAGAGGGCTTGCGGAAGGAATGGGACTGGACTGTACGGTCTCCAGCCCGACCTTTACCATCGTGAACGAATACCTCGGCGAGAGGGAACTGATCCATTTTGACATGTATCGCCTCAATGGCGCGGACGAGCTGTTTGACATCGGCTGGGAGGATTATCTCCGGCGAAACGCCATCCTGGCAGTCGAATGGAGCGAGAATGTAGAAGACGCCTTCGACGGAAGCGAGATCCGGATTCGCTTTGAAAAGCTTTCGGATCACGAGCGCCGGATTACGGTGGAAGGGGGAGACCTATGCTGACCCTTGCATTTGAATCCTCTGCGAAAGCCGCATCCGCGGCACTGTGCGAAGACGGCCGGCTGATCAGCGAGGTGATCCAGTGCAGCGGTCTGACCCACAGCCGGACACTTCTGCCGATGGCGGAAGATCTGCTGAAAAACGCCGGAACCGGGATGAAGCAGATCGACTGCTTCGCGGTGGCGCAGGGCCCCGGCTCGTTCACCGGCATCCGGATCGGCATCGCGACGGTAAAGGGCCTGGCCTGGGCTGCGGAGAAGCCCTGCGTCGGCGTTTCGACCCTGGCGGCGATGGCCTGGAACGGTGTCGCGGCCGGAGGGCTTGTCTGTGCCGTGATGGACGCCCGGCGTTCCGAGGTCTATAACGCACTTTTCCGGATCGAGGGGGGGAGACCTGTCCGACTTTGCCCGGACCGGGCGATCCCGCTTTCCGTGCTGACCGAAGAGCTGCGCAGTATGGGCGAAGCGCCCTTCCTGGTGGGGGACGGCACAGAGCTGGCCGTCGGCTTTTTCCGCGAGCAGGGACTGGACTTCCGCATGCCACCTGAAAACCTCCGCTGGCAGAACGCCTGGGGCGTGGCCATGGAGGCTGCGGGGCAGAAGCCCGGCACCTCACAGGAGCTTCTGCCGGTGTATCTCCGCCTTTCCCAGGCCGAGCGCGAGCGCCAGGCCCGCCTGAACCGGGAAAACAATCCGTAAATTCCCTGCCGATCCATCCACGAGGCAGGTTTAATTGAAAAGGAGTTTGGACCATGAGCAATGTTTGCGTATTCGATCATCCCCTGATTCAGCACAAGCTGTCCATTCTGCGCGATAAAAACACCAGTGTGAAGGAATTCCGTGAGATCATTTCCGAAATTGCCATGCTGATGTGCTATGAAGCGACCAGAGATCTCCCCCTGGAGCCGGTCGAGGTCGAAACACCCGTTGCCGTGGCACACTGCAAACGCATCTCCGGCAAGAAGCTGGCGGTCGTCCCGATCCTCCGTGCCGGTCTCGGCATGGTGGACGGCATGGTCAGCATGATGCCCAACGTCAAGGTCGGACACATCGGCCTGTTCCGCGACCCCGAGACCCTGGAGCCGGTAAAGTACTATTTCAAGATGCCGCCCGATATCAAAGAGCGCGACGCCATCGTGGTGGACCCGATGCTCGCCACCGGCGGCAGCGCGTCCGCGGCAATCTCCTTCCTGAAGGAAGCGGGGGTCCGGCACATCAAGCTGATGAGCATCATCGGCGCGCCGGAGGGCGTGAAGAAGATGCAGGAGGATCATCCGGATGTCGACATCTTTGTCGCCGCCTTGGACGACCACCTGAATGATCACGGCTACATTGTCCCCGGCCTCGGCGATGCCGGTGACAGAATCTTCGGTACGAAGTAAGACACAGGAGAAAAATTGACACCGGGCGGCGGCAGCTGTCTGCCGCCGCCCGAACCATTGACAGGGAGCTGACGAAAATGAACAGTAAAAAAAGAAACTTCTTCACCATCCTCACGGTGCTGGTCCTCGGCATCGCGCTGGGAGTTGTTGTTTTTCTGATTCATGAGTCCTATTCCCTGACCCCGGCGCCGGCCCAGGCGGAGACACCCGCCCCGACCCCGACACCGACGCCGACCCCCACGCCAACCCCAACCCCGACGCCCACGCCGACACCTACGCCGACACCCACGCCGGAGCCCTATGACCCGCCGGAGGACCTGCTCCGCTATCGTGAGCAGAACCCCCATGTGATCGCGCTGCTGGACATTCCGGGAACGAACATCCACTATCCCATCCTGCAGCACCCCACCGAGGACAACTACTATCTGAACATCACCATCGAGGGCTACAGCGGCTATCCCGGCTCCATTTATACCAACCTGGAGGAAGGGCAGAACTTTGACACCTTCAACACGGTAATCTACGGACACAACATGAGCGACGGAAGCATGTTCGGCACACTCAACCAGTATGACAACGTCGAATACATGAAGCAGCACCGTGATATCCACATCTACACGATGACCGAGGAGCACGACTATAAGGTCTGTGCGATCGTAGTTTATGATGACCGCTATATTACCTACACGTACAATGACATGATCGAAGCCGACCGCGCCGCTTATCTCCGCTCGCTTCAGAACGGAACGTGGCTGGACGATGTGAACGTCACCACCGACAGCCACATCATCACGCTCTCAACCTGCATTGGCGGCATGCCCGAGAACAGACGGCTTCTGATTGCAGTGGAGCAGGGAGACCGGGAACCGGATGCCCGGATTGTGCTCCCGACGGCAGATGCCGAGACCGTGTTTGCCGCGACCACCGCCGATATCGAGTAAAGGTTGTATTTATGACAGAGAATTTATCAAAGAACCATGACTGCTTCGGTGCTGCCGATGTTCTCCTTCCGGAGAACTGCGATCTGCAGCGCTGGGCAGTCATTGCATGTGATCAGTTTACATCCCAGCCCGCGTACTGGGAGAAGGTTGACAGCCTGACGGAGGGCGTGCCCTCGGCCGGACACCTGATCCTGCCGGAGTGCAGGCTCTCGACCTCCAAGGGGGCCATCGAAGAGATTCATGAGACGATGGCGGACTATGTCGGGCGGGGACTCCTGCGGACATACCGCGACAGCTTCGTCTATATCGAACGCACGCTGCACAGCGGGCAGGTACGCCGCGGCCTCATCGGCATGGTGGACCTGGAGCAGTACGACTACAGCGGCGCGGTGGATGCCGCCGTGCGCGCGACCGAGCAGACGGTGGCCGAGCGGATTCCGCCCCGCATGGCGGTCCGAAGAGGGGCCCCACTGGAACTGCCGCACGTTCTGCTGCTCTGCAACGACGAACGCGGTGAGGTGATCGAGACCCTGACCGCCCGCCGGGACCGCCTGAAGAAGCTGTACGATTTTGAGCTGATGCTGGGCGGCGGACACATAGCCGGCTGGCTGGTGGAGGGGGAGGAAAAACGCGCCCTGGAGCGCCGAATCGCCGAGTATGAGCAGCGCGAGCGGCAAAAGCACCCGAACGCCCGTCTCCTTTATGCCGTGGGCGACGGAAACCACTCCCTTGCAACGGCAAAGGCCTGCTATGAGGAGCTGAAAGCACAGCATCCCGATCAGGACTTTACCCGGCATCCGGCCCGCTATGCGCTTTGCGAACTGAATAACATTCACGATTCCAGCCAGGTCTTCGAGCCGATTCACCGCATTGTGAAGCACTGCGACACGGAGAGCCTGATCCGGGATCTCATGGAGCGTCTCAATGCACCGGAGGGAACGCCGGTCCCCTGGGTCGGCGGCGGAAAGAGCGGCACGCTCTGCATCCCGGAAGAAGGGGAGCTGCTTCCGCTGGCACTTTTGCAGAGAGAGCTTGACCGATGGCTGGCGGAGAACGAGGGCGAAATCGACTACATCCACGGCGACGCCGCGCTCCACGCATTGGAACACGAGTCGGGAAGCGTCGGCTTCCGGCTCCCGGCCATCGACAAGGAGAGCCTCTTCCCGGGAATCCTCTCGGGCGGCGTTCTGCCCCGCAAGACCTTCTCCATGGGCGAGGCCGAGGAAAAGCGTTACTATCTTGAGGCGCGGAAAATTCTGCCCTGAGCGGAATCCGGCTCCGGCCGCCGCTCCTTTGGGCAGAATTCCCCTTGACAAGTCCGTCTGGAATGGTATAATCCTGCTGTCAACGATTTAGCTCGGTAAAGTAATAAAGCGAGAGGGCAATGCAGTGAGTTTATCAGAGAAAGAAAATGTGATCCGGATTCTGGAATACCGCGGGATCGAGCAGGCCGAACTGACCAAGCCCCGCGGAAGCCATGCGGACGTATCCGCTTCTGTGAGAGAGATTCTGGAAGCGGTGAGGACGGAGGGCGACGAGGCCCTGCTGAGGTTTACGGAGCGCTTTGACCATGTGCGTCTGGATTCGCTTCAGGTGACGGAGGAAGAATGGGACGAGGGCCTGGAAAAAGTCGATGGGGCCTTTATGGACATCCTTCGTCAGGCCGCGGAGAACATCCGCCGTTATCATGAACAGCAGCGGCGTCAGAATTATATGATCACCGGCGAAGACGGCGTGGTGATGGGAAAGATTTTCCGACCGATCGAGAAGGTGGGCATGTATGTTCCCAACGGCACGGCGGCCTATCCCTCCACGGTTCTGATGGACCTGGTCCCGGCCCGGATCGCGGGCTGTGAGGAGATCGTGATGGTCACGCCTCCCGGAGCCGACGGACGAGTGAACCCCTATATCCTCGCGGCGGCCAGAGTCGCCGGCATTACAAAGATTTTCAAGGTCGGCGGGGCGCAGGCCATTGCCGCCCTTGCCTACGGGACCGAGTCTGTGCCGAAGGTCTACAAAATCATCGGGCCGGGAAACGCCTATGTGGCGGAAGCCAAGAAACAGGTGCACGGCCTGGTCTCCACCGACACCGTGGCGGGTCCGAGCGAGGTGCTGATCGTCGCCGATGAGAACAACGATCCCCGCATCCTCGCGGCGGATATGCTTGCCCAGGCGGAGCATGACCCGGATGCCTCGGCGATGCTGGTGACGGGGTCCGCGGCCCTTGCCGGTCAGGTGGCGCAGGAGCTGGAAAAACAGCTGGCCGTTCTGCCGCGGCGGGAAATCGCGGGCGCTTCGCTCAAAAACAACGGAATGATCATCCTGACCGACGGAAGCATGGACATGGCCCTGGAGATCGCAAACCTCATCGCACCGGAGCATCTGGAGCTCTGCGTGGAAGAACCGATGCGGCTTCTGGGCCGGGTTCGCAACGCCGGATCCATCTTCCTCGGCCGCTACAGCCCGGAGCCTCTGGGCGACTACATGGCAGGACCGAACCACACGCTGCCGACCGGCGGCTCGGCAAAGTTTTCTTCACCGCTCTCGGTGGACGACTTTGTCACGGCGTCACAGTTTACCTGCTACACGAAGGAAGCGCTGAAAAAAATCGCCCCTTCCATTGTCCGCTTTGCCGGGGAAGAGGGCCTGCAGGGACATGCGCGAAGCATTCTGTCCCGTTTTGAGGGAAACACCGATGAGTAAGTATTTCACCGACCGCTTTGCGGCGCTGGTGCCCTATACCCCCGGGGAACAGCCGCAGGAGCGACAGTACATCAAGCTCAATACGAATGAATCGCCCTTTCCGCCCTCACCGGGGGTTCTGAAAGCCGTGGAGGCGGAAGCGGGCCGGCTTCAGCTCTATTCCGACCCCGAAAGCCGCCTGGTGACCGAGGCTCTGGCCCGGCGTTACGGCGTGCGAAAAGACGAGGTTCTGGTGGGAAACGGCTCGGACGAGCTTCTGAACTTCGCGTTCATGGCCTACTGCGACGAGACCCATCCCGCGCTCTTTGCGGACATCACCTACGGCTTTTACCCGGTGTTTTCCGAGATTAACCATCTCCCCTGGATTGAAGTCCCGCTGCGGGAAGACCTGAGCCTCCGTCCGGAGGACTATCTCGACCTGAACGGCACCGTCTTCATCGCAAATCCCAACGCGCCTACGGGCCTGGCCCTGCCCGCCTCGGAGATCGAGGCGATGCTGAAGGCCCGCCCGGACCGCATCCACGTGATCGACGAGGCCTATGTGGACTTCGGCGGAGAGAGCATGATCCCGTTTGTCGACCGGTATGACAATCTCCTGGTGATCCAGACCTTCTCCAAGTCCCGCTCCATGGCGGGGGCGCGCCTGGGCTTTGCGGTCGGCAATGCGGAACTCATCCGGGACCTGAACACCTTGAAGTATTCCACCAACCCCTATAACGTCAACCGCATGAGCGCCGCCGCCGGTGTTGCCGCGCTGCGGGAAGACGATTATTATGCGGAAAACGCCCGCCTGATCATGGAAAACCGTGACTGGACCATCGGGGAGCTTCGCGCCCTCGGCTTTGAGGTAACGGATTCCAGGTCCAACTTCATTTTTGCGCGCACGGACCGCATCGAAGGCGGGGCGCTCTATCGCGGATTGAAGGAGCGCGGTATTCTGGTGCGACATTTTGACAAGCCGCGGATTTCGGCTTATGTCCGCATCACGGTGGGGACGCGGGAACAGATGGAAGCATTTCTCCGTGAGACAAGATCAATGCTGGAGGAGAGAGACGGATGAGAACGGCGGAAACAGTGCGAAACACGGCCGAGACGAAGATCAGTCTCCGGCTGAATCTGGACGGAAGCGGGGAGAACAGCATCGACAGCGGCTGCGGCTTTCTGAACCACATGCTGACGCTGTTTTCAAGGCACGGCGGCTTTGACCTGGAGCTTCGCTGTGTCGGGGACACGGATGTGGACTTTCACCACACCACCGAGGACATCGGGATCTGCCTGGGACGCGCCTTTCGCGAGGCGCTGGGCGACCTGAGGGGCATCCGGCGCTACGGAAGCATGCTGCTTCCCATGGACGAAACTCTGATCCTCTGTGCGCTGGACATCTCCGGCCGTTCTGGCTTCTATCCGGAGCTCCGGATCCCGACGGAAAAGGTCGGCGATTTTGACACCGAGCTCTGTGCGGAGTTCTTCACGGCGTTTGCGAGGGAAGCGGGGGTCACCCTGCACCTGCGCCAGCTCGCGGGGAGCAACTCCCACCACATTATCGAAGGCTGCTTCAAGGCCTTTGCCCGCGCCCTCAGCGAGGCGGCGTCCATCGACGAAAAGAATGCGGACCGTGTGCCCAGCACCAAGGGAGTCCTGGGATGATCGCGATTGTGGATTACGGGGTGGGAAACCTCTTTTCGCTGCGCTGCTCGCTGCAGAGCCTGAACCTGGACGCGGTTGTGACCGCGGACCCCGCGGCCATTCGGAACGCCGACCGGGTGATTCTCCCGGGGGTCGGGGCCTTTGGCGACGCGATCGACAAGCTCCGTGCAACCGGACTGGACCGGACCGTCCTGGAAGAGGCAGGGCGCGGCAAACCGCTTCTCGGCATCTGCCTGGGGATGCAGCTGCTCTTTGACAAGGGCTATGAATTCGGCGAGCATGACGGCCTCGGCCTCCTGCGCGGCAGTGTGGTTCCCATGCAGGGCAGCATTCCGCCGGAGCTGAAGATCCCCCAGATGGGCTGGAACGCCCTGATCCAAAAGCGCCCCCACCCGCTTCTTGCAGAGGTAAAGGAAAGGGACTGCGTCTATTTTGTCCATTCCTTCTATGCCGCCGACTGTGACGACAGTCTGGTGGCCACCACGGAGTACGGCCGGGAGCTGACCGCCGTTGTGGCAAAGGACAACGTGATGGGCTGCCAGTTCCACCCGGAGAAGAGCGGGAACGTAGGCCTCAAGATCCTGCGTGCGTTTTCGGAGATGACTTGAGCCGCATGACAAAACACGGGAGACGGTAACGAAGCGATGATACTTTATCCGGCAATTGACTTGTACGACGGCATGGCGGTGCGCCTGCGCCAGGGGCGATATGACGATATGACGGTCTATGACCGGGACCCGGAATCCCTTGCGCTTCGGATGCGTGAGGCCGGGGCGACCCACTTGCACATGGTGGACCTGGAGGGAGCACGCAGCGGCAGCACGGCGAACCTCGCCCTGATTGAAAAGATCGCTTCCGCCACGGGCCTGTTCATTGAGCTGGGCGGCGGAATCCGAAGCATGGAGACTGTCCGGCGCTATCTGGACTGCGGCATTTCGCGGGCCATTCTCGGCACGGCTGCGGCGGAGAACGAGGAGTTCCTGCGCGAGGCCCTGGAGACCTTCGGGGCACAGATCGCCGTGGGCGTGGACCTGAAGGACGGCTTTGTCGCGGTGCGCGGCTGGGAAGAAAAAAGCAGCTGGACGGCGGAGGCCTTCTTCCGGCATCTTACGGAACTGAAGGTCCGGACCGTGATCTGCACCGACATCTCCCGGGACGGCGTCCTCGCCGGCAGCAACCACGACCTGTACGCGTCCCTGAACGAGCGCTATCCCATTGACCTGATCGCCTCGGGCGGGGTCTCCTCTCTGGAGGACATCCGGGGCCTGCGGGCTCTTGGCATGTCCGGCGCGATCCTGGGACGGGCGTATTACAGCGGCACGGTGACCCTGGAAGACGCGCTGGCCGCCGCGGCGGGAGACGACAGAGCGCCCGACGGGATGCCCGGCTCCGCCGGCTGAGCCCGGAGCGGAGACAAGGCTTGGAAGGAGAAACCGCTTATGATCACGAAACGGATTATCCCTTGCCTCGACGTGCGAAACGGCCGCGTCGTCAAGGGCGTGAATTTTGAAGGCGTGCAGGATGTCTCGGACCCGGTGCAGCTTGCCCGGCACTACTCCGACGAGGGCGCGGACGAGCTCGTGTTCTATGACATCACCGCATCGGTCGAAGGCCGGAAACTCTTCACCGACGTGCTGCGCCGGGTGGCGGAACAGATCTTCATCCCGCTGACCGTGGGCGGCGGCATCAACACGGTGGAGGACTTCGACCGCGTCCTGAAATGCGGCGCGGACAAGGTGAGCGTCAATTCCGGCGCGATCCGCAATCCCGCGCTGATCCCGGAGGCGGCCCAGAAGTACGGAAGCCAGTGCGTTGTGCTCTCCGCGGACGTAAAGCGGGTGGACGGACGCTTTCATGTGTTCTCCCACGGCGGACGCATCGACACCGGCATGGACGCGCTGGACTGGATCCGGCACGGTGTGGAGCTGGGTGCCGGGGAAGTGGTGCTGAACTCGATTGACACCGACGGCGTGAAGCAGGGCTTTGACCTCGAGATGCTCAACGCCGTGACCGCCATTGTGGACGTCCCGGTGATCGCCTCGGGCGGCGCCGGCGGCATCCAGGACTTCGTGACACTGTTCCGGGAAGCGCCGGGGGTGGACGCGGGTCTGGCGGCCTCAATCTTCCACTTCGGCGAGGTGCGCATCGGCAGCCTCAAGCAGACCCTGGCAGAAAACGGAATCAATGTGAGGAGAATCGGATGATCACGATCGACGAACTGAAATTTGACGAAAAGGGCCTGATCCCCACTGTGGTTCAGGACTTTGAAACCGGCCGGGTCCTGACCCTGGCGTATATGAACCGCGAGAGCCTGGAGATCTCGCTGGAAAAGCATCTGACCTGCTTCTGGAGCCGTTCGCGGCAGGAGCTGTGGCTGAAGGGCGAGACTAGCGGCAATTACCAGCACATCGTGTCGGTTACGGCAGACTGTGACCGGGACGCCCTGGTGGTAAAGGTCCGGAAAGACGGCCCCGCCTGCCATCTGGGCACGGAGTCCTGCTTCGAGTATCCGCTTCTGGTGGAAGAGGAGGACTTTTCCCTGGATACGCTTTATGCCCTGCTGCAGAGCCGGAAAGAAACCCTTCCCGAGGGCTCCTATACCAGCTATCTCTTCCAGAAAGGCCTGGACAAAATCCTGAAAAAGGTGGGCGAAGAGTGCACAGAGGTCATCATCGCGGCCAAGGGCGGCGAGCGCGCCGAAACGGTGTATGAGGTCGCAGACCTCTGCTACCACGTTATGGTCATGATGGTGGAAATGGGCATCCGTCCGGAGGAGATCCGCGCGGAGCTGGCCTCCCGCCATGTGATCGATCATAAGGTCAAGCAGGAGAAAATGGCATGACTTTTTCCAACTACCATACGCATACCACGTACTGCGACGGTGCGGACACCCCGGAGGAACTGGTTCTGGAGGCAATCCGCCTGGGCTGCCCGGAGATCGGCTTCTCCGGGCATTCGCATCTGACCGAGCATGAGGGCAGCATGACGGTGCAGGGGACACTGGACTATTGTGCGGAGATCCGCCGCCTTCAGAAACAGTATGCGGACAGAATCAACGTCCGCCTCGGAATTGAACAGGATATCTATTCCGTGATTGACCGTTCGCTGTATGATTATGTGATCGGAGCAGTCCACTGGATTGAGAAAAACGGAAAACTGTATGCGGTCGATGATTGCCGCGAGACCTTTGTCCATACGGTCCATACGGTGTATGACGGCGACTTCTATGCCTGTGTGGAAGATTACTATGAGGTTGTCGCCACACTCTGGGAACGAACCCATTGCGACGTGATTGCCCACTTCGACCTGATCACCAAATACAACGAGGGAAACGCACTCTTCGATTCGGAGCATCCCCGCTATCGCGCGGCGGCCGAGCGTGCGCTGGACCGCCTGGCGGAGTGCCCGGTCCTTCTGGAGGTCAACACCGGCGCCATGGCCAGGGGCTACCGCACGGAACCTTACCCGGCCCCGCGATACCGGCAGCGTTGGCTGGATGCCGGGAAGGAACTGATCTTCTCCTCGGACTGCCACGACCGGCGCTTCCTGCTTCACGGCTTTGAGGCGCTGAAGGACGTCCCTCACAGGGAGACGCTATGCTGACGAAGAATCAGAGAGCCGAGGTGCGGATTGACGCCTGCACACCCGAGGGGTACGGGGTCTGCCGCCTGGAGGGACGGGCGGTGTTCGTCGCCTCCGCCATGACCGGCGAACGCTGGGAGATTCTGATTCTAAAGGTAACGGCCTCCGCCGTCTGGGCGAAAGGCCTGCGCCTGCTGGAGGCCTCGCCGGAACGCTGTGACCCGGACTGCCCGAACCTCTGCGGCGGCTGCACCCTGCGGCACATGCGCTATGAAGAAGAGCTCCGGGTGAAGAAGGAGCATGTGGACGACTGCCTGCGCCGCATTGGAAAACAGGGCAGCGTCACCTCGGCCATCCGGCTTAGCCCCCTGGCCGAGCGCTATCGCAACAAGGCCATCTTTGCCGTCGACACCGTGGCGGGGAAACCGGCCTTCGGCTTCTACCGCCCGCGCACCCATACCCTGGTCCCGGTCCGGGACTGCCTGCTCCAGAGTGAAGAGAGCCTGCGGGCGGCCCGGGCGGTCATTGATTTTATGCAGATGCACGGTGTGTCCGCGTATGAGGAACAGAGCGGGAAGGGGACCGTGCGCCATATCTTCTGGCGGGAATCAAGGCAAGGCGACCGGGTGCTCTGCATCGTGGCGGCACGCGGCTTCGGAAGCCTCACGGGAGAGCTGACGGCGTATCTCAGAGAGCGGTGTCCCTTCCTGACGGGCATCGTCCTGAACATCAACAAAACCCGGGGAAACACCGTCCTGGCCGGGGAGTTCTATCCGCTCTGGGGAAATCCCGCCGTGACGGAGACCCTGTGCGGCAGCGCATTTGAGATTGCCCCACAGGCCTTTTTGCAGATTAACCCACCGCAGGCCGAGGCCCTGTATCAGAAAGCGCTGGACTTCGCCGCCGGTGATCGCGCCCTCGATGAGACCGGGAACACACTGGCCCTGGACCTCTACTGCGGCGCGGGTACGGTTACGCTCTGCCTGGCCGGCCGCTTTCAGCGGGTGATCGGGGCGGAGATTGTTCCCCAGGCCATCGAGAATGCGAAGGAGAACGCGAAACGAAACGGAATCGAAAACGCGGAGTTCCTCTGCGTCGATGCCGCCGAGATCGCAGAACGCTTACGCGGGGAAGGCCTGCGTCCGGACGCCGTGGTGGTGGACCCGCCGCGGAAAGGCCTGGCGGAATCCGTGGTGCGGGACATCGCGGCGATGGGGCCCGACCGTGTGGCCTATATCAGCTGCAGCCCGTCCACGCTGGCCAGGGATGTGGCGCGCTTCGAAGAAGCGGGATACCGCCTGGCCGCCGCCGAAGCCTTCGACATGTTCCCGAGAACTGCCCATGTCGAGACCGTGGCCTTGCTGTCAAAAGTGAAAGAGTAAGGCGGCCTTAAATAGCATGAAATCAAGGGATTCCGAGGATGTTACCCAGACGGGAGCCGTCCTCAGAATCCCTTTTTTGTTTGCTTTCAAATCAGGCTGACCGCCGATGTGCGTTGACAGATATTCAGAGGAATGCTATACTGAATAACGGCAAAAACATGTTGATTTTGCCGATGTGCGTGGCCAACACAAAGGAGATGATATCATGCAGTGGTATGAAGAAGTGCTTGACCGTATAGATGATAAAAAAATATATTGCCATAAGGAGCTTATGGATGAACTGAAAAAGCTGAAGACAGACTTGTCCGAAAGTACATATCACTGGGCAATCAGCGGATTGGTCCGCACCGGCGCGTTGACCAGACTGGGTTATGATTCGTATTCGCTGTCTTCGAACCTGCCCAAGGATAAATATGTGCCGGTATATTCTGACACAGCCGAAGAATTGATTAGGCTTATCTCTGAAAAATATCCTTATGTGCAGTTTACGGTCTTTGAAACAATTTTGATGAACGAGTTCTTAAACCATCTTATCGCGCAAAACACGGTTTTTATACAGGTTGAAAAGGAAAGCAGCATCTATGTTTTTCGCTTCCTTCAGGAACAGGGGATTCAGAATGTTATGTATAAACCGGGCAAAAATGATTTTAATCTATACTGGTCAAAAGACTGTGTCATTGTAACGGAAATGATATCGGAGGCACCGATCCGTGCGGACGAGCCTCATGTGATCATGTTGGAGAAAATGCTTGTTGATATATTGGCGGATAAGCTGATCGCTGCAACCTTCAGCAAAGCGGAATTGCCGGATGTTATGGAACAGGCACAGAGCCGGTATCTTCTGGATAAAGTGAGGATGCTGAGATATGCCCGCAGGCGTAACCGTCAGGATGTACTGTTGAAATATCTTGAAGGGAGCAAAGAAAATGCTGCTTCGTGAAAATTATACAGCAGAACATATTTTGAGACTGAGAGAAGAAACCGGAGCGGATCCATCCATACTGGAAAGGACGGTATTCGCTTTTGGTCTGCTTGAAGCCATCCGGCGCGTTGACATGCCCTTTATTTTCAAGGGTGGCACGTCACTTCTGGTCATGCTTGATAAGCCGAGACGGTTAAGTACGGATATCGACATTATCGTAGATCGTGATACAGATGTCGACGGCTATATTGAGAAGGCAGGGAAGGTTTTTCCTTTTGTCAGTGTGACGGAACAAAAGCGCAAAGGCGCCAATGATATAGAAAAACGCCATTTCAGGTTTCATTTCCTTTCGCCGAGGACCGGAAAGGAAATCAATATACTGCTTGATGTTGTGTTTGAGGATAATCCGTATCTGGAGGTAGTGGAGCGCCCGATCAGAAGCCGTCTCCTTTTGAGTGATGGTGAGGATCTTACGGTCAATCTTCCTGACAAGAACTGCATCCTTGGTGATAAGCTTACGGCTTTTGCTCCGCATACGACCGGGATTCCATTTGGTGCAGACAAGGAGCTTGAGATTATAAAGCAGATGTTTGATTGTTGGACGCTGCTGCAGGAAATGGATGACTACAGGACGGTGGCAAAGGTGTATAACAAGGTTTCCCGCATCGAGCTGGGATATCGCGGGCTTGAAAACCTGCCGTCAGACTGTCTGAAGGATACCATTGACAGCTGTATATGTATTATGGGGAGAGGGAGCGTCCGAGCGGAAGATTACATGTATTTCTCATCTGGAATAGGTGCAATCCAGGGGCATATCTTTGTCGGCAGGATAAACGGGGAGAATGCCGGAATATATGCAAGCGAGGTTATGTATCTTGCGGCGAATCTTCTGACCGGTCAGACTGAGTATGAGCGTATTTCCAATCCGGACGATTACAGAGATACGCAATTAAAGTTGAAGGGGATAAAGAAAATCAGCAGCATCCGCAACACCAATCCTTTGGCGTATGCTTACATGGTCAAGTCCCTTCAGCTTTTGAACGAGAACGGGTTATATACAGAAAGTGTGCTGTGATGGGGCACACGGGACAATGAATGATTTTACTGATCTGTGCGGGCGGCGCGGGAGTTTCCGTGCTTCACCGCCGGCAGGAGGCCTTTTTCACCATTGACAGCGACCCGGACGCCCGTCTATAATGAAGGTAAGCTGCAATTCGTTCAAGAATACCCATCGGATTCAGCCCAGTGAGGAGGGAATCGTCATGCAGACAACAAGAATCCATTTTGAAGACTTGAGTTTTATTGACATTCGCGTTTCCGATCTCCAGACGGAGGAGTTTCGCCGCTGGCTGCGCTTTTCCAACCGGAACGACACCTACACCGTTCCCGGCCTGAAGCGGGTCATCCGGCGCAAGGATATCGCCAGGACGGAGTTCATTCCGGATGAAGCGTAAGCGGCTGACCGCGCTCCCGGTCTTTCTCGTTCTTCTGCTTCTCCTGGCCGCGGTGCTTCTGCTTCGATACCAGAGTCCTGCGGCGGGTTCCCCCGCGGCACCGGAGATTCGGCCGGAAGCGGAAATCGCCCCGGGACAGAACCCGACCGAAGAAGCGACGGCCTCAGCACCGGAGTCATCCCCGGCCACCGTACCGGCGTCAACACCGGCCGCTTCCAATGCGGCTCAAAGCACCCCGGGAGAGGCTCCACAGGCGGAGGAAAACCCGCGTACACTCGAGGCCGAAGCCCTTCCGGCGGCTGGACCGGCCGCAGATGATCGGGTGGGCAAGACATACGACGAGCACACCTATCAGCTGGTGACGGATATCATCTATACCATGCGAAACCGCGGGGAAGAGGAAGAAGCTTCCATCCGCGTCCTGCTGGCGGAGCTGAAAGAGGCGAATCCCGCCCTCGGCATCCTGTGGGAGGGGATTGCGGATTACTGGTTCTATGTCTGCCGCGACTTCACCGTGAACCAGGGGCGCCTGCCGGACGGCCTGCCGACGGATGACAGCCTCGGCATCACGGTCCTGGGCTTCCAGCTTCAGAGCGACGGAACAATGGCCCCGGAGCTCATCGGCCGCCTCGAGACGGCCCTGGCCTGCGCCGCCCAGTACCCCAACGCGTACCTCATCGTGACGGGCGGCGGGACCGCCGCGGGAAACCACAGCGTGACGGAAGCGGACGCGATGGCGGGATGGCTGGAAGAGCACGGAATCGACCGATCGAAGATCATCGTCGAAAACCGCTCCCTGACCACGGACCAGAACGCCTCAAACACCTGCGCCATCCTCGCCGAACGCTACCCGGGGATCCGCGCGCTTGCCATGGTTTCCAGCGACTATCATGTGGCGCTGGGGAGCATGCTGTTTACGGAGGCGGCCCTGCTCTATGCCTATGAGCATGACGGTGCCGCACCGTATGAGGTCGTGTCCAACGCCGGCTTTGCCACTTCGGGCAATCCCGTCTACAGCAACCCGAGAATGTTCCCCTCGGATATGTGGATTCTGGCGGATCCGCATTTATAACAGAACATAAAATAAAAAACCCGGCCGGAGACCCTGACAGATCGTCAGATGTCTTCGGCCGGTTTTTCACTGTGTTCAGGCGAGTTCCGCCACGAAGCAGTGCCAGTCTTCTTCGTATAAATGCCGGAGAATCCGGAAGCCGGCTTTTTCAATGGCGGCCTCGACCTCGGTCTGCCGCCCCTGGATGATGCCGGAGGTGATGAAGACCCCGTCACGGCGGAGAAAAGCGGGGACATGGGCGGAGAGGGGGATGATCACGTCCGAGACGATGTTGGCCAGCACGATGTCATAACCGCTCCCGAAGCTGCGCCGGAGCGAAGCGTCCGCGATGACGTCCCCCGCCACGATGCGGATGCGGTCGGGGCCGAAGTCATTCAGCGCCGCGTTTGCCGCCGCCACATCCGGGGCTTTGGGGTCGATGTCACAGCCGAGACAGCTGTCGCAGCCGAGGACCAGCGCCCCGATCCCGAGAATGCCGCTGCCGCAGCCGAGGTCCAGAACGCGTTTCCCGGGCCCGGCATAGTCCTCAAGCGCTTCGAGGCACATGCGCGTCGTGGCGTGACTGCCGGTCCCGAAGATAAGGCCGGGATCCAGGCGGAGCGGAAGGCGCCCGCCGGCGGGGATCTCTTCCCATTCCGGCACGACCACCAGGCGCTCGCCCACCGGGATGGGCTTATAGTATTCGCGCCAGTTGTTTTCCCAGTCGCTGTCTTCCACCGTGGACACGGTGACATCCGGATACCGGGCCCGGACTGCCTGCAGAACGGAGCGCCCGTCCACGTCGTCCGTGACGTAGAACTTCAGGCGGCTGACCCCTTTGAAGCGGTCCTCCAGCTCCTGATCCACGTAGTCCCAGTACTGATGATTGTTCTCCAGAAAGTCACGGAAGTCCTCTTCGTTCTCCACGACAAAGCCCCCGACGCCGAGCTCCGCAAGCTCGTCACAGCGCCCGTCAATTTCCTCCGAGGGGGTATCCAGAATGCATTCCCAATAACGCATGCCTGCGGAAATCAGTCCTCGCCGCGCTCCTTGAGAGCGGCCTTGCGGGAGATGTTCCAGCGGCCCTTCTCGTCGATGCCGATAAACTTGACCCAGGTCTTGTCGCCGACGTTGAGCACGTCTTCCACCTTCTCGGTGCGCTTGAACTCAAGGTCCTTGATGTGGCACATGGCGTCCTTGCCGGGAACGAGCTCGATGAAGGCGCCTAGGTTGGAGATGATGCGCTTGACTTCACCGTAGTACAGTGCGCCGACTTCGGGCTCAAAGACGATGTCTTCGATGGTCTTGCGGGCTGCGCGGCAGGCTTCGATGTCGGAGGAGGCGATGAAGATGCTTCCGTCGTCGTCGATGTCGATCTTGCAGCCGGTGTCGGCCGTGATCTTCTGGATGACCTTTCCGCCGGAGCCGATGACCTCGCGGATCTTGTCCGGGTTGATGTGCATCTGGATCATCTTCGGGGCGGTCTTGGCCAGCTCCTTGCGCGGTTCGGGGATCGCCTTGAGCAGAATGGCGTCAAGGATCTGGAAGCGGGCCTCCTTGGTGATGGCGAAAGCTTCCTTCACGATCTCATGCTTCAGACCGTCGTTCTTGAGGTCCATCTGGATGGCGGTGATGCCCTGCTTGGTGCCGGCCACCTTGAAGTCCATCTCGCCGTGGAAGTCTTCCACACCCTGGATGTCGATGAAGGTGGTGAAGTCGTCGCCGTCCTGAATCAGACCGCAGGAGATGCCCGCCACCGGAGCCTTCAGAGGCACGCCGGCGTCCATCAGGGCAAGCGTCGTGCCGCAGATGGAACCCTGGGAGGTGGAACCGTTGGAGGAGAGAACTTCCGAGACCACACGGATGGCGTAGGGGAAGTCCTGAACGTCGGGGATGACACTCTCCAGAGCCTTCTCCACGAGGGCGCCGTGGCCGTATTCGCGGCGGTTGGTGCTGCGGCTGGCACGGGCTTCACCGGTGGAGTAGGAGGGCATGTTGTAGTGATGCATGAAGCGCTTCTCTTCCTCTTCCCAGATGGTGTCGAGCTTCTGGGACTCGGAGAGGGTGGCGAGGGTCGCGATGGAGAGCACCTGGGTCTGGCCGCGGGTGAAGAGGCCGGAACCGTGTACGCGGGGGATCACGCCGACTTCGGCGGCGAGAGGACGGATTTCGTTCATGGCGCGGCCGTCGACACGCTTGCCGGCGAGCAGCCATTTCTTGACGACCTTCTTCTGCAGCTTGTAGAGGATCTCGTCCATGTACTGCATGAGCTCGGGATGCTCTTCGCCGTACTTCTCCTC
>JAGAFT010000128.1 GCA_017627975.1 Oscillospiraceae bacterium
AGGACATCAACATCATCTTGATTGTTTTTGTACCTCTGCGTCTTTTGATGCAGAGGTTTTCTTTATGAGCGTGAGTTCAAGTGTGGAGGTGAAATCACACATGCCAAACGCAAAGGTTCTCAGCGAAAAGCAGGCGATCGTTGCCGCTCTGGCCGAACGCATCAAGAACGCAGGTTCCGGTATCCTGGTGGACTATAAGGGAATCACCGTCGAGGAAGACACCGCTCTGCGTACCGAAATGCGCAAGGAATCCGTCGAGTACACCGTCGTCAAGAACACGCTGACCAGAAAGGCTCTGGACTCCCTGGGAATGGAAGGTCTCGACCACGTTCTCAACGGCACCACCTCTCTGGCTACCGCCGCAAGCGATCCCATCGCTCCGTTCCGCATCGTTACCGACTATTCCAAGAAGCTCGGTGACCGCTTCAACGTCAAGGCCGCGTTCATGGAGGGCAAGATCCTCAATGAGCAGGAAATCGCAGAGATTTCCGCGCTGCCCGGCAAGGATGCGCTGTATGCAAAGGTTCTGGGCACCATGATCGCTCCGATCACGGGTCTTGCCGTTTGCCTCGGTCAGATCCTGGAACAGAAGGGCGGCTCTCTCGAAGCCCCCGAAGCTGCTGAATAAGCAGGAACACTATTTTATTGGAGGAAATTACAATGAGTGAAAAAATCACTGCCATGATCGAAGAGATCAAGGGTCTTTCCGTTCTGGAGCTCGCTGAGCTCGTTCATGCCCTCGAGGACACCTTCGGTGTCTCCGCCGCCGCTGTTGCCGCTCCTGCTGCCGGTGCCGCCGCTGGCCCGGTCGTGGAAGAGAAGACCGAGTTCGACGTCGTTATGACCGACTTCGGTGCTGAGAAGATCAAGGTCATCAAGGAAGTCCGTGCCATCACCGGTCTCGGCCTGGCCGATGCCAAGGCTCTGGTCGAAGGCGTTCCCGCCAAGATCAAGGAAGCCGTCTCCAAGGAAGATGCGGAAGCCCTCAAGGCCCAGCTCGAAGCTGTTGGCGCGAAGGTCGAGCTCAAGTAAGCACGCCCTGTCGAGTCTCTTTCGAAACGGCACAGCCGTCCGGTTTTGTGCCGTTTCAGCGAAGGCTCTCCCCCTTGTTCCGGACCTTTTTTCGGTTGACAAGCTTTTCGCCTTCAACTATAATGTTTTAGACTTTGCACAGAGCGAGGTACTGTTACATGCGGCTTGATCTGCGAGAGCTGATTGTCAATCCCGAGCGCCGTCTTCCGTTCCATCTGGAGCTGGAGACCGGTGATCTGGACTTTCCGTCGGTGCGGAAATATCTCCGTCCGCCTGTTGCGGACGGCGTCGTGTCGAACGAAGCCGGAATCCTGCACATGCGCGGTACGATTACAGCCGAAATGCTGTGTGTCTGTGACCGCTGCGGTCAGGAGTTTGAGAGCATAAAAGAAACTGCTGTCGATGCCGTTCTGGTCGAAGAAGAGAGCGAGGATAATCCCGAGCTCTTTGTCCTCGAGGGAACGGAGATCGACGCACAGGAGGTCTTGTCTACCTGCTTCATTCTGGACATGGAGACAAAGTTCCTCTGCCGGGAGGATTGCAAGGGCCTTTGCGCCCGCTGCGGCAAGAATCTGAACCTGGGTCCCTGCGGCTGCGGGAAAGAAATTGATCCAAGATTTGCTGTACTTGAGCAGTTGTTGGATAAATCATTATAAGGAGAATCGAGCTGCTCAAAACAGCTGTGATCAGGAGGTGTCAACAACATGGCAGTCCCAAAAGGAAAAGTCTCGAGACAGAGACGTGATAAGAGGCGCTCTTCCGTTTGGAAGCTCACCGCTCCCCAACTGGTAGCATGCCCCAACTGCGGCGAACTGGTTATGCCTCACCGCGCTTGCCCGGCTTGCGGACAGTATAACGGCCGTACGGTCATCAACGTAGAAGAGAGCAAGTAAGATTTTAGAGGAGGAGGGCTTCGCCTTTCCTCCTTTGTTATTTCTGCCGTTTATCAGGATCTCTCCCCGCCGCGGGTGGGGAGAGCCTTGGCATACATTTTGGTGAACACGATTGAACACTATGGAGAATGTGATCCGCAGCATCGACCCGGGCAGCCCTCTGGAAAAACGGGCCGCCGTCGGTGACCGGCTTCTCAGCATCAACGGAAAACGCATCCTCGACGTCCTCGACTATAAGTTCTATGCCTATGACCGTGATCTGCATCTGCAGCTCGCCCGTCCGGACGGGACGGAATACCGGCTGCATGTTCACAAGCCCGAAGGCGGAGATCTCGGTCTGGATTTTGAAAGCTATCTGATGGACAGGCCGCGCTCCTGCGCGAACAACTGTGTCTTCTGCTTCATTGACCAGCTTCCGAAGGGCATGCGCCCGACCATGTACTTCAAGGACGACGACGCCCGGCTGAGCTTTCTGCTGGGGAACTATATTACCCTGACCAATCTCTCCCCAAGGGAGATCGACCGCATCATCGCCCTGCACGTGAGTCCGGTAAATGTTTCGGTCCATACGATGAACCCGGAGCTGCGCGTGCGCATGCTGCGCAATCCCCGGGCCGGAGAGAGCATCCGCACCATGAAGCGTCTGGCGGAAGCGGGCATCGTGATGAACTGTCAGATTGTCTGCTGTCCCGGCCTCAACGATGAGGAGGAGCTGGACTACAGCATGCGGGAACTTGCCGCGCTCTACCCCGCGGTTCACAGTGTTTCCATCGTGCCGGTGGGCCTCACGCGCTACCGCGAGGGGCTTTATCCCCTGCGTCCCTTTACGCCGGAACACGCGGCGCACACCATCGATCAGGTCACCGCCTTCGGTGACCGCTGTCTCAGGGAACTCGGCTCGCGTATTTTCTTCTGCGGGGACGAGCTCTATCTGAAGGCGGGACGCGACTTTCCGCCGGATGAGTTTTATGAAGAATATACCCAGTTGGAAAACGGCATCGGCATGCTTCGTCTGCTGGAGACGGAATTTTCCTCGGCCCTGCGTCTCTCCGACGATCCCGGTCCGCTGCGCTGCAGCATCGCGACGGGGCTGGCCGCGGCTCCCTGGCTGCAGATGCTGATGGACCGCGCCATGGCGCAGTATCCCGGGCTGCAGGTCCGTGTCTATCCGATTGTAAATGATTTTTTCGGTCATCAGATCACCGTCGCCGGTCTCATCACCGGCCAGGATCTGATCGCCCAGCTCCGCGGGAAAGATCTGGGCGAGCGTCTCCTGATCTCGCAGAACATGCTGCGCCGGCAGGAGCTGGACTTTCTTGACGACACAAGCCTGGCCCAGGCCGAAGAAGAGCTGGGTGTGCCGGTCATCCCGGTGGAATCCGACGGTTTTGCCCTCTGGGACGCGGTCTGCGGCCTCGCGCCCGAGCCTTCCGCCCCCCATATACCGGAAGAATCCACGGAATACTACGTATATAACCAATAATCCTTTTTCGGAGAGAGCTCAGGCCGAGACCGCTTGTTGCCTTCTTCTCTCCGAACCCCACCCCGCAGGGGTGGGGTTCCGGTCTATACTTTTTATGGAGGTACCCAAATGTCAAGACCGCTTGTTGCCATCGTCGGGAGACCGAATGTCGGAAAGTCCATGCTCTTTAACAAGCTGGTCGGACAGCGTCTCTCCATCGTCGAAGACACCCCCGGCGTCACCCGGGACCGGCTCTATGCCTCCGCCGAGTGGCGCGGCCGGACCTTTGACCTTGTCGATACCGGCGGCATTGAGCCCAGCACCGACAGCGAGATCCTGCTCTTCATGCGCGAGCAGGCCCAGATCGCCATTGACGCCGCCACCGTTATTATCCTTGTGACCGACATCCGCACCGGCGTCACCGCCGCGGACGAGGATGTCGCCACCATGCTCCAGCGCTCCCGCAAGCCCGTAGTCCTCGCCGTCAACAAAGCGGATTCCACCGGCGCCACCGACCCGACGCTCTATGAGTTCTATTCCCTCGGTCTGGGCGATCCCATCGCCGTCTCCGCGGTCCACGGTCACGGCACCGGAGACCTGCTTGACGCCTGCTTCGAGTATTTCCCCGAGGAAGAGGAAGAAGACACCGACGACGACGTGATCCACGTTGCCGTGATCGGCAAGCCGAACGTCGGCAAGTCTTCCCTCATCAACCGCATCCTCGGCGAGAAGCGCGTGATTGTCTCGGACCTTGCCGGGACCACCCGTGACGCGGTCGACACGCCGTTTGAAAACCAGTACGGCAAGTACGTCTTCATCGACACCGCCGGCATCCGCCGCAAATCCCGCGTGGAAGAGCGGGTGGAGAAATTCTCCGTCATGCGCGCCCAGCTCGCCATTGAGCGTGCCGACGTCTGCCTGATCCTCATCGACGGCCGGGACGGCGTCACCGAACAGGACACCAAGATCGCCGGTCTCGCCCACGAAGCGGGTAAAGCCAGCATCATCGTTGTGAACAAGTGGGACCTGGTCGAGAAAGAGACCGGCACCCTGGAGAAGATGCGCAAGGATGTCATGCGCGATCTGAGCTTCATGAGCTACGCGCCCATCGTCTTCATCTCCGCCCTCACCGGCCAGCGCACTGAAAAGCTCTTCGAGCTCATCAACTATGTCAACGAGCAGAGCTGCATGCGCATCACCACCGGCATGCTCAACAGCGTCCTTGCCGACGCCCAGGTCCGGGTGCAGCCGCCCACGGACAAGGGCCGCCGCCTGAAGATCTATTACATGACCCAGACCGGCATCAAGCCGCCCTGCTTCGTGGTTTTCTGCAACTCCCGCGAGCTGTTCCACTTCTCCTATCAGCGCTACATCGAAAACCAGATTCGTTCGGTCTTTGGCCTTGAGGGTACGCCGGTCCATCTCATCGTCCGGCAGAAGGGAGATCAGGAATGATCGGCTACTGGATTCTGCTGCTGATCATCGCGTTCATCGCCTACAACTTCGGCAGCATCAGCACGCTCTCCATTGCCTCGGTCTTTGTGTTCCATCGGGACCTGCACCGGATCGGGAAGAAGCGCATGTTCATCTCGAACTTCCGCCGCCTCTTCGGTTATACCGGCTTTCTGAAGCTCCTGCTGGTGGAGCTGATCCGCGACTTTGTGCCGATTCTGCTGGGCGGCATTCTGATGAGCTTCAAGGAGCACGCAGATATCGGCATGGCCTTTGCGGGCTTCTGCCTGGTGCTGGGCCGGCTTTTCCCGGTCTATAACCGCTTCCGCGGCAGCTATGCCACCATCTGTCTCGCGGCCACCATGCTCTGCGCGGACTTCTCCCTCGGCATCGCCACCGTCCTTGTCGCCGCCGCGGTGACCTGGTTCTCAAGATATTTGGCCCTCGGCGCCATCTCCGGTGCCCTCGCGGCCATTCTCGTTGCGGTTCTTGTCGTGGACGACCGTCTGCTCACCATGCTTCTCGTGCTGACGGCGGGCATCGTCCTTCTGAAAAACCTTCCGGCAATCCCCCGCATCTCCAGGAAAACGGAAATGCGGATGAGCCTTGAGGAAGACATCAGCTACAAGTTCGATGAAACGTTCTGATCCCCCAAAAAACAAATCCTTCCGTACGGAGATTATCCTGACCGTGCTGCTGGTGGTCCTGACGATCGCCTCGGGCTTTCTGATTCAGGTGCTTCTGCAGATTCAGGAAAACCGCCGCGCCGAACAGCGCGCCGGGCTCCTGATGACGGATACGCTGGAAGAATTCTCGGCCTATGCCTGGAATGAGCATGCCCGCAACGCGAAGGGAATCAAAAGCCTGGAGGGGCTCCCCGGGCGGAAGCAGAAGCGTCTGGACGATCTCCAGCTTGACCTTCTGACCGTCGTGAGCGCGGCCTCCCCTCTGCAGGAGGGCTATGTGCCGAAGCTCGACACCGTCATCGAGGAATACCAGCTGGATGCGCGCTGCGCCTCTATCTGCTGGGACATGATGCAGGACTGCCGCGCCGAGAACGCGGGCTTCCCCATGATCTGCTCCGCCTACCGCACCCAGGAGTTCCAGCAGGAGCTCTTTGACAACAAGGTTGTCCGCGTCATGCAGGAACGCTACTGCAGCCTGGAAGAGGCCACGGCCCTGGCCGCCGAAGAGGTCGCCTACCCCGGCACCAGCGAGCACCAGCTCGGTCTGGCCGCCGACATCATCGACGAGACCTATCCCTATCTCACCGAATGGCAGGAGACCACCGGAACCCAGAAGTGGCTGAAGGAGCATGCCGCCGATTACGGCTTTATCCTCCGCTATCCCCCCGAGAGCAGCGACATCACCGGCATCATCTATGAGCCCTGGCACTATCGCTATGTGGGTGAAAAGTTCGCCCATGAGATCACCAACAGGGGCCTGACCCTGGAGGAATACGTCGCCTGGCGCAGGGGAAGATAAGTTTAAATCGCATCCTGTTTCAATTGACAGACGCCCCGGAAGTCCGTTTCCCTGACGGACTTCCGGGGCGCTTTTCATTTCTTTGTTCTTATTCCGCCGGCACCCGGCGCGTTTTTTCTTTACTCTTCCTCGTCGTAATCCTCGTCCTGTTCTTCCGCTTCCTCTTCGTATCTTCTCCGCAGCTCGCGTTCTCTCTGTTTTCTTCGTCTGGCGGCCGCCCGTCTGCGTCTGCGCTCCCGCTCCTTCCGCTGATGAATGAGCACCAGGATAACACAGGCGATGATCAGAAGCAGAAAGATCAGGAACAGAATGAGGACCGGCACAAACGACTTTTTCGCACCGGCTTCCGAACCGGCAGAAGCTTCCGGGGATCCCCCTGGTACCGCTTGTTCCGCCGTCGCCTGTTCGGCGTTCTGCAGGGTCGTTTCGCCCGCTTCTGAACCTGCGCCCGCCTGCTGCGCTTCACCTGTCGCGGCCGGTTCCGCCGGTGTTTCGGCCGCCGCGCCTGCCGCCTCAGCGGCCGCGGCCTGTGCCGCTTTTTCCTCTTCCTGCTTCAGGCCCAGCTCCTCTGCCAGGTCGACGAAGTGCCCCGCAACGCCTCCGATGATATCCAGGTCCCAGATGTTTCTCGTCATCACCGTCAGGATCGCCGGCTTGGGGGTATAGAAGATCCCGGTGCAGTGGATGAGGTCATCCCCTTCTCCGCCCCAGTCGGCGGCATGCGTCTGGGCAACCTCCCACTTGGTGCGCACGTTCCAGTCCCGTTTGAAAAGGTCTTCCGGCTGGGATTTCTTCATATGCTCCAGCACAAAGGGGAAGCGCTCCTCCCCGCCCTCAAAGAGCGTTTTGGTAATCTCCAGCATGAGCCGCGCCGTATAGCCGTTGTTATAGTATTCGCCGGTGAAATAGCTCTCCGGCAGATCGCCGGCATACTCCTTCGCCACATCGGTATGGTTGAGGCCTTCCCGTTCGGAGAGATCCGTGACGAGAGAATAGATGCTTGGCCCGCTGGAGTTTTCCAGCACGGTGGTCATGGCATATTCCAGCGTAATGCCGGTGACGACGCTTTCCTTCGTCAGTGCGCCGCTCTTCAGTTCTTCGGCGTAGTGCATGCACACCGGAAGCTTGTACCAGTTGACACAGCCCAGCCACTCGTCGGCGTTGTAAAACCAGGTCTCATCCGTGCCGGAATACCAGAATGCAACCGTTAAGTCGCAGCCGGGATGGTTCCAGTGGTTTTCTTCCAGATAGGCATCCACCCACTGTTTCAGAACATCCCCGTCGATGTGCCCCCCTTCCAGCGCCGCGGACGGCAGCGTCTGCGTCAGGGGAAGCGCCTCCTCCGCGCTCTCCTCGGCGAATGCGGGCAAGTTCCCCGCCTGCATCGAGAGCATCATCACCAGTACCAGAACTGTTGAAAGAAGTTTTTCAATCCTTTTCATCGTCTTTCCTCTTTTGCCTGAATGGAATCTGCAAATCATTGTAACGGTCCGAAAAAGCCCTGTCAAGTCGTATTGCCCGGAAGTATTACCCGGAAGCACGAATGATCCGCTGTCCTCGCCCGCCGCGTCCTTTCCCGGATTCCACTGAAAAAGCATCTTCCGGGAACCTGCGATGAGGCAATTCCGATACTTTTCAGCCATTCACAGGCGAAAGGCTTATGACAAGTACATAATTGTATTTTAGGGTCCGGGATGGTATAATATGTAAACCAATGTTCTGGCAGTATGAATAAGTGAGGAAAACTTGAACATGAAAAAGAATTGGAAAAAGACACTTTCTGTCCTGCTTCTGACGGCACTGCTGTGTGCGCTGCCGGGTACCGTGTCCTGGGCAGAGGGCACCACCGATGTCAGCGCAATCCAGTCTGACGGTCCCACTGTGAACCAGGCCGGGGAAGATTCCGGCACGACAACGGACGGCACAACAGGGACATCCGGTACGGATACCTCGGGTTCTGCCAGCACAACCGGAACATCCGGTACGGATACTTCTGGCTCCGGCAGTACAGCGGGAACATCCGGCACGGATACTTCGGGTTCCACCGGCACATCGGGAACATCCGGTACGGATACCTCGGGTTCCACCGGCACATCGGGAACATCCGGCACGGATACCTCGGGCTCCACCGGCACAACGGGAACATCCGGCACGGATACCTCGGGTTCCGGAACTACCGCGGGACAAGGCGGTACAACAGATACAACCGGCGATTCTACCACGTCGGGAACGACGGGAGGCCAGACAAGCTCTGATTCCGGTACATCCCCGGTCATTGTGGTCGACGGGTCCGTCGTGACCCCATCCGACACCGCGACCACCCCGGCCCAGCCTTCGGTTCCGGAAGCAACACCGACCCCCACGCCGACCCCAACTCCAACCCCGACGCCGGCACCGACTGCCACGCCGACCCCCACGCCGTCCCTGCCGGTCGTGACGAAGGACCCAACGGACGAGACCGTGGATGCGGGCGGCGACTGCTGGTTTATCGCCAATTACAGCAATGCTCTTTACGCGGTCTGGCACTTTGTCAGTCCGGACGGGAAGACAGACTACCGCTACAACGATCCGGCGGTAGCGACGGCCTTTCCGGGCCTGAAAATCGAAAACGGCGACCAGAGCAATCTGCACCTGAGCAGCATCCCTGCGCAGATGAACGGCTGGGGATCCTACTGTGAGTACAGCAATGAAACCGGCAGCGTCAGGACAAACGCCGCTGTCGTCCATGTGAACGGCGCCCCGGCGGCCACGCCGACACCGAGTCCCTCTGCCACGCCCACGCCGACACCGAGTCCCTCTGCCACGCCCACGCCGGCCGCGACC
>JAGAFT010000129.1 GCA_017627975.1 Oscillospiraceae bacterium
ATCCACGGGCCGCCTGGCGGGAACGTGCGAGGAACTCAATCGTGCCACCGTTTACCAGTTCGATGGCTTCTTCGCCGTTGGTGTATCGGATCGTCTTCACGATCTCCATGATCTCCGGATGGTGCTTGTCGGTAAACATCGCGACCAGCCGGCGGAATGATTTCTTGCTTGTGCGGACCTGATGCGCCGTGTGGAGGATCCGCTCCCCGTTCATAACCAGGCCGAAGAACTCCAAGCCCTCGATGCAGACATTTTTCCCGTTCTGCCGAGGTACCGCGAGCCCTGCGGATGTGACGTTGTAGTTTCCGTCCTCATCCTTCCCGAGCCAGCAGTCGAGGACCAGCTTCTGCCAGGCGTCCAGCCGGTTGCCGTAGGCTTCCATCAGCATGGCGGCGTCGTCGCCGTCCGTGCCGGCACGCTTCGGTTCGATCTGGACCCGCGGCATCTGGGACCCGATCATTTGTTCCTCACCGCCGCAATCGCCGTGAGGATTCTCCGGCAGCCTTCGTCCTTCCGCTCGCGCTCTTTTTTCTCGCGGCTTCTCTTGGCTTTCGTTTCCCTCATCCCGCTCTCCGTTTCTCCCTGAGCAGCTCGAGTGCGTTCTTCGGTTTCTCATCCGGTTCGTCTTCGACCTGCGTGCCGAACTCCGCCCGGAAGCGCTTCAGGGCCTTCGGCGTGAGGCCGAGGGATTCCCGCAGCGTGAGAATCATCTTGTCCTGCTGGAGGATGACGGCATAGAGCCGGTCCAGCATGGCCGGGTCGTCTGACTCCTCGGCGGACTTCTTCCAGGCCTTCCGCGTCCTGGCCTGCTCCCGCTCCAGGATGGCAAGCTGATGGATCGTCGCGTCGAAGGCCGGATCGTAGATCCCGAGCCGCTTCATGGTATTGGCATATTTCTGTTCCTTGGTCTCTGACACAGCCTCCGCCTCCCTTCCTGATCCTGTCCGTGAATCCTGTCCGCATTACATGCGCGTGTCCCGTGCGCGTCCTCTATTTGTGTTTCCCCGATTCAAAAATTTTTCCCGGGGGTAAATCGGCGCTGGACGGCGGGTTAGGGGCCGCTGGCCCCTCCTGGGGGTCCCTCCCCCTACCCTCTGGGACGACCGTCACCAATCGCCGTCTGATGCCGTGGGAAAACGGCGAGGCCCTCTTTTCGTCTCGCCGTTTATGTGATTGCTTTTCGCAGCGTTGCAACAATAATGCGCTGCCTGGAGGTTGCCCCAGTCCTGGGCTGCCGCCTCCCGGCTCTCATATCCGAATTCTCTGAATCTGGAAATCGGCTTGATCTCGTCGACGACGAATGACAGCGGATGTGCCGCGTCGCTCGGCTCGTCGTAGTGGATCGGTCCCAGCCTCCCCGCGCATATTCCGCATGGTCCCCCCTGTGCTTTCAGGCGGGCCCGGTATTTTCTGCGGAGGTTCCCGTTTGCGTGGCGAGGGTTTGCCGTTGACCTTTTCCCGGCCATGATCATGTCCACCTCTTCGCTTTTCTGTGACCCCGGGCGCCTTTTTCCAAGTCCCCCGGATGGTATCACTTTAGCATGGTTCCTCGGCTCTTGTGGCTAAACTTATTTCAGGCCGAGATAATACGCCACCTGGTGCATGAATTCCTGCTGCCAGTTCTTTGCCGTGCCGTATGATACATGACATGCCCACGCCGCGCCGCTGAGGCTGTAGCGCTTCTTGAAGTACACAAGCCGGATGATGTCATTCCTGAGTCTTCCGTCCTGTTTGTGTCCGGTGTCCCGAATGGCTTTCCTGACCGCCTCGTATTCTTTCATCCGCTGCGGCGGCAGTTCTCTCATAGCTGCCTGTTCCGTTGATCTTCCCGGGCCGCTGCTTCCTCCGGCTGCGTTGTAGTGTGTTGTCACAGACTGGCTCCGGATCGCTTCAAGATCCCGCTTCAGTTGCGGATACATCCTGAGCACGTTCTTGACATACGGCCACCAAGGTTCCCGAGGTTTGCTCACGCCCTTCGCCTCCCTCTCTTCGGCAGGATGATCTGTCCGCCTCTGATCTTGACCTTCTCCGGCAGCGTCTGCCGCAGGTACGCGCTCACCGTTCTTCCGTCCTCGTCCTGGTAGCGCATCACGTCCTTGATGATGCCACCGTCGAGAGGCTGGACATCTTCCACGTCTGAGACCTCCACCGGCTCCGTGATCACCGGCTCGAGCATCCCCCGGCAGCCGCTCCATCGGTTTTCCCCTGCCGGCCTGCCCTGGACGTTATCGATCATGTACTGCGCCACCCTGGTATAGTCCCCTTCGTTTGTCAGCGGTTCCGGGTAGACTGTCCCGAGCCCTCCGATTCTCTTCCAGATCCTCTCCGCGATCTGCAGGGCGTCGTTCGGCAGAACGATGTGGTGATGGATCCGCGTGAAGTGTTTCTCCTTCACGGACCAGTTGGCCGTCACCCAGACCGCCGGCAGCTTCTTCCCGGTCTGCTTCTCGTATTCCTTCCGGAGCTTCGGCAGGAACTTCTTTGTCAGGATCCTCTTCGCTGCCTGGTACTCTTCCTCCCGCCTCTGATCCGGAGTTGCCGCAGCGCTCACCGGATAGTGACCGTCATCGTACTTCAGGGCAATGAACCAGTCCCCCACCCCGAAGTTGCAGTTGATGGTCCGTGCCAGGTTCAGGACACAGCTCCGTTCGTTGGCCTTGATCTTCTTCAGGGACGATGCCCCGGCCCTCCGGTTGCCTCTCGGCTTCCGATAGCCCGGACCGAGTGGAATCCAGCTTCGCTTCTCTTCCACTGTCCGACCGGAGATGATGTAGTATTTCACAAGCCGTCTCACTTCCCTGCCTCCGATTTGTAACTATTTGCTCTTAACTTAGCCGCTAAAAGGTCCTTATAAGAAACGCGCACGCGCGCGTGCGTATCTGCGTTTCTTATAAGTCTTTCAGCTTTCAAGGTTCAGTTTCCGCTCGGGTTCTCAAGCTCGGGCAGGAAGTTTTCCTCCTGCCCTGGATTCAGAATCCGCGCATTTCTTCCTCCGGGAGCTCGTACATGTCTTCTGCAACCCGGATTTCGACGCGCTGCCGCGTCACGACCGGCTTCAGCTGGCGGCACATCTCTTCCGCCACCGTTGCATACTTCTTCTTTTTATATCAGTCCTCCTGTTCCGATTCCCGCCAGTTGCCTCGGTACCTTTCGGCCAGCACCGCCTGCAGAGGCTTTTCGTCTTCTCCGCGTTTCCGGTAGAACGGGCATTGTTTTCCGTCTGCGATTTCCATTACTTCCTCGGACGTCGTCGGTTTCTTGAGTTCTTTGGCGATCATCGCCAGGCGCGAGTGTCCGGTTTTCGAGAGATAGTCGCAGACGCCCGCGTAACGCTGTCCGTGATAGATGCACTTTGTTCTGTTACACATCCTTATTCCTCCGCAAAGATTTCCGCGTGGCAGCTGTAGCAGTGGCGGTACCATTGTCCGTGATACCTGGTCAGTTCCCCGATCGGTCCGCCGCCGTATCGATATTTTCTCAGCTCCGACAGCGGTCCGCTGCATCGCGGGCATTCGATTGCCAACCACGACTCACACGCTTCGTCTTCTGTGAACGGGCAGAAGACATCGGCACAGTTGCCACAGGTTTTCCAGCTGTCGTCCATCACTCTTCCTCCGGTTCCAGCCTCGCCACCTGGTTTCTCAGCAGCGTGACCGCTCCTCTCTTCAGCTTCTCCCCGGTTTCCGGATCCCGCTCGTTGACCTCGCGCAGAGCTTCCATCATCCGGTTGAAGTCGTTCTGGATCTGCGTAAACCAGACGCCGAACTTGGCCACGTCCGCGCTGGACGCCTTCAGTTTCCGCTGCGCCTCTTCCAGCTCGGCGCGGATCCGCGCCGCCTCGGCTTCCGCTGCGGCGATTTTCGTGTCGGTATCACTTCCGGCGGTCTCGGCCTGCTTCGCCAGCATGTCCCGCTCTTTTTTCAGTTCCTCCAGCTTCCCGTGCAGTTCCTTCAGAGTCTTGTCGTGCTCCCGGTTGAGCTTGTTCGCCTGTTTCACCGCCTCGGCCTCGGCTTTTTCCCTGGCTTCCTTCACCGCTGCGGCGATGGCCTCCTCGTCCCGGACGGTCTCGACCGCCACCTCATGCGGTCTGTTCTCAAGCTCTTTGTTGAGCTTGGCCAGCTCCTCAATCTGTGCCTTGGCCTCGACGAGCATCTGATCCTGCGTTTTCAGCTGGTCTTCTGCCTCCATCTTCGCCCGGATGGCGTCATCCCCGCGGCTTCGCTCACCCTCAATGTCCTTCTGCAGGGCCTCAACCTGCTTCTCCCGTTCCCGGATCTTTTCTTCCAGTTCCCGGACCGAAATATGCTCCGCGTCGACCTGCTCTGCAAATTCGATTCTGTCACTTTCCGGTACCGAAAGCAGGGCCAAAGCCTTTGAAATTGGCAAATTCGACAATGTTGGCGAATTTGTTTCAGGTCCGAAAAGCCCCTGCTGAGAGGCTCCGTATTCGTCGAAAAGCTTCATGTACCGTGCCGCCGACCTGTCGGAGAATTCTGTCTCCCGTTCCAGCCACGGAAGCCACTCCCCGTGATTGAGCATTTCCTTTGCCTCGACCAGCCTTCGCCCGATTTCGATGCCGCAGAGCAGTGAAAGCCGTCGCCCTGTGTCTACATACATCCGGATCTCGGCGCCGATCAGCTCCGGCGTCCGCTTCTCTGTCATTTCGTTCATGCTGTTTTCGTCCTCTCCGGCAGAATTGCCTGTCCTTTTCTGTTTCGTCTGCTTCCGGCCTCCACCCATCCGAGCCAGGTGTCGAGAAATCCCCGATACCGGACCGACGGCGGCACCGCGTTGCTGCTGTATCCTTCGTTCTGGTATCCGTGCACCTGCCGGATTCTGAGCGCCTTTTCGTCCAGTTCCAGCGTCAGGAAGCTCCGCTCCGGTCTCCGCTCATGTCGGATGAACAGAATGCAGGTGCTCCCGTCCGCGTGCCGTCCGGCGTAGCCTCCGACGCAGTGGTGCAGGGTTTTCCCTTCTTTCACGATGTCCAGGACCTTCTCCGGAACCACGATCCGCAGCCCGTCCATCGTGAACTCGTATTTCTTCCGG
>JAGAFT010000130.1 GCA_017627975.1 Oscillospiraceae bacterium
AATGAGAGGTCGGAAGCATGAATCGGGTCGGTTCATAGTTCTTCAGTTTTGGATAGTCTGCGGGCCTCACTCTGGCCATTAACCGTCACCTCCCAGCAGCGCTTCGAGCTCATCCTCAGAACCGCCGCTGGTGGTGTCCGCAATGATGCGGGAGCGGGATGCAGGCGTCAGGCCAAACTGCTCTGCACAGCGGTTCATGACCTTCAGATATGTCTGCGCGATAGAGACCTGCGGCACCTGCTGCCAGTAGCCGGAAGGCGTCTTCACGATCGTGCCGTGCTGCGTGATGAATTCTTCCGCTTCTTTCCAGCGGGCATACGCCTGACAGTAACCGGCGAAGGCGGCCATGTCCACCTCGGTGAGCACGCCCATGAGCTCCATTTTCTTGGCAAGCCGCCGCCATTCCTTTTTTGCCTCATCCTCCAGCCACTTTGGGCAGGACGGAGCCTTTTTTTCCGGCCGCGGCTCTTTATCATTCAGTTTTCTCTTGCCCGGATTGCCTTCCAGTTCTTTGATCGCGGTAGGCGTAGGCTTTCTTCCGCGAGTAGCCATATGCCATTCCTCCTTCCTCAGAGCATAAAAAATGCAGGCCCCATGCCTGCGTCATAACGAGGAACACAGCCTTCCGGCTGCATCCCTGTGGTATTCGGTTTTTAATCATCCTTTGCCGACGTTCGCCTTGACCGTGTTGGCCCGTTCCAGCGCCTGCCGGAGCAGCCCGCGGATTTCCTTCATTCTCTCAATATCGTCCGGCGTAGCGCCGACCGGATCATACCGGATCGCTTCAAGCGCATCGTAAAGCTCCGCGGCGAGGGAGTTGGCGTCGTCCGTCAGGGTGTAGACCCTTTCTTCAATCTGGTTCATGCTCAGTCCTCCGTGTGGGCCATCGCCCATACCATCGCGTGGCCGTCGTCTTCAAAGGCAACCCCGCTGGCGGATCTCAACCCGATCGTGCCTTCGCAGGAAAGGTCGTCGTCCAGATGCTCGTAAACCGCGCCGAAGTAGCAGGGCTTGTTTTTTCCGTTGTAGTAGTACCCGGCCAGGAGCACCTTGTCTCCAAAGTTCAGGACCTTGCTCCACCGGCATTCCAGATCCTCGGGGGTGGTGGGGTTCGGCAGCCTGTAGGTTCTCATCGCGTCGTTGATCGTCATTATTGTGTCCTCCGTTTTTCGTTTTCCCCTTGGGGTACTGTATATATCACTCTAAACGGGGATAATAGCAAGACAATTCTGCGGCATAATATGTACAAATAATCCGGGTTGGAATTGGGCACATTATGACGAGAAACACAGCCTTTTCAGGCTGCGTCCCCGGCGGCGGTGCCTGCCCTTATCTAAGGGCAGCGGCAAAGCGCTCTTTTTCTTCCCGGGTGTAGAGGTCGGTCCAGGGCCGCTCCTCACCGTGCAGGTCGTAGGTCAGGCCGTAGATGTAAATGATCCGTTCCTTCTCATCGTACATCCTGCTGTCGACCCTCACGCTTGCAGGGTGAAAGCCGAGGCTGGTGTAATGCTCGTGGAGGGCCTGCTTGTATTCCGGACTGCCGTCCGTCCGGATCGTCAGGGTGGTACCGTAGCCGAGGGTGAACTGTCTCAGGCTCCTGCGGATGTAGTTGAACTCATTTCTTTCGATGCGCTTCATGGTGGTAACCTCCGTTCGTTTTTGTACTGTATATATCACTCTGAACGGCAGATATATCAAGTTAATTCGACGCCATAATGTGCACAAATAATCCGCGCCGGAACTGTATACATTATGAACGACCAACAGAGCCCGTAGGCTCCGTGGTAGGCAGGTTGTGCTGGGCTCAGCTCAGGCTGAAGCGGATGCCCTGCACCTCGTATGGCTCTTCCTCGCCCCAGCGGTTCTCCCGCCGGGTGATGGTGCAAAGGCCCGTCATCACACAACCCGCGGCGGCGAAGGCGTGCAGGTTTTCCATGACCGCCGTGCTCTGGTTGGTGTAGACGAAGGTCTCGATCCCGGCGCTGCGGAGGGTCTCGACGAAGTCGCCGACCTCCTTGTCCCAAAGGAAGTCGTCCATCTCCAGCTCGTCTTCCTGACGGCTGATGCTGGTGGCCCAGGCGCGGTAGGCTTTGCAGGCACCCTGTTCGAAGGGGAACTTGGCTGCCTGATCCTCAGCGTACCAGGCTTTCAGCTCTTCGCTGTCCCAGCCGAGGGTGTCGATGATCTGCTGCTTGCGGGCCTGACGCTCGACGCGGGCGGCCTCGTACTCGTGGCCGATGCGCTTGAGGTTCTCGAAGTAGGTGTTGTTGGTAAGCATGGTAGGTACCTCCGTATGTGTGTTTTCCCCCTTGGGGTACTGTATATATCACTCTAAACCGGAGATATATCAAGTTAATTCGGAGGCATAATGTGCACAAATATGTGCCGCCGGAATTGTCCAGTATACGACCAAAAGAGCCATCCGGCTCTCTTGGCTGCGAAGCTCATTCTGCCTCGCCGGTCAGGATGAAATGCACATATTCGCTACGGTGTTCTTCGATGAAGCAGACCAGCTCATAGTAGTTGCGATCGTAAGCAAGGCGCTGGACCATATTCAGGTCAAACATGTTCGTCAGGCCGGTGTCCCGGATGGCGAGGATCTGCTCCCGGATGGTTTCAGTCATGGTCGATCCTCCTGCACACGTCTTCACCGTAGGCGCAGCCGAGGCCGCAGCCGTTGTCCCAATTCACGTGGATCGTGCCGATCGCGTCCACCCCAATAACGGTCCCGAGGGTGCCAATCGGAGGAGCCTGCGGATCATCCATCCGGAGAAGCTCCACCCGGCAGCCAACTGGAAAGCCTTCACGCAGGCGCTCGATAATCTCAGGTCTCGGAGTTCTCATCTGCTGCCTCCTTTGCTGCCTTCAGGGCTTCGCGCTTCTCAGCCTGCCGGGCCTTCCACTTTGCTTCTTCGGCAGGGGTGCGGAAGGCGCTGTGTCCGGTCAGGTTTTCCATGAGCACCTTGCGGGTGGTCTTGAACTCGGGTCCGTTCATGCCAAGCCGGGTGAGCCAGATCCGGAGCGCGTATTTCTCGTTCTCCTCGTTGACCGCCTTGGCCTGCACCCGCTTCTGCTCGATGGCCTGCTTGTTCATCATGGCCACCAGTTCCGTGAAGGCCCGCAGGCGTTCCGGCTCCGCGGTCTCCGGCAGGCTGGTGAAGCTGATCTCCTCCGGGGTAATCGTGATGCCGCCGAGCGCCTTGCCGTGCTCGTCCTCGTAGGCGGCGACCGCGCCCAGGAGGCTCTCCACCGGCAGGATGCAGGCGTCGTCCTGCAGGGCGTCCGTCAGGCCCGGCTCGACCCGGAAGCTGGTGCCGAGC
>JAGAFT010000131.1 GCA_017627975.1 Oscillospiraceae bacterium
ACCGCAGCGTTAAGGTCAGCTCTGTATAATCTGCTTTCTCCCGGTGCTCAAACATATAGCCAACCGCATAGAGAATGGCCACCTTGATGATCTCCCGGATATGGGCGAGGGCCTCTTTGGTATAATCCTCTGATTCGGTATCATCCGAATTGACCGCCGCCCACTGCCGATCCGTAAGACGCGCCACATCGGCGCACAGCTTTTCGGCGGAGGATAAAAGGATGCCGGTCATGGCATCCTCATCCGCCGAGTCCACCCGGAGGTACGATTTAGCGTCCCCAAGCGTAATCAGTGCCATGACCGGTCACCTCGCTTTCATCAGGCTCCGGTACCCGTACCGGCAGCCTTTGTGCCCTTCATCTTCAGGGCCTGAATCGCCTCCGGCAGGATGAGCTTGCCATCGACACGCTGGGTGGAAATGAAGCCGACCTGGTCGGTACGGGCATAGAGCTCGTTCAAGCGCTTAAAGGTACGATTCTGGCGGTCAGCGATCCAGTAGTAACTGAAATCACCGAACAGCAGCGCCTTCTCGCCCTTCGTGATTGCGGGCATGTAGGAGCTGGTGATGATCGGACGGGACAGGACGGTATCCGGCTTGCCGACTTCCAGAGACGGCTTCCAGATATAGTTGTCGTTCTTATCCTTGATCTTCATCAGCTGCAGGAGCAGCGCCTCGTTGCAGAGGAACTTCGCCTTCTTTCTGTACGGGCTCTTCAGCGCGTAGTAAAGATCGAAGATCTCATCGAAGGTGACTGCGGTCTCGGATGCGGCAGTCACGCCGACCGGAACACCGCCGGTTTCTGCCAGCAGCCCCAGCGGCTTGCCGACGCCGTCACCCTGAATGAATGCCTTCTCCTCGGCGTTACCCATACGCACGCCAAAGCGGCGGGCGATGTAGGAAGCCAGGTCGAAAGCGGAATCGTGCAGCAGCTCATTGCTGATCTTGATCATGGTTCCCATCTTATAGGCGGCAAGGGTCGTCTGGCCGAAGGTCGTATCAGCCTCCGGGATCTCCTCTCCCTCATCGATCCAGCTGGCCTCGCCGGAGTCCTCCGCGATCGGAATCTTACGGGTACCGGAGGAGGTACGGATCACCGTCGCAAGGCCACGGAAGATGTTGTTCTCCTCCAGCCCTTCGATCAGCTTTCTCTCAAACTCATCCGGCACGGTATAGCCGCCCTTCTCATCCTCGCCGATGGAAAGGCCCTCCAGCGCTGCATTGGAGATACGACCACGGAGCATATCCCAGAATGCCTCGTTATACTCAGCGGTCGCGGTCGGACGGACGTTTTTCTTCTTGCCGTCCTTCGGATCGGCATGTACCGGCGTAGAGGTCGGCGCAGAGAGTTTCGCGTCCATCTCGGCCTGCTCCTCAAGGCGGGTGATCTCATCACCCAGCGCCTTCACATCCGCAGCCATCTTGTTATACTGCTCCACTGCCTCGGCCTTCACAAGGCCATTCTCGTCCCTGTGCTGCTCAAGGAATGTCTTGGTCTGCTCCCACAGGGTGTTTCTCTTATTTCTCAGCTCGATAATCTTACTCATGGTAGATACCTTCCTTTCGTTTTTGTGCATAAAAAAAGCTGGCTCCTTATTTCAGGAAATCCAGCTGGTTTCGTAAGATTTCATAGGGCATCGCCCCGTCTTTGGTTTTGCCATCCATGCCGATCACGGGTACTTCTGGCTCGGCACGGGACTTCTCCTCCGGGCCTGTCTGGTCACAGATGGAATTCAGCACCGCCATGTCGGTGACCTTTCCCTGATAGAGGATCGCTTCCAGTGTGGGAGCACCCTTCTTCTCCTTCTCCGGATCTTCAGGATCATCCTCCTCCGGATCTTTCTGCGGCTCCGGTTTTGCCTTATCCTCATAGAGGATCTCATCGGCAAAGCCAAGCTCTACGGCCTTCTTCGCATTCATCCAGGTCTCGTTGCTCATAAGATCCGCGATCTTGCTACGGCGCTGGCCGCTCTTGGCTGCATAGGCATTGATGATCGATTCCTTCACTTCATTTAAGGTCGTGATCGCCTGTTCCATTGCCTTGGCGTTCCCCATCGCAATGGTGGAAGGATCGTGGATCATCAAAAGCGCGGTCGGGGACATCAGTACCTTGTCTCCCGCCATCGCAATGACGGAAGCTGCAGATGCTGCGATGCTGGCGATCTTCACCGTGACGGCGGATTTATAATCCTTCAGCATGGTGTAAATCTCTGCGGCAGCAAACACGTTTCCGCCGGGGCTATTGATCCAGACCGTCACGTCGCCCTCTTCGGCTTCCAGCTCCTCGCGGAACATGGCAGGCGTAATCTCATCGCCCCAGAAGGATTCCGAATCAATCGGGCCTTCGAGGCGGAGCACCCTGCCTCCGCTATCGTCATGAATCCAGTTCCAAAACTTCTTCACTGTTTCCTACCTCTCTTTCTGTTCTCCGGATTTTCATCCGGCTGTGTTTCCGGTTCCTTCCCTGTATCCGGCCCGGCCTCTTTCTCCGGTGCCGCAGCCTTCGTTACCTGTTTCCCGGCATCCTGCAGCTTCACATAGCCGCCGTTCAGGTAATAGTCATCGC
>JAGAFT010000132.1 GCA_017627975.1 Oscillospiraceae bacterium
CACCTATGTCTCTTCCTTCAGCGGAGACACGGCAAACATCTCCTTCAACGGCTATACCCTGTACGTGGACGGCGCCGCCGTGAATTCCTGACAAAAACTGTTTCAAGACTTTTCCGGTATTCTGTTTCCGGAATACAGACCGCTATAAGCAGGAAACGGCATGAGATGCTGCTCATGTCGTTTCCTGCTTTTTATACGTTGGGATTCTGAGAGACAGAAGATCGGACAGACGGCAGAAGCACTTTGTTCCGTCAGGGATTCACTGCCACACCGTCCACGTACAGGGTATAACCGTTGAAGGAGATGTTTGCCGTGTCTCCGCTGAAGGAAGAGACATAGGTGTCTCCGGTCAGAGACCAGGTGCTGGTGCTGTCGAGAGTCACGTCAACCGTGCCGACTTCGGTGGAAACAGTATTGCCCTTCGCGTTTACAATCTCGCCGCCGACCGTGCCGGTGAATGTGCTGCCATTGGTAAGATTCAGAGTAAGGCTGGAGTTGCTGCCTACAAGAATCGTCCCGCTGAGTTCCTGCCCGTCGGCGTTGAGCGCCGCGACATTGCCGGCTCCACTCCAGCCGTCGTCGCAGACGGAAAGGAGCACACCGGAGACGTCTTTATTCCGGATTTCCACATCGCTCAGGTTGATGACGGCGTTGGTATTGGTCACATGAAACACGTGGCCGTTTTTGCTGGTGAGGGAACCGCCCGTCATGGTGAAGGAGGAGGTGCCGCTGTCGGCATCACCGGACATGGACTGATAGATCATGATGGTATCCAGAAACGTCGCGTTGCCGTTGCACTTCGTGTTGCTGGCGCTCAGGTCACAGTTGAGAAGGGTGATGGAGTTTTTCCCTTCGATGCAGACGCCTTCGGAGAGATTGGAGGTCAGCACCGCATTTTCAACGGTGATGTCCGCCGTGGAATAGATGGCAGGGGAACCGAGACCGTTGGAGGTATAGCTGCCGCCGTCCACATGGACGGTGCCGCCGCCGCGGTCGGTGCGGATCGGTGCAGAGGAGCCGCCGGAGGTGGTGACGGTCAGATCGTAGGCATAGGTCGTACCACCGCCCGTGGTCATGATGCCACCGGAGCCGCTGCCCGTGGTGGTGATCACGGTGTCGCGGATGATGACGGTGGTACCGTCTCCTTCCGCACCGTTGCGGCCGCCGTTTCCGCCGTAGGAGAAGACGCCGTTGGCGCCGTCCGCGTCGGAGGTGATGGTGCCTCCGGTGATGGTCGTGGTGGAACCGTCCTTGACCAGAACGGCCGCGTTGAGCCCGTAGAAGTTGCAGCTGTCACCGCCGTCGGAACTTCCGGATTTGACGACGGTCGGATTCGTGACGGTTACATCCTCCGCGGCGCTGATGAGCAGAGCGCTCTGGTCGACGGTGGAGGTCTCATAAGTCAGGCCGTCCTGAGAATCGGCAGAGGTGATCTCCAACGCGCCGGAATAGTCGATGTCACTGCTGCCAGAGCCGCCTCCGGGCATTCCTCCGGGGCCTCCCTTGCCTCCGGGAGTCCCGTCAGGAGGCGTCCCCATGCCTTCACCCGGTGCACCGTCGGGAGGGGTGCCCATCCCACCACCGGGGCCGCCCATCCCCTCAGGGGGCTCTCCGGGCATTTCTCCGTCGGGCTTTTCCGGAGGCTGACCGCCGCCGAAAGCCGCAACGGACACGCCGTTCTCTGCGTTTGCACTGACTGCAACGGCAGAGAAAGCAGAGATAATCATCATCACGGATAAGAAGAGACAGAACACTTTTTTGAAAATCATTGAACAGATGCTCCTTTGCTTGATCTGAGGAGACTATAGCAGAGCAAACTTAAAATGACCTTAGAACATGATGAAGATAGAAACTTCCGGAAGTATTATGAAATCGAAGCGGCGATGTGGTTAAGCTCATGGGTGATGGCCCGGCAGTGCTGATACATAAGAATGGTATCAATGCCATAGGCGAGGAAATTCAGGCCATGCGAAAAGAGTTCTTTGATGAATCTGCTGTCCATGGAAAGCGCACCCACCGGTACTCCGGCAGCGCGAGCCTGATCCACACAGGAGAGCAGCATCTTCTGAACCTGAGGATCACAGACATCTCCTTTCAGGCCAAGCGCAACGGAAAGATCAATCGGGCCGAGAAAAACGGCGGAGATGCCCGGAACAGAGAGAATTGCAGAAAAGTTTTCAACGCCGGCCGGGGATTCGATCAGAGGAATGACAACCGTCTCGAGGTTTGCCTTCTCATAATACTCCGATCCGCCGGCCCCATAGCGGTTAGCCCTGACGCCGGGACAGGCGCCCCGGATTCCATCCGGAGTAAAGCGACACAGCGACACAGCCTTTGCTGCCTGCTCCGGGGTGTCGATGTTCGGAATGATGATGCCTGCGGCCCCCATATCCAAGGATTTCTTGATCAGAGCCGCATCCAGACCGGGAACACGGGCCAGCATGGAAAGGCCGGCAGCTTCACCGGCACGAATCAGCGAGACAAGCGTCTCAGTTCCATAGGAAGCGTGCTCCAGATCAATCGCCGCGAACCGAAACCCGGCATATCCGGCGGCTTCCAGAAACTCAGGCGAAGCGGACTGTATAAACGTTCCGATCGCGGGCGAGGGATCGGACAGAAGCTTCGTGAAGGAAATCATGAAAATAATACCTCCCAAAAGACAGGATGAAGAGATTTTAGCAGAGATTAAAGAAAATGGCAATGGCGGTATCTCTTTGGCAGGAAGCTGAACAAACGAATGGAAAACTGTTTGTGCATTTTCTTTTTTATACCAGTTGAAAATGAACGCAATTCTTAGTAAAATGAGAAAAACGAGAAACAACAGACAGACC
>JAGAFT010000133.1 GCA_017627975.1 Oscillospiraceae bacterium
GCAGTCGGTAAAGGCCTTCAGCGCCGCAACCTGGACGAAGCTCACGGAGCAGGAGGTCATGTGCCCCTGGAAGGCGTTGCAGGCCCTGCTCACAGCGAGGCTGGACGCCGTATAGCCGAGGCGCCAGCCGGTCATGGCATAGGCCTTGGAAAAGCCGTTGACCACCACGGTCCGCTCGTACATGGCGTCGGACACGGAGGCGATGCTCACATGTTCCGCCCCGTCGTACACCAGCTTCTCGTAGACCTCGTCGGAGACGACATAGAGGTCATTCTCCTCCGCGATCCTGCCCAGTTCTTCCAGCGATGCACGGGAATAGACCGCGCCGGTCGGATTGTTCGGCGAATTCAGGAGGATCAGCTTTGTCCGCGGCGTGATCGCCCTGCGGAAGTTTTCTGCATTCAGGCTGAAGTCGGCATTGGTCGGCACCAAAACCGGGACGCCGCCTGCGAGCTTCACGATCTCCACATAGCTCACGTAGCAGGGCGTGGGAATCAGCACCTCGTCCCCCTCGTCGCAGAGGGCATAGACCGCGTTGGACAGCGCCTGCTTGGCTCCGGAGGAGATGCAGATCTGCTCCGGGGCATAGCGGAGCCCGTTGTCTTTCCGGAGCTTTCCGCAGACCGCCTCCCGCAGGGCTGCGATGCCGTTGGTGGAGGTATATTTGGTCTTCCCCTCCCGCAACGCCTGCTCGCAGGCCTCGACGATCGGCCGGGGTGTCGGGAAGTCCGGCTCTCCGATGCTGAAGGTGATGATGCTCTCCCCGGCGGCGCGCTTCTCGGCGATCCTGGCGGTCATGGCATGGGTCGCCGACGGGGTGATATTCGCGATCCGTTTGCTGAGCACGACGTTGGCTCCTTTCTCAGGCTGTGGTGTTTCTCGGTTCTGCCGGCGTATGGCTTCTTTCCGGACGGCCGCTCAGGCTCTTCCGTTCTCCCCCAGCCGGTCCAGGCGTGTGTTCCGGAAGTACAGAACGATGTCGATGGTCACCATGGCGATGTCGGCGAAGTAGAACCAGACGGAGTAGGCCAGGACTCCTGTCTGGCGCCAGGTGATGAATTTCCCCAGTACGCCCACCAGGTAGCCGAAGACGACGATGAACTCGAAAATCACGCTCTTTCCCTTTGCGGTTCCCGACCGCCAGGACTTGATGATGTTGAAGGGCCAGGAAAAGCCGAAGGCCACCAGCATGCCGATCTCACAGAGCTGTACGATATCCATTCCGATTCCTCCCGATCTGTTTTCGTACTTTCATTCGGTTATTGTAACATTCTCCCGTCCCGGCGTAAACTAAAATAATCTGAAACCTGTCTCTGATTTTTTGAAAGCCAATCCTCTCTTCGGCTTCATTCCGCCGAGCGAAGATTGCCAGCGTCACACAATTCCTTAAAATAAAAAAGCAACTTTATAAAAGTCCCCCTTGGCAGGCAGGAAAAAACGTGATATAGTAGGGTTCAAAGGCAAGAAAACACCCGACATATAAAAACATAATTAAGAAAGGATCCGAATCATGATGCAAAACATTCCTGAAGTCAAACTCGGCATCGTCGCCGTCTCCCGCGACTGCTTCCCCATCGGCCTGTCCATCGCCAGGCGCGAGGCCATTGTCAAGGTCTGCAAGGGCGGCCTGTATGAGTGCCCCGTCACCGTGGAGAACGAGCTGGACATGCTCAAGGCCGTTGACGATGTCAAGGCCGCCGGCTGCAACGCCCTGGTCGTCTTCCTCGGCAACTTCGGTCCCGAGACCCCCGAGACCCTGATCGCGAAGAACTTCGACGGTCCCTGCATGTTCGTGGCGGCCGCCGAGGGCGACGGCGACCTCATCAACGGCCGCGGCGATGCCTACTGCGGCATGCTCAACTGTTCCTACAACCTCGGCATGCGCCACCTCAGGGGCTATATCCCCGAGTATCCCGTCGGCACCGCTGAGGATATCGGTAAGATGATCAAGGACTTCATCCCCGTCGCCCGCGCCATTATCGGTGTGCAGAACCTGAAGATCATTACCTTCGGTCCCCGCCCGCAGGACTTCTTCGCCTGCAACGCCCCGATCAAGGGCCTGTATGAACTCGGTGTGGAGATTGAAGAGAACTCCGAACTGGATCTTCTGGTGAGCTACAAAGAGCACGCCGGGGACAAGCGAATCCCCGAGGTCTGCGCCGACATGGCCGCCGAGATGGGCGAGGGCAAGTATTTCCCCGACATGCTCGAGCGCATGGCACAGTTTGAGCTGACCCTCCTTGACTGGGCGGAGAAGCACAAAGGCGCGCGCAAGTATGTCGCCTTCGCCGACAAGTGCTGGCCGGCCTTCCCGGAGCAGTTCGGCTTTGAGCCCTGCTATGTCAACTCCCGCCTCGCTTCCCGCGGCATTCCCGTCAGCTGCGAGGTTGACATCTACGGTGCGCTCAGCGAGTACATCGGCTCCTGCATCACGATGGACGATGTCACCATTCTGGACATCAACAACTCCGTCCCCGCAAAGATGTGGGAGGAGCAGATCAAGGGCAAGTTCGACTACAGCCTGACCGACACCTTCATGGGCTTCCACTGCGGCAACACCCCGAGCTGCAAGATGTGCGCCGACCGCGCCATCAAGTACCAGCTCATTCAGCATCGTCTGCTTGAGCCGGAAGGATCTGATCCCGACTTCACCCGCGGCACCCTCGAAGGCGACATCGCGCCGGGCGAGATCACCTTCTACCGGCTGCAGTGCGACAGCGAAGGCGTCCTGCGCTCCTACATCGCCGAGGGCGAGGTTCTGCCCGTTAAAACCACCAGCTTCGGCGGCATCGGCGTCTTCGCCATCCATGAGATGGGCCGTTTCTATCGCCACGTGCTGATCCAGAAGCGTTTCCCGCATCACGGCGCGGTGGCCTTCGGCCATCACGGCAAGGCCCTGTTTGAGGTCTTCAAGTTCCTGGGCGTGCAGGACATCGGCTACAACCAGCCCAAGTGCCTGCCCTATCCCACCGAGAACCCCTGGGCCTGATCCGGCCGTGACGGAGCTGTGATCCAGTAATCTGAAACAAACCGGAGGTCCCATGCTTTTCCGCATGGCCTCCGGTTTTTCACAGCAGCCCGCGGGCCCGATTTCGACTCTCCGGGATCTGTCCGCGGTTTCCGTTGAATACAGGAAACGGGCATGTTATACTGTCAAAAGTTCAATCTGTGGAACAGGCAGAGGAATATATGGAACCGATCAAAGTATTTATTGTGGAAGATGAGAGTATTGTCCGCGAGGGAATCCGGGATATGATTCCCTGGGAGCAGTACGGCTTTGTGTTCTCCGGAGAAGCCCCCGACGGTGAAGTCGCCCTGCCCATGGTGCGCAGAATCCGTCCGGATATTCTCATCACCGACATCAAGATGCCGTTCATGGACGGTCTCTCTCTGAGCCGCCTGGTGAACCGCGAGCTTCCGGACACACGGATCATCATTCTGTCCGGATATGACGACTTTGAATACGCGCAGCAGGCCATCGAACTGCACGTCGATCAGTATCTGCTCAAGCCCATCTCCCGGGCCAACATGATCAAGGCCCTGGAGCAGACACGAAGCAGAATTCAGGAAGAACGCGAGCAGAAGGAATATCTTCAGGTGTTTACCCGTGAGGCCAGGGAATACGAAGCCTATTCCCGACGTGTCTTCTTTGAAAAGCTGGTCAGCGGTGCGCTGAGCGTGAAGGAAATCTACGAACAGGCAGAGCAGCTGGAGATTGATCTGGACGCGGAATGCTATAACATTGTTCTTTTCAGCATTCACATGCCGGGAAATGTCACCGGCTATTCCGAAGAACTCTCCAGAGCGGAGGAAACCCTTCTTCAGGCCTTCATCCGCATGCCGGATCTGCTCCTGTTCCGAAGCAGCCTTCTGAGCCACGCGGTCCTGATCAAGGGCACAGCGGAGGAGGTCCGGGCACTGACCGACCAGTGTGTCGAAGCCATCGGCCAGCACTGCGGCAGCAGGGATCTTTCGGTTGACTGGCACGTGGCGGTCGGAACTCCCGTCACACGCCTCAGCGGCCTGCATCAGTGCTACGCGGCGGTCAGCCACGCGCTCGCCTTCC
>JAGAFT010000134.1 GCA_017627975.1 Oscillospiraceae bacterium
AACATGAAAAAAGTAATTGCTATCGCACTGGTACTGATGCTCTGCCTGTCGCTTATGCCGATGGCCTTCGCCGCGGACGATCTGATCACGGTCGGCGTCATCAACAATCCGCCTTCCGAGTCCGGTTATCGTGAAGCCAACGTCAACGACTTCGCCGCCGTCTTCACCAAGGAGAACGGCTATGACGCCAGCTTCTACTACAGCATCAAGAACGATGAGCAGCTCAGCGCTGCCCGCCAGTTCATCACCGACGGTGTTGACTACCTGCTGATCTCCGCCGCTGAGACCACCGGCTGGGATGCGGTTCTGAAAGATGCACAGGAAGCCGGCATCGGCGTGTTCCTGTTCGACCGTATGATCGACTGCGACACCGATCTCTTCGAAGCCGCCGTTGTCTCCGACATGGCGAAGGAAGGCGAGACCGCCGTCGACTGGCTGCTCTCCCTCGAGCTTCCCGAGTACAACGTGATCCACATTCAGGGCGCCATGGGCAGCGATGCTCAGCTCGGCCGTACCGGTGCGCTGGATGAGCAGTTTGAAGCCGGCACCATGAAGAAGGTTGTCCAGCAGACCGCTACCTGGGACGAAGCCGAAGCCAAGAAGATCGTTGAGTCCGCCATCAACTCCGGTGAAGCCTTCAACGTCATCTACGCCGAGAACGACGGCATGGCCAAGGGCGCTGTCGCTGCTCTGGATGAAGCCGGCATTACCCACGGTGTTGACAAGGACGTCGTCGTCATGGGCTTTGACTGCAACAAGTGGGCGCTCCGCGAGCTGCAGAAGGGCAACTGGAACTATGACGGACAGTGCAGCCCGTTCCAGGCTCAGGTCATCAGCGACATGATCCAGGTCCTCGAAGAGGGCGGCGAGATTGAAGGCCTCAACGATGCCAAGCAGATCATCTCCGTCGAGAAAGGCTTTGACGCCCGCGAAATCACCGAGGAAGATATCCTGACCTACGGTCTCGGCGAAGACGTCGCATAATCTTAACGTTCCGGAGCAGCAGCTCCAACCCGAAGCAAATGACGCGGTGTGGCGAAGTGGAGAAATCCGCGGTCCACACCGCGTTTTCTGAATGATTCGTTTGAAAACTACGCAGGAGGACAGCGGATGGAAAATGACATTGTATTGACGATGCGTGGAATCTGCAAATCCTTTCCCGGTGTGAAAGCCCTGAACGACGTGGACTTCACCCTGCGGAAAGGGACAATCCACGCTCTGATGGGAGAAAACGGCGCAGGAAAATCCACGCTGATCAAGGTGCTGACCGGAATCTACCCCATGGACGCCGGAGAAATCCGCATTGACGGAACCGAAGGTGCCATCAGCATCCGCTCCCCTCAGGAGGCACAGAGTTACGGCATCAGCACGGTGTATCAGGAAATCACCCTGTGCCCGAACCTTACGGTTGCCGAAAACATGTTTATCGGGCGCACCCGGGCCAGAACCGTGGACTGGAAGGGCATGGAAAAGCGGGCCGGTGAGCTGCTGGACAGCCTCGGCATTCCCGCAAGACCCAGGCAGCAGCTTGGCAGCTGTTCCCTCGCCGTTCAGCAGATGGTCGCGATTGCAAGGGCTGTCGATACCGACTGCAAGGTGCTGATCCTGGACGAGCCGACCTCTTCGCTGGATGACAATGAGGTGGAGATGCTGTTCAAGCTGATGCGGGATCTGAAGGCAAGAGGCGTCGGAATCATTTTCGTCACCCACTTTCTGGAGCAGGTCTACGAAGTCAGCGATCAGATCACCGTGCTTCGAAACGGCGAACTGGTGGGGCAGTTTGATGTGGAAGCCCTGCCCCAGGTAAAACTGGTCGAGCTGATGATCGGCAAGGACATCGCCGATCTTGCCGTCATCAAGAAAAAAGCGCCTCCCTCCGAAACACAGGAAGTTCTCTATGAGGCGGAAGGCCTGTCGAGCAGCGAGAGCCGGCCGTTTGATTTTCATATCGCCAAGGGCGAGGTAAACGGCTTTACCGGGCTTCTGGGCTCCGGACGCAGCGAGAGTGTGCGGGCCATCTTCGGTGCCGACCCGGTCACCGGCGGGCAGGTCAGGGTGAACGGGAAAAAGGTCCGGATTCAGAAGCCTCTGGATGCCATGAAAAACGGCATCGGCTATCTTCCGGAGGACCGCAAGCGCGACGGCATCATCGCCGACCTGTCCGTGCGGGAGAACATCATCCTGGCTCTGCAGGTGATCAAAGGCATGGGTCATCCCTTCTCCCGGGCAAAAGCGGAAGCTTTTGCCGATGAATACATCAAAGCGCTCGAGATCAAGACGGCCTCCATGGAAACGCCGATCAAATCTCTCTCCGGCGGAAACCAGCAGAAGGTGATTCTGGCCAGATGGCTGCTCACCCATCCCCAATACCTGATTCTGGACGAACCCACCAGAGGCATCGACGTGGGAACCAAAACAGAGATCCAGAAACTGGTTCTGAAGCTGGCTGAAGAGGGGATGAGCGTCACCTTCATCTCCTCGGAGATTGAAGAGATGCTCCGCACCTGCTCCAGACTGATTGTCATGAGAGACCGGAACATCGTCGGTGAGCTTTCCGGCGGCGAGCTCACCCAGGAGCATGTGATGCGGACAATTGCGGGAGGAGGCAACTGAGATGAAACAGAACAAAAAAGCTTCCGGCCAGTTCTGGGCCAACAACTCCCAGCTGCTGATTCCGCTCATCGCGATTCTGCTTCTGGTGATATTCAATCTGTTCCGGGATCCCTCTTTCTTCTCCGTCGGCATCACCACAAACAACAACGGCGACCCGGTTCTTCAGGGGAACCTGATCGCCATTCTGAACGGCGCGTCGGAGCTGGTCATTCTCTCTATGGGCATGACGCTGGTCACCGCCGCTTCCGGAGGGCAGGACATCTCCGTCGGCGCTCTCGCCGCGATTGCCGGCAGCGTGTTTGTCAAGGTTCTGAAGAGCGGCAGCGCCATCTCGCCGCTTACCGTCATCGGCGGCTTTGCGATGTGCTGTCTGGTTGCCATGCTGTTTGGCGCCTTCAACGGAAGCCTTGTTTCGATCTTTAACATTCAACCCATGATCGCAACCCTGATTCTGTTCACCTGCGGCCGCAGCATTGCCTACTGGATCAACGGCGGCGCCACACCGACGGTTTCCAGTCCCATCATCAGCGCGATCGGCAGCTTTATCCCCGGCATTCCGATCCCGACGCCGATCCTGATTGTCATCCTGATGGGCATTCTCTTCGCCCTGCTCTTCCGCTTTACCACCCTGGGCCTCTACATCCAGACAGTCGGCATCAACCAGGGCGCCGCAAGACTCAACGGCATCAACTCCGTCGGCATCAAGCTCCTCTCCTTTGTGCTGCTGGGCGCGTGCTGCGCGGTGGCCGGCGTGATCAGCGTCAGTCGTCTGAGCCTTATCAACCACGAAACCCTGCTCATCAACATTGAAATGGACGCCATCCTTGCCGTTGCCATCGGCGGCAACAGCCTCGGCGGCGGAAAGTTCCGGATGCTCGGCTCCGTGCTGGGCGCCTATGCCATTCAGGCCCTGACCATTACCCTCTACGCCATGAAGGTGCCTTCCACGGACGTGAAAGCCTATAAAGCGGTGGTCATCATCATTCTGGTGGTCATCGGCTCGCCCGTTGTGAAGGATGCATTCGACCGCTTCAGAAAAAAACTCCGGGGCAGCCACCCTGTCCACACCGGAAAGGAGGCATCATAAGCGGATGAACAAACAGGATAACATTCAGACCGTTCGCCGCAGAGAGCCCATTACGGATACCCAGCTGCTTCTGACGATCACGATCTGCATCTTTGTTTCGATGTATGTGCTTGCCATGCTGATCTGGGGCGGCGGCTTCCGCAAGCCGCAGATGCTCTTTGACATGCTCAATGACAATGCCTTCCTCATCATCATCTCCTGCGGTCTTACCATCGTCATGATCACCGGAAGCATCGACATCTCCGTCGGCGGCGTCACCGCTCTGGTCGCCATGGTCGGCGTCATGATTCTCAACGGCAACCTCGGCCTCTTCAACGGGCTCATCGCCTCGCTGGGCC
>JAGAFT010000135.1 GCA_017627975.1 Oscillospiraceae bacterium
GCCGGCGTGCATCTCGCGCATGTACTGATGGATCACGGCCATGTGCGGCGGAACATAGATCCCGCCGTATTTCTTTGCGGCGGAGAGGCCGAACATGTGGTCGTCCTCGTTGATGGTGCCGCCCACGGCGCAGAGGGAGTTGTGGCAGTTGGTCAGCACATAGGGAATCGGGAATTCCTTCATCCCGGAAGCCTTTGCCGTCTGGATAATCCCCACAAAAGTGATGTCGTGGGAAGCCATCGCGTCAAAGCGCAGCCGCAGATGCTCCATGTCCTCGCTGGTGTTGTGATCCTTCAGGATCGACCAGGCGATGGTCCCTTTCCTGGCTTCCGCCTTGTCCGGGCCCTGACCGCAGAGGGCCCGGACCTTCTCTGTCTCCTGCTCCGGGACAAGCTCCGTTCCGTTGACCAGATAGACACCGCCGTCATATAAACGAATCATTGTGATCTCCTCCTCAGAATTCCTTCCGCAGCATATCGGCGATCTCTTCCATGGTCACCGTGCCGACGGTGTTGCGAACCGTGCCGTTATGCTCCCAGCGCGGGAGAGCGGCCTGAATTTCCTCTTCATTCAGCCGGATTCCACGGACCGGAACCACGCTCTTTGCCAGGGTTGTCAGCTCCTCTTCCCCGGTCCCGCAGGCTTTGTAAAAGCGCTCGCAGAGCTCAGGCGCCTGCTCGCGCACATGCTTCAGCAGCTCCGGCAGAAACGCCGCGCAGGCAAAGCCGTGGGGAATGCCGTAGTGCTCCGTCAGATAGTAGCCCACGTTATGCGGAAACACCGTTCCGGTGGGATTGATGGCCATGCCGCCCAGAATGGACGCCTGATACAGGGCTTCTCTCTGCTGCAGGGTCGGCTGCTCCTCTGCGCCCATCTCCGCCACCCGCGTGAGCACCGGGAGTCCGAGCCGGACGCCCTGCACGGAAAACAGGCGAGAGAAGGGATCCGCCTTTTTGCTGAAATAGCTTTCGATACAGTGGCAGATCGCATCGATCCCGGTGGAGAGCGTCGCAGCCCGCGGCAGCGTCATCGTATAGCGCGCATCTCCCATCGCAAGGGCGGCATAAACCCGCCGATCATGGATGCTGTGCTTCTTTCCGGCGGAGTCGGTCAGTACCGAGACAGAGGTGACCTCGCTGCCGGTTCCGGCCGTCGTGCCGATCAGCACGATGGGCAGCGGCGCATGGTCCCATTTTGCGGAATAGAAGACCTCCTCCGTCATCCCGGGATTTGCCGCGAAAACGCTGACGGCCTTCGCCGCGTCCAACGGGGAGCCCCCGCCGATCCCGAGCACGAACTCCGCTCCCGCTGAATTCGCCAGACGGCCCCCTTCCTGACAGGAGGCAAGGGTCGGGTTCGGTTCGATCCCGGCATAGTGGGTAAAGGAGATTCCCTGCGAACGCAGCGCTTCTTCGGCATCCCGCAGGGCGCCGGAGCGCGCCGCCGCGCTTCCGCCGGTGACAATCAGGCAGCGCTTTCCGTAACGGGCCAGCTTCGACGCATGCTCCGCGACACAGTGCTCGCCCGTGATCAGTTCCGTCGGCATATAGAATTGCATATAATTTGCTCCTCGTTTCCGAAATAAGCTCTGAATAACAACAAAAATCCGAATGTCATCTTACTACTCCGCCGCCCCGAGGTCAAGAATCAGATCAACGATTTCGTTTTTATCAGATGCAGAAAAGGGCCGGGGTACGGTTTTGAACCAGAGCCGCTTTGATATGAAAGCTCAGCACAATTAAGAATTCTTCAGATCATCCAGCTTGCTTAGCCGTTATAATAAATGAAACCATGGACTCACATCACAAGGGGAGATGAATCAGTATGAAACGACAATTGCTTATCCCATTTCTCCTCATTATTCTGCTGCTATGCGGCTGCGGAAGGAATACTCCCACAGATGAAACCGCAATCCGCTCCACGGCAGAGAATCGCGATAACAAGGACCTTATTCTTGCGGCCTGCGGAGCGTCGAACCACGAACAGGACGTACTGAAGTTCAATCAGGAAAATACACAGGGAATCCATATCACGATAGAGAATTATGCACAAGGTACCACAGCGGAGCAGGCACTTCGGCGGCTGAACATGGAACTGTCTTCCGGTGCCGGGCCCGATCTGATCGATCTGGAGACTTTTCCGGTGCTTGAGATCTACTCCCGCCAGGGTCTTCTGCTTGAACTGTCCGAGTATTTGAAACGCGATCTCTCCCCGGATGATTTTTACGCGATGGATATTCTGTCTGAAGAGGGCTTATTTGCGCTTCCCTCCGGATTCAGCGTGATGACCTGCTATGGACTGCCTGCTGTTTTTGGGGAGAAAGCAGGCTGGAGTTTTGAGGATTATTTTGAAATCCTGCAGACGTCTCCGCAACAATACGCCTGGTCGCAGACCAACCGGGATTTTTTGCAGTTTGCATATGTCAGCATGATTCCCCGGTGCGTGGACTGGGATCAAAAGGTCTGTTCTTATCATCAGGATGAATTCAGAGCACTTCTGGAGCTGGCCGCGAAAATGCCGGACAGCCTGCAATACAGCGCAGAGCTGCAGGTAGGAAACGGCCGCCTGCTTTACCGGGAAGCTGACATCGGAAGCCCTTTCGATATCAGAGATATTGAAAAACAGGAAGGCGGTCCAGTCTGCATGATCGGATACCCGACCGCAGACGGCAGTTGCGGAAGTTATCTCTATTTTCATTCTCTGACAGGGGTCAACGCTTTCTCCCAAAAGCCAGAGCTGGCGTGGGAATATCTGAAGTATATGGTTTCCGGCGAACGTTATCATGGAAACCTCAATTGGGGCAGCACGATTCCTCTGAAAAAGAACTATACGGAGGAACTGCTGCAGCATCTGAGGAACCCTTATGCCGAATATGAGGGGAAATCGATCGTCGTGAATCAGGATGGGACCTTTACCGTAGACGGGATCCTGATGGATGCAGCATATGATCCGTCGCCGATGATCAATGAACACCAGGAGCAATTGTTTCGAAATCTTCTGGAACGTACGACGACAAGATATGCATACGATCCCGTGATTTATCAGATTCTGGAGCAGGAGACATCAAAGTATTTCTCAGGAGCATCCGGTATTGACGAGACGATTGATGCAATCCAGGCCAAAGTCAGCGTTTATCTTGCTGAGCTGGGATAACAATGCTGTCGAACATCTTGGCTGATTTCTGCGAGAATTGCATCACCGGCTGAGAAGTGGAGGTATGAACATGGCGAAGATGACTATGAATGAAATTGGGACAGAACTCACAGCCGAAGAGCTGCGCGAGATTGAAACTGCAGCGGGTCTGCAGCCCGTGTTTGATGATGACAGTCCGGAGATGACGCTGGAGATGCTGAAGCAGTTTAAGCGGATAAATCGGACAAAACAGACCGCATCAATCCGCTTGTCTCCGAAAGCACAGCGCTTTTCAAAGTCATACGGTAAGGGCTACACATCATTTCTCAGC
>JAGAFT010000136.1 GCA_017627975.1 Oscillospiraceae bacterium
CCGGGCATGCGCATCGGCTGGATCTGCGTGCGCAACAAGGAGCTGAAGGCCAAGCTTCTCAACTACAAGTCCACCGCCGACCTGCACACCAACATCTTCAGCCAGATGGTCCTGGCCCAGTACCTCGCCGACAACGACGTTGACGAGCACATCTCCAAGATCAAGGCGCTTTACAAAGCCAAGTCCGACTTCATGGTCGAATGCCTGCACAAGTATCTGCCCCAGGGCTGTGAGCTCACCCCGACCGAAGGCGGCATGTTCCTCTGGGTCACGCTTCCGAACGGTCTGTCCGCCCTGCAGCTCTACTACAAGGCGCTGGAGAAGGGCGTCGCGATCTGCCCGGGCGATCCGTTCTATGAGTATAAACGGAATGTCTCGAGCTTCCGCATCAACTATTCCAACTCCACTGACGAGGCCATCGAGAAGGGCGTCAGGATCCTCGGCGAGGCCTGTGCGGAGATGATGAAGGCCTGAGGGCCGACACGGCAAACCGCCGCAGCAATCATATCATTTCGTAAAACAGATCAAGATGGAGTACCGAAGCACTCGGTACTCCATCTTTTGTCGCCTGATCCGCCTCAGGTTCTGTCCGTGCTGTTTTTCTCTCCTTCGATCTCCAGGATCTTCCGGAACTGGGTCTCGTAGAGTTCCCGGTAGGTCCCGCCCTGCGCCAGCAGTTCCTCATGGCTGCCCTGTTCGGCGATGGTCCCGTCTTTGACAACGAGGATCTGATCCGCCTTCAGAATGGTGGAGAGCCGATGCGCAATGACGATGCTGGTCCGTCCCTCCATCAGGGCCTCCAGGGCATCCTGGATCGCGTTTTCGGTGATGGAATCCAGGGCCGAGGTCGCCTCATCCAGGATCAGGATCTTCGGATCTTTCAGGATAACCCTGGCGATGCTCAGGCGCTGCTTCTCTCCGCCCGAGAGCTTCAGGCCCCGGTTCCCGACCACGGTTTCATATCCCTCCGGCTGGCTGCGGATAAAGTCATTGAGATTCGCAATATAGCAGGCCGCGTCCAGTTCCTCCTGGGTCGCGTCCTCCCTGGCATAGAGCAGATTCTCCCGGATGGTTCCGTTGAAAAGGTAGCTGTCCTGGGTAACGACGCCGATCCGGGAGCGCAGATAAGGAAGATCAAAATCCCGTACGTCCACCCCGGCGATCTTCACGCTGCCGGCCAGCACGTCGTAGAGCCGCGGGATCAGATTCACGATCGTGGACTTGCCCGAGCCGCTGGGGCCTACGATCGCATACATCTTTCCGGCCGGCACCGTAAAGCTGATATCCGTGAGAAGCGGCTTTTCCGGGTCATAGGAAAAGGCCACATGATCATAGACAATGTCTCCGTCCGTCACATCGGGCGTCGCGCCGTTCTCCGGCGAGCGGATGGGGTTTTCCATGTCGAAGTAGTCAAAGATCCTGGTAAACAGGGCCAGGGACCGCGTAAAGTCCACGTGGATGTTCAGCAGCGATTCCACCGGGCGGTACAGCCGGTTCACCAGCGAAACCGTGGCCGTGATGGTACCCACGGTGAGGCTCGGATCGGCGCGGGTGATGATGAAATATCCACCCGCAAAGTAAATGAGCAGCGGGCCGAGCTGGGTAAAGAGGCCCATTACCACCCGGAACCACCGGCCGCTCTGCTGTTCCTTCAGGCCCAGCCGGGTGACTTCCTCATTGACCTTCACAAAGCGCTCGTATTCCCGCTCTTCCCTGGTAAAGAGCTTCACCAGCAGCGATCCGGAGACGGACAGCGTCTCGTTGATGAGCTGGTTCATCTCGTCGTTCTTCGCCTGGCTGTCGGTGAGCAGGGCATAGCGTCTTTTCCCAACCCTCTTCGTCGGCAGAATCAGCAGCGGAATCACCACAATTCCCACCAGGGCCAGCTGCCAGCTCATGGAAAACAGCGCCACAAGGCTTGTAACAACCGTCGCAATGTTGGAGACAATGTTCGAGAGGGTGCCGGAGATTACGGTGCTGACCCCGCTGATGTCCGTATTCATGCGGGTGATGATGTCACCCTGCTTTTCCGAGGTGAAGAAGGCGTGCGGCATGTGCTGCAGATGGTCGTACATCTGGTTTTTCATGTCGAAGATAATCCGCTGGGAGATCCAGGAATTGATATAGCTCTCGAGAACCGAGATCACCTGAGAGGCCGAGAGCGTCACAAACGCCAGAATCAGCAGCCGGACCAGCAGCGCCATGTTTTTCCCCACCAGCGCCTCGTCCACGATCCGCCCCGTGATGATGCTCGGCAGCAGACCGAGGACGGCCGACACCAGGATTGTCACAAACACCAGCACAAACTGAAGCCGGTACGGCCGCAGATAGGACAAAATCCGCCGGATCAGGGCGCTGTCCACCTTGGGCATGTTCTGTTTCTCTTCTTCGGTCAGGAAGCCCCTCGGTCCCAGCCCGCGTGTCGGAGGTGCCACAGCATCGCCGCCTTTCTTTTTTATTGTTTTATTTTCGATTGTTTTTACCCGCTTTTTTTTGCAATACATTTGCATTCTAATCCACATGCCGGTGCGGCACCGGCACAAATAGTAATGAAAACTGAAGCCGCAAAATTTTCAGTTTTCTGATACAATTAGCTTGAGAGAGGCACACTACAAAGCACGGTGGGAGGAGTTGTACGTAACTCTTCA
>JAGAFT010000137.1 GCA_017627975.1 Oscillospiraceae bacterium
ACCTGATATCCAACACAGGGAACAATGACCGAACCTTAAGGAGGAAATAGTACAATGCCTGGAACCAGAAAGCTCGGCAAGACGACTGCCCAGCGCATGGCGATGCTCCGTCAGCAGGTCACCGATCTGCTCGACAAGGGCAGAATGGAAACCACCGTCACGCGCGCCAAGGAGATCGCTCCGATGGCCGAGAAGATGATTACCCTTGGCAAGGCGAAAGATCTGGCGTCCTATCGTCAGGCTCTGAGCTTCATCACCAGAGAAGATGTTGCCAAGAAGGTTTTTGATGAGGTCGCTCCGAAGTATGCCGACCGCAACGGCGGCTATACCCGCATCACCCGCATCGGCGCCCGTCGCGGCGACGCTGCCGAGATGGCGGTTATCGAACTCGTCTGATCTGAAAGAAAAAAGAAGTCCCCCGACCGGAAGCGGCCGGGGGACTTTCCGTAATGGGAGAATTGACGATGAAGAAAACGATCACAACTCTGCTCTTCGATTTCGACGGAACGGTGTTTGATACCGTGGAGGGGATCACAAAGAGCATTCAATACGCACTCCGCAAGCACGGTAGAGATGCCGAGCTCGAGGAGCTGCGCTGCTTTGCCGGGCCGCCGCTTGTGGACAAGTTTATGGAGGTCTACGAGGTCACAAAAGAAGAGGCGGAACAGCTTGTAACGGATTTCCGGGAGCGCTATGTCCCGATCGGCGTATATGAGTCGAGCCCCTTCCCGGGAATCCGCGAACTCCTAGAGGCGATTCGCGCGGCGGGAAAGAAGACGGCCATTGCGACCTCCAAACCGCAGGCGCTTGCCGAACTGCTGCTTCAGCGCGCCGGGCTCCGGGACCTCTTTGATGTGGTGGTCGGAAGCGGAGGCGGCGTGAACAACGACGCCAAATGGCAGATTGTCACCCGGGCGATGGAGCTCTGCGGTTCAAAGCCGGAAGACTGCGTTCTTGTCGGAGACACGAAGTATGACGTGGAGGGCGCGAAGAAGTGCGGCATTCCCTGTATCGGGGTACGCTGGGGCTATGCGGCCGAAGGCGAACTGGAAGCCGCCGGCGCCGCCGCGATTGTGGAGACACCGGGGGAGCTTAGAACAATTCTGTAAGGGGATAATGAAATAAGAAGTTCAAACAGATGTGTTATTCAAGTATGGAATCAGCCTGTTCGATTGTTTTCTCTCCAATTATAGTTTTCATTCCCTTCGTAATAATAATTCTTTCCCTTCCATTCTGTATACCAACTTTCAGTACTCTCGTCAAACCATGCCCATATTTCTTTTGTGATATTATTAATTGGAAAAGCATTTGTTTGGAATTCTAATGCACTGCCTGTAACATTAAATATATAATAATATTTACCGCTAACCTCATCTGAACCAGATTGCTTTCTTTCATACCCTGAGGTGAAGTAATTGTTTCCATCTAAATGGGAAAGACTGCTGAAACCTGTGGTGACAGAACTTCCGCTTGTCACGATCACATCTTCCGTATTGAATTGTATAACTTCTAATTTGGGAGAGTTCATTTTTTTCATATCGATATCTCCAAGACTCAAGCAAAACACTTTGTTGTAATATATTGTAATCAATTCGTTACTAAATTCAAGCCCCGGATATATTTTTGTATAGCTGCATAAAAACGGCATATCAAATTTGTCTATAATGCTGAAAGCGTCACGCTCAAAATCGAGTGTGACGCTTTCAGCATCTCTGGACAGTGATGAAATGTAACAAAGATCAAGTAATATTTCGCATCCCGTTCCAGGAGACAAGAGCGGCTTCCGGCTCCATATTGCAGAAAAGGCAGTAGAAACGGGTACAGTCTCCCAGAGCCCTGATCATTGTCATGGTTTTCTGCATGATAAGGGAATCAGGGGAACGGTAGCTCTGCTGCAGAAGCAGGGGAGCGGCCTCCCGGAAGGATAGCTCTTCGATCCGGTTTTCTTCCCCGCGATTGAGGAAGCAGATGGCACGCAAGGGAACGATACCATTCCGGTTCAGACCCTCTTTGCCGGACCATGGTGTTCCGCAGGCTTCACAGATGCCATCTCTGAGCCTGAGAAGCGGCTTGTCTCCGTTTACCACATAGGCTCCCGGCACCTGCTCCAGCCACAGTCGGGTATGGGTGGTCTTGCCGGTGCCGGAAGGAGCGGTGAAGAGAAAAGCTTCCGCCCCGACCGCGACAGCGGAACCGTGCATCAGCCAGGCGTTGTACTCCGGCATCCGGGCGGCAATCTTGCGATAGACGGCCAGGGTCTCAAGATAGGGTTCGGGATAGAGAAAAGATGGCTTTCCTTCCAAAGCCGCTTCACGCAGAGACTTTTCCTGCTCATAGCGGATATCCTCCGGCTCTGTCTCAATCCGGAAAGACAGCTCGGGCAGATCAGAGAGATAGTCCCTGCAAAGGTGAAAAACCTCGTCATACAGACTGCGGATGCCGATGGCCTGACCGGCAAGGGAGATCTGAAACTCTCTCATGGCACGATCAGGAGCCCTTCGCGGACAAGCTGATTGAGGAAAGCCGCAAGCTGCTCACCAATCTCACGGTCATCGGAATCGGGATAGCGTTCCCGGAGAATCCGATGCACCGTTTCCGGGGTGGTGTCTTCCTTCAAAAGGTCCAGAATCTCGGCGGAGACGTCGTTCATCCGCAGCATTCCGTTAAACTGCACCGCGTTCTCCCCGACCGGAACGGCCATATACTCTCCGTCCATCTCCATGACCGAAAACTCATATCGAAGTTTCATCGTATCAACCTCACTGTTGGGCCAGAATCAAAGAAAATCCACAATGCGGCGGAATCCGTATTCACAGGCGCCCGCCAGCAATGCCGGGAGCAAGGTGAAGATAAATACGGCAACGCCGCCGAAGTTCAGAACAAGGGAAGCAGGCCTCTCACCAAAGAGCGTCAGCAGCATAGGGAGGAAAAAACCAACCGGCTGATGGAAGGCATAGATAAAACGGGAGAGACAGCGGGCATGCCGGAATACGGCGCCCAGTTCCTCCTCCGGATGAGCCAGTGCGATGCAGCAGAGGGAAAAGGCGATGAGGCCATAGCCGATCATGTGTCCGACATAGACCAGCTTTCCCGTATAGGAGAGAAGCATGATCTCCGCAAGGGCCAGAACAATTCCAAGAATCAGAAGCCCGCCCCAAAGCAGGGGATTGATCAGAAAGAGACGATCGGAGTGCCGCCGGAGCAGGGCTCCCAGCAGCAGATAGGGGAGCGCCCGGGTAACGGCGTTGGCGGGGATATAGGGATACCCCAGAAGATTCAGCTTGATCAGACCGGCAAATTCCCCACTGAGAAGCATCACAACCGTTGTCAGAATGAAAAGCGGAAGCACAAGAAAAGGCAGATGCCCCTTCCGGTCCAGAAGCCACAGAAGCACCCAGGCGTAGAATAAGGACTGAATGAACCAGAGGCACTCACCGGTCTGAAAAGGCCAGACGCAGAGCACGACAAAGTTGAAGAGTACGCGTTTTATCGGGACATCGCCAAGCCAGTCGACGCCCTGCAGGGTGAAGACCAGAGCATTCAGCCCAAGATAGAAAAGCGTAAGGACCAGAAAGAAAATTCCCGTCGAACGGATTGCACGGAGAAGCTTTCCGTGACGCGCGTCATCGTCTTCATCCAGGACAAAGAAACCGCACAGAATATAAAACGCCAGGGGAGCGGCCCGACAGAGATCCCGCACCGCGCTCCCGATTGTCCCCGGAAGGCCGAAGGACAGCACGCAGACCGCGGGCATCAGCAACAGCTTCAGGCGGTCGGCGCCATAGCCGTAAAGAGTCATTTCTTCCATTTGCTCATTCATGGCACCCACCATCCGTTCTCGTTTTCCGGCTCCGGCAGTTCCGGCAGTGCGGAAACCGTCTTCGCAGTCTGCCTTCGGAGATAGGCGTCCTGCTCCGCGGCACGATTCCGCAGGGAATCCGTCACGGATGTGCTGTCGACAGGGCGGGGAATCAGGGATTCCGCCACCGCGGGAGCCACTTCTTCGATCCCGCCGCCGTGGATCCGGTAGATCCGCTGACAGAGCTTCAGCGCGCCGGGGCGGTGGGTGGAGATGATGATCGCTTTGTTAGGATGGAAGCGGATGATATTGCGAAGCACGGCCTCTTCCGTTTCGGCATCGAGCGCGCTTGTCGCTTCATCAAGCAGAAGAATCGGGGCATCACGCAGCAGAGCCCGCGCGATGGCGAGACGCTGGGCCTGTCCCTCGGAAATGCCGCGCGCACGTTCTCCGAGAGAGGTGTAAATCCCATTGGGCAGCTGAGAGACAAAGTCCCAGGCACAGGCGGTCCGGAGGGCGGAGACGATCTCTTCATCGGTGACATCCTCCCGGACATTGCGCATGTTTTCGGCAACGGTGCCGGAGAGAATGCTGTTCCCCTGCGGTACATAGGCAAAGAAGCGCCGCAGGTCCGCATTCACAGGGACAGCCTGCCCGTCGGAGCCGGTGAGCGTAACACTGCCCTCCAACGGGCGGAGCATTCCAAGCATCAGGCGCATGAAGGTGGTTTTCCCGCCGCCGGAAGGGGAGAGAACAGCCACGATTTCTCCCGGGCCGACGGAGAGGTTCAGATCCTGATAGATCTCCTTTTCTTCGCAGTAGCCGAAGCGCACGTGATCGAGCTTCACGGTGAGACCGTCGTCCGCAACGCGGCGCATCGCCTCATAGCTTTCGGCGTCGTGCTCTTCCCGCGGCAGATCCACGAGCTCCCGGATGCGGTGTGCGGAGACGGCGGAATTCAGCATGCCGGGGATGGTGCCGATGAGGCTGTTGAAGCGCCCGCTGAGACTGCCGCGCTGCTGAAGAAAGAAGGCCATGTCGCCGTAGAGAATCTGACCGTTCCAGAGCCGGTACAGACAGTAGCCGAAGGCAGCCATGGAGACGGTGGTGGAAACCAGCGTCAGGAGAATGCGGGAACGGATCTCAAACCGGTTATAATCGAGGCTGTAGTCCTTGTAGCGCTGCTGCCAGGAGCGGAGCTTTTTCGAATAGGTACCGAACACGCCGAAGGATTTGATCATGTCGAAATTGAAAAAGGTCTCCACCTCAAAGGACATCATGCCGGAGTTGAGCTCGAGTATGCGTTTGCGGTATTCCTTCATGCGGCGCATGATCCAGCGGCTCATCACCAGCAGGAAGGGGGCGGAGAGAACGGCAATCCAGGCCATGATGGAATCCATCCGGAAGAGCACCACGAAGGTGACGACAAAGGTATAGATGTTGATGATGAGATTCGGAATCCAGTTGATGGCGTTGGAGGCAATGGTCCCGACATCACCATTGAAGCGGTTGAGCAGATCCCCGCTGGGATAGCGGCTCAGCTCGTCCCAGCGCGCGTCGATGATCCGGTCAAAAATCTCGGCCTGGATGTCATTGCTGACATAGATGGAAATGCGGGTGAAGATCCGGCTGCTCAGACTGGAAAGCAGGAGCGAGAAGGCCGTCATCCCCAGCATGGCACCCAGGAGCAGCCAGAGCTTGTCCCGCTGCTGGCCAACGACGATGTTGATGAGTGTCCGGCTCAGCCAGGCTGAACCGATGGAGAGACTGGAACCGAAGATCCCAACCAGCGTATAGAACACGATGATCCATCGATATTTTCTGGAGAAGCTGAAAATCCATTTCCAGTCGTCGATAAAATCCGCGAAGGTGCCATCGTCGAGCCGCCGAATGAGCTCCTGGATTGCGTCGCTGTGAAACAGACGGTTCAGGCCGGTATAGTGTTCTGTTTCTTCAGTCTCCGCAGCGGGAGAGCTCTCGGCGGACCCGGAATTATCCAGTTGTCCGCCCTGCCAGTTTGTCATACTGCACCATCCATCCATGAAAAAACTGATTCTATCTTGTATTATAGACGGCGGGCTTTTCGCGTCAAGGAACAAAACGGAAAAAAGAAAACACAAAAAGGAAGCATCCCCTAAAAGAGACAGTCTTTCCTCAGGGGATGCTCTGATAGGAAGCAATGGAGAACTCAGCTTGTGGACATCATAAGACGGATGACTTCCTTATCGGTGCCGCGCATGCCCTCCCGGGCAATTTCGCTGACCGCACGGATGGTGTTCTCGACGCCCTTGACGACTATGCCGTCGCCGCCGTAGAACTGGCTGTCATGCATGTACATGCGCATGCCGAGCATGCCGGACTCCACGGCCGAGGCGATTTTGGCCGCGCAGCTTGCCTTGGCTCCGTCACAGATCATACCGGAATTGATGGCAAGCACATTCACGATCGTATGGGAAATCTCTTCATAGCCGCCGCCGTAGAGGTAACAGATCCCCGCGCCGGCGCCGGCCCCGGCAGAGGTGGCCCCGCAGTAGGCGGAGAGACTGCCGATGCCTGTCTTGAGATGGATGGTGACGAGGTTGGAGATCACGAGCGCCCGCAAAAGCATCTCATGCGAGACGCCGAGTTCCAGCCCGTAGACAATCACGGGAACGGAGGTGGTGATGCCCTGATTCCCGCTGCCGGAGTTGATCACCACGGGAAGCTCGCAGCCGTCCATCCGCGCATCGGACCCCGCGGCCGCCCAGGCTTTGGCACGGTTGAAAACCGTGTTTCCGTAGCTGCGCAGAAGGATCTTCCCGATCCCCGCGCCGTACTCGCCGCTCAGGCCCTCCTTGGCGATGGCGATGTTGTAGTCAATCTGACGCTGAAGGACAGGGCGGACCTCCTCAATGTCAACACAGCCGGCAAACTCCACGATCCTCTCGACCGTGAGCAGGGAACGGTTCTCCGGCGCCTGGATGGTTTCGTTGCTGAAGGGTTTCTCGATAAGTGTCTCGTCATTCTTCCGGATACAGACGACATTGGTGTGGTGGCTTACGATATGCACATAAGCAGTATCGGAACCGGCGGACAGCGAAACCGCGAGGTCGAAGGGCTGGTCGGAGTCCGCCTCCTGAAGCCGGATCTCGGCGGTCTCAAGGTAGGCGTCCAGGGCTTTGAGATCGGAATCCGTTGCTTCGGAGATAACCTCAAGCTCCTTATCGGCTTTCCCGAAGCAGAGCCCTGCCGCGACCGCAGTGCGCAGGCCCTTGCGGCCGCCGGTGTTCGGTACCACCACACTTTTTACGTTCTTAATGATGTTGCCGCTGACGATGAGGGTGGTCTTTTCGGGCATGCAGCCCAGCGCGTCCCGCGCCAGAGCTGCCGCGTAGGCGACCGCAATCGGCTCTGTACAGCCCATGGCGGGGACCAGTTCTTCTCTCAGAATATCCAGAAAACTGTCATATATCAGTTTGTCCATAATCGGGCACCTCACTCCCATGATCAAAAACAGCGATTTTCTCTTTCCTGACAGAACCTATATTACTATTTTTCGATGAAAAGTCAACGGAAGAATTCGCATGTCTGACATGAGAGAAGAGATGATCAGGACTTGTCGGTGCTTCCTTCAGCGGCAGAAGGTTCTTCTTCTGCTGCGTCATCGACGTTCACGGTGTCGGTTTCTTCTGTGCGGAAGAGGACGGACTGATGTACCTGATGCTCTATGCCCGGAGAGGAGGGGAACGATGAGACCCTTTGATGAGATCATCGGAACGCCCGGCGGGATCGGGCTTGCCGGGTTTGCTGTTCTGCTCTTTTTTGGACAGCTGTGCGCCGTGATCATGCTTTTTCCCGAACGAAAAGAAAAAAAGAGCGTTCTGCCTGCTTTGCTGCAGCTGGCGGCGGTTTCGCTTTGGTTCGCGCTGATGATGGACGGGAAACCGCCGGTCCCCTGGTATAAGGGAGAGAGCGTACAGCCGGATTTTATGACGGCCTTTCATGCTGTCCCCTGGGGCGTGATTCTGTGCTGCGAACTGGTGATGGGGACGCTGACCGCTTTGAGCCTGCGCACCGCGATCTCGCGGCAGCCGAAGGACGAGGCAACGGAGCGCTATCGGGCGCGTCAGGAAGTCCTGAGAGAGGAGGCCCTGCTTCAGACTCGGGTGCGGGTTCATGACGAGCTGGGGGAGCTGCTGCTGTTATGCCGGCAGTATCTCGATCACCCGGACGGGGCGGACGGGCAGGAGCTTCTGGATCGGATGCGGAAAACGAATCAGGATCTTTTGAACCAGCTGGAGGAAAGCAGCACGGAGGATGAATTGAATACTGCTCTCATCCAGGCGAAGGGAATCGGAGTTTCGGTCCGGATCGAAGGAACGGTTCCGAAGGATCCCCGGATCCGGCGAATCCTTGGCCATGCCGTGCGGGAATGCGCCGCAAACACGGTCCGGCATGCCGGCGGCGACAGACTGGAGGTCCTGCTGAGGCAAAAGGACAGCCGTCTGAGAGCGGAGCTTCAAAACAACGGCCGCGCGCCGGACAAGCCACTCACGGAACACGGCGGACTGAAGTCTCTTCGCCAGATGACGGAAACCTTCGGCGGCAGCATGAAGATCGAGTACACTCCCGTGTTCCGGGTGATTCTGGAACTGCCCGTGCAGCCCCAGCAGTAGGAGAGATGGTGGGACAGACGCCGCATCGCCGCAATCCATTTCGTTCAAAATGCTCAAAATCGGCCTGCCTGATTTGACGCTTTTACCGGTTTCTACAAAAAAGCTGAAAATAACACTTTAGTGATTGACATCACTGAAGCGCGGTGCTATGATACAGCCAAATTGAATCGCTTTAGATAGAGGCGCGGTGTTCATCAGTACCGTACGGCAAGGCCAGGCAGCCGTCGGACGGGAAAGGGTTCATCGCCGAAGATCCGGCAGGAGGCCTGCTCCTTCGGTTCTGGGCTGTGCAAGAAGATTGTACAGACTGTCACAAAACTTTGTGGAGCGCTATCGATGATGACCGGAATGCATGTTCTGTATCCGATTTTCCATGGACCGCTTACAAAGCGGTTCATTTTATTGTCCCCACCGGCGGGGAGGAACAGCCGGGGAGTCATCCGACTCAGAAAGGAAAAACCATGAGAAGAACGATTGCAATGCTGCTGGCCGTCATGATGCTGTTTGCACTGGCCGCCACCCAGGCCTTTGCGGCCGATGCCGAAGTTCCCAGCGGCGTGGAGGACGGTGTCCTCACGATCGCCATGGAATGTGCCTATGCCCCGTACAACTGGACCCAGACCGACGACTCGAACGGCGCCGTTCCCATCGCGAATGTCCCCGGCTCCTATGCCAACGGCTATGACGTCATGATCGGCAAGAAGATCTGCGAAGCCAACGGCTGGGAACTCGAGGTCATCCAGTCCGACTGGGATTCGCTGGTTCCCGGTGTCCAGACCGGTACCTTTGACGCGGTCATCGCCGGCCAGTCCATGACCGCCGAGCGCGCCGAGCAGGTCGACTTTGCCGGCCCCTACTTCTATGCCACCATCGTCTGCCTGACCAAGGCGGACAGTCCTCTGGCTTCCGCCACCGGAATCGCGGACCTCGCCGGACACAGCTGCACCGCACAGATCGCCACCATCTGGTATGACACCTGCCTGCCCCAGATCGAAGGCGCCAAGATCATGACCGCCGCCGAGACCGCCCCGGCCATGCTGATGGCCCTGGAGACCGACACGGTTGAGTTCGTCTGCACCGACATGCCCACTGCCCAGGGCGCCGTGGCCGCCTATCCCGATATGGCGATTCTGGACTTCTCCGGCACGGACGGTGACTTCCAGTTCACCGAGCAGGAGCGCGCCGAGAACGTCAACATCGGCGTCTCCATGATGAAGGGCAACACCGTTCTG
>JAGAFT010000138.1 GCA_017627975.1 Oscillospiraceae bacterium
CAGATGAATGGCCCGCTCAAGATCCTGGTCCTGAAAATTGACCGTCTTGGCACGCATGCCAAAGAGCCTGCCCGCAAGATAGACGGCATCCGCCCCGTAGAGCAGCGCCGTCTGAACCCGATCCAGATCCCCCGCCGGGGACAGCAGTTCCGGAAGCTTCATGTTTCCCTCCTGATAGCAGAACGATGAAGAAGTTTTCTGATTCTACCACGGATCAGGAATGAATACAATAGCCGCAAGCGAGATCAAAGCCGGTGACTGCGGATAACAATCGTCTCCCGTATTGACTTTCACCGGATCAAATAGTATGATATGTTATACAAATCATACCAAAAGAGTGAGGTGAGGATCATGGCAGCACCGGATGGAAAATACGCGTGGACGGCGACCGTCGGGGAAAAAGGGCAGATTGTCATTCCCAAGCAGGCACGGGACATATTCAATATTAAACCCGGAGACACGCTGCTGCTTCTCGGAGATGAACAGCGCGGCATCGCAATTCCAAATAAGGGTGCTTTCTCAGACCTGTTTGCTGTTGCGTTTGAAGGGAACAGCGAGGATGAGGCGAAATGAGAATCGCATGGTTTTGTATTCCGGCATACGGACACACCAATCCGACCTTGGGTATCGTGAAGGAACTGACCGCTGCCGGGCACCAGGTTTTCTATTTCTCGTTCGAACTGTTCCGGGCTCAGATTGAACGCGCGGGCGCCGTGTTCATTGGGTGTGACGCGTATGACTTTGACATGGAGGATAAGGAAAACGCGGACCGCGTCGGGAAGGATAAGGCCTTCGCGACGGAGCTGCTTGTTTCCTCAACGCTGGCGCTGGATGAAATGACAACGAAGAAAGTCGAAGAGCTTAGACCCGATCTTGTTGTTTCCGATTCCGTCGCCTACTGGGGAAAGCTGGTGGCCATGAAGCACGGGCTCCCCTATGTGTGCTCTACGACCACCTTTGCATTCAACAGATACTCCGCAAGGTACATGAAGCAGACGCCCTGGGACATCGCAAAAACACTGTTCACCATGCCGCGCATCAACAAACAGCTCGCACGGCTGCGGGAAAAGGGATATCCGGTCAAAGGAATCCTGGACATTGTTCAGAACGACAATGAAACCAACACCATTGTCTATACCTCAAAGTATTTCCAGCCCTGTGCTGAAACCTTTTCAGATCTCTATCATTTTATCGGACCTTCGATCCGTCCGATCACGGAGCCTTATGCGAAGACGGCAGAGAAAACCGTTTACATCTCCATGGGCACGATTAACCAGAACCGGGAATTCTATCGCAACTGCATCAGCGTTCTGGGGAAGACCGACTGGCAGGTCATCATCTCCATGGGAAGCAACACGGACCGTTTTGAGGATCTGCCGGAGAACATCCGGATTTATGAGTCTGTTGACCAGATGGCCGTCCTGTCTGTCTCTGATGCGTTTATCACCCATTGCGGCATGAATTCCGCCTCCGAGGGCCTGTATTTCCAGGTGCCGCTGGTCCTGTTTCCCCAGACGTCGGAGCAGGAAGCCGTCGCGAAAAGAGCAGAGGAGCTTGGCGCCGGGATTCGATTGAAATCCATCTCGGAAGAAGATATTCTGCAGGCCCTCCAGAACGTGCTGTATGAGCCGGACTATAAAGCCAAGGCGAAACTGGTATCTGACAGTTTTCACGCCTGCGGCGGAGCAAGGGAGGCCAGGGAATTTCTGGAAGGCATCGTCTCATCGCAACAGCAGGTTGCTTTTCCCGATCCGTGATCGGGATTATAATGGAAGCATCCTAATAACCACACAGGAGGAATCCGTTATGGAGATTCGAGACATCCTTAAAAATCTCAGGGAGAAGAAGCATCTGACGCAAGAGCAGCTGGCAGAGCATGTCATGGTATCCCGACAGGCGGTCAGCCGCTGGGAAAACGGAGAAACGCAGCCCAATACCGATACGCTGAAACTGCTCTCAAAGGAATTTGATGTGTCCATCAACTCGCTCCTCGGATCGCCGAGGCAGCTGATCTGCCAGTGCTGCGGGATGCCGCTGAGCGAGGACGACATGATAAGCCGGGAACCGGACGGAAGCTACAATGAGGACTACTGCAAGTGGTGTTACGTCGAAGGGGCCTTTGCCTATGAATCAAAAGACGGGCTGCTCGAGTTTCTTATCTCCCATATGCCGAACCCGGACAACACCCCGGAAGAAGTACGAAAGAGCCAGTATGATCAATATCTTTCGCAGCTGAAGCACTGGAAATAAAGAACAGACCTATATCGAAAGGGCATCGCTTCTTCAGGAAGGGATGCCCTTTTTCTTCAATAGAACAATCCGCAGACCGGGCAAAGAAACTGCCTGATCTGCGGATCTTGTTTTTGAATTTTTTCAGCAAGCCTTGAGCCTATGCGGCATCAATACGCATAACCGAGAATGGCGCCCTTGATCCATCCCTGCACGGGATAGTTGATCTCGGCCCAGTTGCGGCCGTCTGCATAGGTGAATCTTCCTGTCGAATTCGCCTGTGTGCCGTTCACAAGCGTCGCAACCACCGGGGCGTTCAGGCCGGGATAGCTTCTGATGGCAGCAGGTCTTGCATCACCGGTGTTGACCACACGGAATTCACCGCCGCTTACATTCTCAAGTTCCTGTTCGTTCAGATTTTCGTTCAGATTTTTATTTTCCATGGTTCTTTCTCCTTTTTTATTTTCAATTTATAATATTTTTTACATTTCGGGGAGACTTCCAATCCGATACATTGAAACCGGGTTCTGTCTCCCCGCCCCGTCAAAGACTTGAATTGGCGGAGTTTTTTCTTTTGTGACTGCATCATAACACACGAACTATCACAGAAGTATCACACAAAAGAAGCGCCGATGTTTGCACGGAGGATCAAATCCACGAAGGAGACGGGAACCCGAAAAGAGTTCTCGTCTCCTTTGTCTGTGAACCGATCCGATGTTATTCCAGCTCCACGGTGGCCGGCGGCTTGGAGGTGATGTCATAGAGCACGCGGTTGACGCCCGGGACCTCGTTGACGATCCGGACGGAGACCCGGTCCAACACCTCATAGGGGATTCGGCTCCAGTCCGCCGTCATGAAGTCACCGGTCTGAACGCTGCGCAGCACTACCGCATAGTCATAACTCCGTCCGTCTCCCATTACGCCGACCGAGCGCATGTTGGAGAGTGCCGCAAAGTACTGGCTCATCTGATTCTGCAGGCCGGCTTTCGCAATTTCGTCCCTGAAGATCCAGTCCGCTTCGCGCACCATATCCAGTTTTTCCTTCGTGAGATCTCCGATGACACGGATGCCCAGGCCCGGGCCCGGGAAGGGCTGTCTCGTCACCAGGTATTCCGGCAGGCCCAGCTCTCTTCCGAGCTCGCGCACTTCATCCTTGAAGAGCATGCGCAGCGGCTCGATGATCTCCCGGAAATCCACATAATCCGGCAGTCCGCCCACATTGTGGTGACTCTTGATCACGGCCGCCTCGCCCGCGCCGGACTCGATCACGTCGGGATAGATCGTCCCCTGCGCCAGGAAGTCCACCCGGCCGATCTTCTTTGCCTCGGCCTCAAACACACGGATGAACTCTTCGCCGATGATTTTGCGTTTCTGCTCCGGCTCGGTCACGCCTGCCAGATGCATGAGAAAGCGTTCCTCCGCATCCACCCGGACAAAGTTCAGATCCCAGCGGGAAAACGCCGCTTCTATCTCGTCGCCCTCGTTCCTGCGCATCAGTCCGTGGTCGACAAACACACAGGTCAGACGCTTCCCCACCGCTTCCGCCAGCAGGGCCGCCGCCACGGAGGAATCCACCCCGCCGGAGAGCGCCAGCAGGACACGACCGTCTCCGACCTTTTTTCGAACTTCATCAACGGCCTTCTGCTTGAAATCCGCCATGGTCCAGTCTCCGGCCGCTCCGCAGATCTCGTACAGGAAGTTGCGCAGCATCCGGCTGCCGTATTCGGTATGACTGACCTCCGGATGGAACTGGACGCCGTAAAACGCTCTGTCTTCGTCACAGATTCCCACCGTGGGGCAGACGTCGGACCGCGCCACCAATCGAAACCCCTCCGGTACTTTCGCCATGAAATCCCCGTGACTCATCCAGGTGATGCTCTTCTCCGGCAGATCATGAAACAGCATGCAGCCGGTATCAAAATGCGTCACGGTCTTCCCGTACTCCCGGGCGCTGTTCTCCTGCGCCGCGGTGACACAGCCTCCCAGCTCCTGCGCCAGCAGCTGGCAGCCGTAGCAGATTCCAAGGATCGGAACGCCGAGGGCATAGACGCCCGGGTCCACATGGGGAGAATGCTCCGCATAGACGCTGTTCGGTCCGCCGGTGAAGATGATCCCGATGGGATCATAGGCCCGGATCTCCTCCAACGGCATCGTCCACGGATGCACCTCACAGTAGACCCGGCAGGCTCTCACCCGCCGGGCAATCAGCTGGTTGTACTGCCCGCCGAAATCCAGAATCAGGACCTTCTGATTATTCAATTCTGTTTTCCCCCATATCTGCGCAGCCGTGGATAAGTGCCGCTTCGATAAACCCGCGGAAGATCGGATGCGGCCGGTCCGGCCGGCTCTTGAATTCCGGATGGAACTGGACGCCGACAAAAAACGGGTGCTCCGGCAGCTCCACCGCCTCCACGATATAATCGTCCGGACTCATCCCGCTGAGCAGCAAGCCGTGCCCGGTCAGGATCTCACGGTAGTCGTTGTTGAATTCATAGCGGTGGCGGTGGCGCTCCTGCACCAGTTCTCTGTCGTAGCAGCGCCGAAGCAGGCTCCCCTCCCGGAGCTTGCAGGGATACGCACCGAGGCGCAGGGAACCGCCCTTATCCACCTCGTCGCTCTGGTCCGGCAGGAAGTCGATCACCTTGTGGGGGCTCTCCGGGTCAAGCTCTCCGGAACTGGCTCCCGCAAGGCCGCAGACATCCCTTGCGTATTCGATGACCGCCACCTGCATTCCGAGACAGATGCCGAAATACGGGATCCCGTGTTCTCTGGCATAGCGCACCGTGGTGATCATTCCCTCTACGCCGCGGCTTCCGAAGCCGCCCGGGACGATGATCCCGTCGCAGTTCCGGAAAAGCGCCGGGGCGGTCTCTTCCGTCACGCCCTCACTGTTGATCCAGTCGATCTCCACCGCGGCGTCACAGGCATAGCCCGCGTGCCGCAGGGCCTCGGCCACCGAGAGATAGGCATCGTGGAGCTGCACATACTTGCCGACGAGCCCGATGCGGACCGTCTTCTTCAGGCTGCGGATCCGCTGTACCAGCTCGGTCCAGCCGGAGAGTTCCGGGGCTTTGGTCCAGAGGCCGAGTTCGCGGCAGACGATGAGCGAGAAGTTTTCCTCCTCCAGCATCAGCGGCGCCTCATACAGCACCGGCAGGGTCCGGTTTTCGATCACACAGTCCGGCTTGACATTGCAGAACATGGCGATCTTGCGGAAAATTTCCTCCTCCAGCGGCTCATCACAGCGCAGCACGATGATGTCCGGACTGATGCCCATGCCCTGCAGCTCCTTGACCGAGTGCTGGGTCGGTTTGGTCTTGTGCTCATCGCTGCCCCGCAGGAAGGGAACCAGCGTCACATGGATATAGCAGACATTTCCTTTCCCCTGCTCCAGGCCCACCTGTCGCGCCGCTTCCAGAAACGGCTGGCTTTCGATGTCGCCGGTGGTGCCGCCGATCTCCGTGATGACGACGTCCGCGTCCGTCTTCTTCCCGACGGCGTAGATGAACTCCTTGATCTCCTGGGTGATGTGCGGGATCACCTGTACCGTCTGCCCCAGGTACTCTCCCCGCCGCTCCTTGTTCAGCACGTTCCAGTACACTTTTCCGGTGGTGAGGTTCGACCAGCGGTTGAGGTTTTCGTCGATGAAGCGCTCATAATGCCCCAGATCCAGATCGGTCTCCGAGCCGTCCTCGGTCACATAGACTTCCCCGTGCTGATAGGGGCTCATGGTGCCGGGATCCACATTGATGTAGGGGTCCAGTTTCTGGGCCGCGACCTTCAGCCCTCTGGCCTTCAGCAGGCGCCCCAGGGATGCCGCCGTAATGCCTTTTCCGAGTCCGGAGACCACGCCGCCGGTTACAAAAATATACTTTGTCATGAAGCTTCTTCCTTTCCCGGTTTGAGATCAAGCAATGATCATACGTCAAACGTATGGTAACATCTTTACAGCAGGCCGAGCAGGCAGTCCTGGCTCTTGACCTCGGCATATAGCGTTGCGCCCTTCTCCCCAAGATCATAGACCTTCACCACGTTTTTGAGCTTTTCATCTCCCGTGAGTTCCGCATAGCGGTCCGGGAACGCATCAAATCTCTCTTCGTTGAATTCACAGCCGGGTTCTCCCTGGTAGATGGCCGTATAGAAGATCCCCGACTCCACCAGATCCTGGAAGAAGTGGCTCCCGTAGCTCAGCTCCGGGCGCAGCCCGTGGGAGAAATAGGCCAGCTCGCACATGCAGGCATAGTGGCTGATCTCGGCAAAGCGTACCGGCACGCCGAGACTCGGCGTCGTCGTCCCCCATCTCCCCGGGCCGATCAGGATGGCGTCCTGCCCCTGCAGCCGGCGGTTCAGCTCCCCGACCGCTCTGGCCACGGCGTATTTCTGCTGTTCCAGCAGGTTGAGATACGGCTCCACCTTCACAAACACCACATAGCGGACAGGAATCGCGGCGTTGCCGCCCATGAAGTTGCCGCGGATGCGCCAGAGCATCTCCCGGAACTCCGGCATCACCCCGGCTTTCCCCAGGCCCGTGGTCTGGATCGTGCGGCACTGCAGCAGATTCACCTTATAATCGCCCTGCTGGGTAAAGTTGCAGGCGTATTCCACGTCCACCGGATAGTTGTACTTCTCCGCCACGATGGCCATGATCCGCTTCATCACCTGGGCGAAGTCCGTCCGGCGCAGAAGCTTCTGGAAGTTTACGATATCCGGGACCGGTTCGTTGTAAAGCCCCATTTCGCGGAATCGTGCCGCCGTCGCGGTGTCCGGCTCCATGAAGAGCGCCGCGTCCGTGCGCATGCTGTATTTGCTCAGTTTTTCGAGCGGGATCGTCGCGAACCGGTTCTCCGGCAGGTCGATCACATCCACCTTGTGCTGGCTGTAGCGGTATTCGTCGCCGTATTCCACCATCGGCGGGGCCAGCGGGGTGTCGAGATTCACAAAGCGCGCATAGTCGTCCGCCTCCCGGTCCACCGCCCGGGTCCCCAGCCCGAAGACCAGGCGCAGCATGCCGCTGTTGTCCTCATTTGCTTTCGGGCCGTTGACATACAGGTTTTTGGAGTGCCCCACGCCCGCCAGATGCGGATAGTAATAATCGCCGTGCACGTCCCCGCTCACCCGCATGACAAGCAATGCCATCTGCTCATCCCGGTCCAGCAGGCCGCGGTCCGCGCGGTAGCGGAACGCGTCCGGGCTCACGGTGCTGGCATACACCGTGCGCACCGCGTTTTCGAACACCTCATAGCGCTCTTCCAGACTCCCCTGACTCGGGCAGAAGACGCTCTCGTATTTTCCCGCGAAAGCGTTTCCGATTCCGTCTTCCAGCAGCGAGCTGGAACGCACGATGATCGGCGACTGGCCGAAATACTCCAGCATGGAGAGAAACTGCTCCTTGATGGTGGGCATGAAGGTCCCGTGCAGAAGCCGATCCCGGAATTCCGGCGCGACGCGGAGATAGTCCTCCGGCTTGATCATCTTGGTCCGCAGATCCCAGGTGTTGTTCTGCACCGCGTACGTATAGAACACGTCCGCCCCGATAAAATAGGAGTCATGAGGTTCAATGCGTTTTGCATAGAGCTCCGGATCGGTGTCCCGGATGATGTGCCGTGCCAGCAGCATGCCGACCGACTTGCCCCCGATGCAGCCCGTTCCGATCTCCCGGCGCTTGATTTCCATCAGGTCCCGCATGGTAAAGTACTTCCGGCAGAGCTCCAGGCGGGTGGGCTCCGTCCCCAGCAGGCAGCGCATGATGTTTTCCTTCAGCGCGATCCCCTCCGGATCTGTCGGCTCCGGGTGGTCGATGCTCACCGAATCAAACATGCTGTCCCAGCAGTCCCGGCGCTCTCCTGTCTGGGTAAAAATATCGAAGATGGCATAGGTCTCGCTGCTGGAAGTGACCGCCTCACACTGGCTTCCGTGAATGCGAAGCGGAAAGTACATATACCTGCTGTCTCTTCCGTCGGCTTTCACCGGATGGATGTACGTGCAGCCGTTCATCGTGCGGATGTTCATGAGGACATTCGTGGCATGCCGGATGCGCGAGATGGTCTCATAGATATGCCGCTCATACTGCAGCGCCACATAGCACAGCGCGCCGCGGGACGCGATGAACTCACTGGTCAGGCAGAAGAAGTTGCAGATCATCAGGTCCGAAAACCAGTACCGCTGCAGCTCAGAGAGACAGTCGAAGAGGAAAAACGTATTCTCCGCCTCCGCCGAGACGATCCTGTGCACCTGGACCGCAAAGGTCTCGAACCCGACCGCGGGATCCAGGGTGATCTTCCGGATGTTCGCCCCCCTGGCCTGAAGCACCTCCGTCGGGATCAATTCATCGTGATCGCCGAAGCGAAGGTAGACCATGGGGCGGCCGGTCAGGGCTTCATCCACAACGAACTGGGTCGCGACATACATGTAATCGCCGATGTTTTCCATCTGCCAGGTTACGGTGTCACCCGGTCTCAGGCCGTCAATCGCCTTGTCGAGGCCCTTGATCCCGGTACTGACGTACTGCTGCTGATCCATACAGCTCCCCTCTCATTTCACTCTGTCTGCTGGGCAGACAAACGCCGTTTCTTCGGCGTTCCGGATAGAAACAGGCCTCGTACCGGTCAGGGCTTCCCACCCGGTATATTTTATCACGGCACTGATGCCCCTTATCATACTCTTTCCATTATAATAACGATATGTTATTCCTATCGTGAAGCATAATATGGACCTTTTCTCAGATTCTTTTTTGACTTTCCCTTTCTGAAAGGGTATACTTTTTGCGTTCCCGATCGGGATATGTTATGCTGTCTATGGGGGTCAATTCCCTGTAAGACAGATCTCCCCTCCTCCGGCGGGGAGATATACCGCAGCATGTTTCATGAATAAAAACAATGAGGAGGATACCGGGATGAAAACCTGTGCAATTGTGGGCATCAACTGGGGCGACGAGGGAAAGGGCCGCATGGTCGATCTGCTGACCGAATCCTATGACATCGTCATCCGTTATCAGGGCGGAGGGAACGCCGGCCACACGGTCGTGAACCGCTACGGGAAATTTGCGCTCCACCTGCTCCCCTCCGGCATCTTCCACCCGAAGGTGGTGAATGTCCTCGGAAACGGCGTTGCGCTGGATCCGGAGAATCTCTGGACCGAGATCGAGGATGTCCGTGCCAAGGGCGTCAGCGTGACGCCGGAAAACCTGCTGATCAGCGACCGGGCCTCTCTGCTGCTCCCCTGGCACCGCCAGCTGGACGGCCTGGAGGAAGCCCGGCTGAAGGACAAAAAATACGGCTCCACCAAGCAGGGCATCGCCCCCTTCTATTCCGACAAGTACCAGAAGAAAACCGTTCTGGCGGGCGAGCTCTTCTATCCGGAGCATCTCAGAGCTCATCTGCAGGAGCTTCTCGAATGGAAGAACCTGATCCTGACCGGCGTTTACGGCGCGGAGCCATGGACCATGGATGCGCTGATGCAGTGGGTTGAGGACTACGGAGAAAAGATCCGTCTCTTCGTCCGCGATACAGGCGCCTGGCTGCGCCGGGCCTCCGCGGAGGGGAAGAGCATTCTCTTTGAAGCCCAGCTCGGTGCACTGCGCGATCTTGATTACGGCATCTATCCTTACACAACTTCCTCCAACGCCATCGCTTCTTACGCGCCGGTGGGTTCGGGGCTTCCGACCGCCCGCCTCGATGAGGTAATCGGCGTGGTGAAGGCCTATTCCACCTGTGTCGGAGAGGGGCCCTTTGTCTGTGAGATGTTCGGCGACGAGGCGGAGAAGCTCCGCGAAGCCGGCGGCGAATACGGTGCCAAGACC
>JAGAFT010000139.1 GCA_017627975.1 Oscillospiraceae bacterium
CTTCCTCAGCGGCTTTTGCTTCCTCGGCGGCCTTGGCTTCCTCGGCGGCCTTGGCTTCCTCGGCGGCCTTGGCTTCCTCGGCGGTTTTGGCTTCCTCAGCGGCCTTGGCTTCCTCGGCGGCTTTGGCCTCTTCGGCGGCCTTCTCTATCGCAGCTTTGGAATCATTTACGGCTGCGGTGACATCGGCATCTTCGAACTCCTCATCGCCGGCGAGATCCAGAACCTTCTGATATTCGCCTGCTGCAAAGGCATCTTTAATCTCCGCAATCTTTGCATCCAGGGCGGCTTTGGCCTCTTCGGCAGCTTTGGCCTCTTCTACCGCGGTCCTGGCCTGCTCGAGAAGAGAGGCGATTTCCTCGTCCTTGACTTCGGCATCACCGATCAGGTCCAGAACCTTCTGGTAATCTTCAGCGTCGAATGCAAGATGAATCCTCGCATTGTTTAACAGCTCTGTAACCTCGGGCTTGGGATTCTTCATGTTCTCCAGCAGATCGACAACGGTCTGATAATCTCCGTTTGCATACGCGGTCTTCGCTTTGGAGATATCCCGAGCGGCGCAGCCGGTCAGCAGAAGCAGGGAAAGCACCAGGCAGAGCAGAACAGTCAGCCTTTTTTTCATGTCCTCTTCTCCTTCCAAATTGCTTATCTTGCCATGTCGTTTGATTAAAATACGACATTTTCTACATTATAGCATGAGCAACTTCACAGGGCAAGTCGGAAAACCAAGTTTTTGACGAAAACAAAAGGCTTGCTCCGTCCTGTTTTTTGTCCTATAATCAAGGCTGAAACAAGGATGGAAATCATGTTCAGAAGGAGAGATAAGATGCGCTGGATTCGGGAAAACGATTATGAAAAGGTCATGCGGACCGAGGTGGAGCCCTATGTTTCTTCACGAAGAGAATGCGGGTTTGATGCCAGGGTAAAGGGGCAGCCGATCTACTATGAGCATTATCGCCGGGATAACCCGAAAGCCGTCATTGTGATCAGCCACGGGTTTACGGAGTCGATTCAAAAATTTACGGAATCGATCTATTATATGCTGCAGGCCGGATACGAGGTCTGGGGCCTGGATCATCGCGGACACGGCTATTCCTACCGCGTAAATGACAACCCCTTTGTCGTCCATACCGATCATTTCCGGGACTATGTGCTGGACCTGAAGCATCTGACGGAAAAGCGCATAAAACCGGCAGCCGGGAAGCTTCCGGTTTATCTGTACTGCCATTCCATGGGCGGATGCATCGGTGCCTGGATGATCGAACGCTACCCGAAGCTGTTTGACAAAGCCGTGCTCTCGTCCCCGATGCTCGGCCTGAGTTTTGGGAAAATCCCGGTTCCGGTGGTGTATGCCGGGGCAAAGCTGAAAAGCCTGAAGAGGGGAAAGGACGCACCCGTCAATCCGACCGATGAGTTTGAGGCGGAAGACTTTGAGAACAGCTGTGATTCCTCCGCTTGCCGGTATCATTATTATTACCAGAAACGGCTGGCGGATAAAAAGCTTCAGACCCGTGCCCCGTCCCTTGGCTGGGGAATGGAATCGGCCAAAGCCTGTGCCAGGGTAACAAGCGAATTCTGGACCTCCCGGATCCGGATTCCGGTTCTGCTCTGCCAGGCCGGAAACGATACGGTGGTGAAAAACGCTTCCCAGATGAAGTTTCTTTCCAGAGTACCGCGTGCGGAGTTCTTCCGGATGCCGAACATGAAGCATGAGCTCTACATGACGGATTCGGACATGCTGATCCAATATTGGGAAAAAGTATTCAGCTTCCTGGATCAGGCACGGAACTGAAATGCGGCGCTGCATGGGAGTTTTTTACGGCGTAAAAAAGAAAATCAACCGTTCGGCAGACGGTTCTGCTGTATGATAAAACATACCGGAATCCTCGCTCCCGAGACAGGGAAGCAGGGATTCCGGTATGCTTTTCTATCGATTGATCAGAGAAGGCATGAAGCATCCGACGCGCCTACGCCGCAGCGCGTGTGAGGATCAGAACACGCGGCCGTCTCCCGTGACAATGGTCAAAATTCCGCGGCGGATGATATACTCGTTGTCGAATTCATCCATGTAGATTTCGTACAGATGATTGGGCTCCAGCTCGTGGCAGCGATACGGATCCCCGATCCGGGGAACACCCCGGCGGATTGCCTCGTCTTTCAGATTGATTTCGGTCATTTTAAGCTTTCTCCTTGTAGTGAGTCTGCATGAAAAATGCAGTAAATGAAAGAAGAAAATATAAATATGTCACTAATTGTAACCATTATAACATGAAATGAAAGAAAGACAAGTCTGTAAATCAAAAAAATTCTTAAAAATCCTTAACAAAATGAAAGAAATCCAATTCGCGACGTGACAGATGAAATTTCCGATTGTCAAGAGAGTTCTCTTGTGATAAACTAACCGGGAACATAGCGTGAATGAAAATCGGAAAGGATTATTTGCTTTAATGAGTGTGAAATACAGGAGAGTCCTGATTAAAATCAGCGGGGAAGCCCTCAGCGGAGGAAAGGGAAGCGGTTTTGATTTCGATTTCGTGACCTCGGTCTGTGAAAGCGTAAAGCAGGCCCTCGCCTGCGGGGCAGAAGTGGGAATCGTAATCGGCGGAGGCAATTTCTGGCGCGGTGTCAAGGACGGCGCCGGAAAGGTGGAACGTGTCAGTGCCGACCGGATGGGGATGCTTGCTACGGCGATGAACTGCCTCGCGGTTGCGGATGTTTTCCGACAGTGCGGTGTGGATGCAAGGGTCATGACCGCGGTCGATATTCAGGGTGTCGGAGAGCGACACGATGTGAGGAAAGCAATCGAGTATCTTGAGGGCGGAAAAGTCGTGCTGTTTGCCTGCGGCACGGGTCATCCGTTCTTCTCCACCGATACGGCCTCGGTTCTGCGTGCGGCGGAAATCGGCGCGGATGCGATTCTGCTTGCCAAGAACATTGACGGCGTGTACAGTGCCGATCCGCGGAAGGATCCGGACGCTGTGAAGTTTGACGAGATCAGTTATACGGAAGTGCTGAGCCGCCGTCTGCAGGTGATGGATTCCACCGCCACCAGCCTTGCGATGGACAACAACCTTCCGGTCGTCGTTTTCGCCCTGGCGGATCCGAAGAATATTCTCCGGGTTCTCTCCGGAGAAAAGATCGGAACCTTCGTCTGCTGAAGTATATCAATAACAATATAATTCTGTTATCACTTTTGAGGAGGAATGAACGATGTCTGACTACGCCGAATTCGAAAACAAAATGAAAAAGACCTGCGAAGCGCTGACCGCTCAGCTCGCCACAATCCGCGCCGGCAGAGCCAATGCCTCTGTTCTGGATCAGATCCAGGTGGATTATTACGGAGTGCCGACCCCGATCCAGCAGCTGGCCACGGTTGCCACACCCGATCCGCGCTCTCTGATGATTCAGCCCTGGGACGCCTCTGTGCTCAAGGGCATCGAGCGCGCCATCCTGGCCTCTGATCTCGGCATCAATCCGCAGAACGACGGACGGGCCATCCGGCTTGTGTTCCCGCCTCTGACCGAGGAGCGCCGCAAAGAGCTTGCCAAGCAGACCCGCAAGTACGGCGAGGAGAGCAAGGTTGCCATCCGCAACATCCGCCGTGACGCGATTGAAAAGTTCAAGAAACAGCAGAAGGCTTCCGAGATGACCGAGGATGACTATAAGATCGCGGAGAAGGACATCCAGAAGATGACGGATGACTATATCAAGGAAATCGACAAGATCTCTGAAAAGAAAGAGAAAGAGCTGACGGAAATCTGATGGCTGATTCACAGAGAAAAGAAACGGCGGGGGAAGGCAGAACGGTCCCCCGCCATATTGCGATTATACTGGACGGAAACGGCCGCTGGGCGAAGAAACGCGGCCTGCCGCGTACCGCCGGCCATGCCGTCGGTGCAGAGACGTTTCGCAAGATCGCCCTCTACTGCCGTGATATCGGGGTGGACTATCTGACGGTGTACGCCTTCTCGACGGAGAACTGGAAGAGACCTTCGGATGAAGTGAAGACGCTGATGCGCCTGCTGAACAAGTATCTTCACGAGGCGATTGATACCATGGAACGCGACGGCATGAAGCTGCGCGTCTTCGGCGATGTTGAGGGCCTGAGCCCGGAACTGCAGGCACTGGTGGCGAAAGCCGACGAGATTGCATCGCGCATTGACGGCTTCCAGGCCAATATCTGCCTCAACTACGGCGGGCGCGATGATATTGTGCAGGCTGCCCGACGCTATGCCCGCGACTTTGCAGAAGGGAAAACGACCGGAGAACTGACCGAAGAAGAGTTCGCCTCTTATCTTTACTCCGCCGGTGTGCCGGATCCGGACCTCCTGATCCGCCCGGGCGGAGAGCAGCGGATTTCAAACTTCCTGCTCTGGCAGTGTGCGTATTCCGAATTCTACTATACGGATGTCCTGTGGCCGGACTTTTCCCCGGCAGAGCTGGACAAGGCCATCGAGGCCTTCCGCTCCCGTGACCGCCGCTACGGCGGGGTAAAGGTCTGAGAGCCCTGCAGGAAGACAGCAAAGGAGTATAACAGCAATATGGTAAAAGCAATATCCATTCTCGGCTGTACCGGATCCATCGGCCGTCAGACCGCCGCGGTGGCTTCCTTCACGGGAATCCGGGTCGCGGCCCTGACCGCAAACCGGCAGATTGACCGTCTGGAAGAGCAGGCGAGAAAGTTTAAACCCGAGTTCGTGGCGGTATACGACGAGGATGCGGCAAAACAGCTGAAAATCGCTCTCGCGGATACCGATATCCGCATCGGCAGCGGTATGGAAGGCCTGATTGAGGCTGCAACGCTGCAGAGCATCGACTGTGTCGTGACCGCGGTGTCCGGTGCCGTCGGTCTGAAACCGACCCTGGCTGCCATTGAGGAAAAGAAGCGCATCGCCCTTGCCAACAAGGAGACCCTGGTCTGCGCAGGAGAGCTTGTGATGCAGCGTGCCCATGACAGAGGCGCGGAGATCGTTCCGGTGGATTCGGAGCATTCGGCGATTTTCCAGTGCCTGACCGGACGAAAGCCCGGAGAGCTTCATAAGATCCTCCTGACCTGCTCCGGCGGACCGTTCCGCGGCCGGCACCGGGAAGAGCTCGAAGGGATCACCCCGGCGGAAGCGGTGAAGCACCCGCGCTGGAACATGGGCGCGAAAATCTCCGTCGACAGCGCCACCCTGATGAACAAGGGTCTGGAGTTCATCGAGGCAATGCGCCTGTTCGGTGTGACGCCGGATGACATTCAGGTGGTGATCCACCCGCAGAGTGTCATTCATTCGATGGTAGAGCTTGTGGACGGCACCGTAATCGCACAGATGGGTGTACCCGATATGGGCCTTCCGATCCAGCTGGCACTGACCTGGCCGGAGCGCTGCCCCTCCATGTTTGACCATCTGGATTTCGGTACCCTTCAGGCGCTGACCTTTGAAAAACCCGATCTGGTGAATTTCCCTTGCCTGCGTCTGGCGATGGACTGTGCTCGCAGCGGCGGAACCGCCGGCTGTGTGATGAGCGCGGCGAACGAAGAGGCGGTGCATCTGTTCCTGAAGGAGAAGCTTGGATTCAACCGCATCTATGATATGGCGGCTGCCGCGGTGGAGAAGCTTGCCGGGGCGGATGCCTCCAGCCTGGATGTGATCCTGGAAGCGGACGCTGCGGCGCGGCGGTTTGTGCATGAAACGGTAGGAGCCTGATCAGCCATGTCTGCAGCATATATTCTGTTAGCGATTCTGATTTTCGGCGTGCTGATCGCCATTCACGAATTCGGGCATTTTTCCGTGGCGAAGCTCTGCGGCGTGAAGGTGAACGAGTTTGCGGTCGGTATGGGCCCGGCGCTCTTCCAGAAACAGAAGGGCGAGACGCTTTACGCCCTGCGCGCGATCCCGCTTGGCGGCTTCTGTGCGATGGAGGGCGAGGACGGCGACTCGGAAGACCCGCGCGCTTTCACGGCTCAGCCGGCGTGGAAGCGCATCCTGATCCTCTGTGCCGGGTCCTTCAACAACTTCCTTCTTGGCCTGATTGTGATCTTCTGCCTGTACCTCGGCGCAACGGCTTTTGTCTCCCCGACGATTGCGAGTTTCATCGACGGCTGCCCATACGAGAGCGCCGAAGGACTCCAGGTGGGGGACCGCTTCGTGAAGGTCGACGGCCATAGGATTTATCAGTACTATGACGTGGGGGATTTTCTTCGCCAGGGGGACGGGGTCTATGACCTGGTCCTGCGACGGGACGGAAAGAGGGTCGTCCTCAAAGACTTTGAAATGACGCCGCGCCTTTATGAAGGCCAGGAGCGGGAGCTCTTTGGCTTCAACTTCGGCTACGAGGAGGCGACCTTCCCGGTCAAACTTCGCTACAGTTGGGCCACGGCCATGGAATTCGGACGGATGGTCTGGATGGGCCTTGGGCAGCTGCTGCACGGCGAAGTCGGCCTCCGGGATATGTCCGGCCCGGTCGGCATTGTCGATCTCATGGCGGAGACGGGGGAGAGCGCCGAGTCAACCTCCGACGCGGTGTACAACATCCTCTACCTCGGCGCATTCATCGCCGTGAACCTCGCCATTATGAACATGCTTCCGATTCCGGCTCTTGACGGGGGACGGGTTTTCCTGCTGCTGGTGACGCTCGTGATCGAGACCGTCACCCGCCGCAAGCTCAACCCGAAGTATGAGGCCTGGATCCATGCCGGCGGCATGGCGCTGCTTCTGACGCTCATGGCCGTCATCATGTTCAATGACATTCTGAAGCTGTTTCAATAAACGCCAAGTGCGCCATTCAGGTGCATAAATATGACACGAATTCGAGGTATCTCATGACCAGAAACGAAACCCGATGCATCCAGGTCGGCGCCGTCAGGATCGGCGGTGACGCGCCTGTTTCCGTTCAGACGATGTGCAACACCAAGACCCATGACATCGATGCGACTGTCTCCCAGATCCGCGCCATGCGCTCCGCCGGCGCGGACATCGTGCGTCTCGCCGTGCCGGACGAGCGCGCCGCCCTTGCAATCGACAAAATCAAAGAACAGGTGGATGTGCCCCTGGTGGCCGACATCCATTTTGACTACCGCCTGGCCCTGCTGTGCGCCGAGCGCGGCATCGATAAGATCCGCCTGAATCCCGGCAACATCGGGGGCCCCGAAAACGTCAAGGCCGTGGCGGACGCCTGCCGCGCGCGGCATATTCCGATTCGCATCGGGGTAAACGCCGGCTCCCTGGAAAAGCGTCTGCTGGAAAAATACGGCCATCCCTGCCCGGAGGCCATGGTGGAAAGCGCAAAGGGCCACGTGGATCTTCTGCTGGAGAACAATTTTGAGGATATCTGCCTGTCGCTGAAGTCCTCCACGGTCCCTCTTACGGTCGCGGCCTACCGTCTGGCGGCCGAGACCTTCCCGTTCCCCCTGCACCTTGGGGTAACGGAGACGGGGACAGAGTACAACGGCACGGTCCAGTCTGCGGTCGGCATCGGCACGCTCCTGATGGAGGGGATCGGCAATACCATCCGCGTCTCCCTCACGGCGGATCCCGTGCGTGAGGTTACGGCGGGGATTGCAATTCTGAAGGCGGCCGGCGTGCGCAAGGGTGGCGTGAAGTTCGTTTCCTGCCCGACCTGCGGCCGGACGGAGATCGACCTGATCGGCCTCGCGACCCAGGTGGAGGAGCGGGTGCGCGACCTCAAGCGGGATATTACAGTCGCGGTGATGGGCTGCGTCGTGAACGGACCGGGTGAAGCGCGCGAGGCCGATTTCGGCATCGCCGGCGGCCGGGACAAAGGCCTCCTCTTCCGCAAGGGTGAGGTCCTTGGCACCTATCCGTATTCGGAGCTCCTGGACCGCCTGATGGCCCTGATCGAGGAGTCCGATGGCTGAGCATACTCCCTTTCTCGTGATCTTTCCGGGCTGTGCCGACCTGAGCTCGAGCTGCGGGGGCCTCGACAAAGCCTATGTGACCGATGTCCAGGTGAACGTCCCGGAACGTCATGTGAGCATCGCTGCCCATTTTCCCGCGATGCCGTCCCCCGTGGACCTGAATCAGCTCCGTGACCGCCTGCTCCAGGACTACGCTCTGAGCCGGGTGGAGCTGAACCCCGATTACCCTGCGCCGGCCTCCGCGTCACCCGATCCCCAGGCGGGCTCCGCCGGCAGTCACGGCGATGTGCTGATGGGCCGCGCGATCCGGCAGAGTCCCGTCGCGATGGAAACCCTGACGCTGGAGTCCGGCCGTGTCACGGTGGAGGGCGACGTCTTTGCGGTCTCCTCGCGCGAGCTTGCCAAACGCGGTGCGGCGATTCTGTCCTTCGACATCACCGACCGTACCAACTCCATCCGGGTCTCGCGCTATCTGCGTGCCGAGGATGACCAGTCGATTCTGAGCCGCATCGGTGTCGGGGATCATCTGCTCATTCAGGGTGAAGTAAACTATTCCAAGTTCGACGACGACATGATCCTCGATCCGCGCAACATCATGAAGGCGAAGAAGCGTCTCCGCCCGGATAAAGCCGCGCCCGAGGACAAGCGGGTCGAGCTCCATCTTCATACCCGTTTTTCCGCCCTGGACGCTCTGACCGACCCGAAGGCCGTGGTAAAACGTGCCGCGGCCTGGGGCATGCCTGCCATCGCGGTGACGGACCACGGCGTGGCCCAGGCCTTCCCGGATATGTGGAAGGCGGGGAAGGACGCCGGGGTCAAGATCATCTACGGCCTCGAGGCCTATTATTTCAATGACATGGACGGCAACTCCGCGGTTATCGGCAAGTCCGACCTGCCGCTCGATACCGAGCTTGTCGCTTTCGACATCGAAACGACCGGCCTGAATGCCCAGTTGGACCGCATGACCGAGATCGGTGCTGTCATCTTCCGGGGGAGCGAGATTCTTTCGACGTTTAATACCTTCGTGAATCCCGGCCAGCCGATCCCCGCGGACATCACCGAGCTCACGGGCATCCGGGATGAGGACGTGGCGGATGCTCCCGGTGAGAAAGAAGCCATGCAGGCCTTCCTGGACTATGCCGGGGATCGGCCTCTGATTGCCCACAACGCTCATTTCGATACCGGTTTCATGCGCGCTGCGGCCCAGCGCCAGGGCCTGCACTTTGACCCTGTTTTCCTGGACACCCTGGCCCTGAGCCAGTCGATGCTTCCGGACCTGAAGCGCTTCAAGCTGGACATCGTGTCCAACCGTCTGAACCTCCCCAAGTTCAATCACCACCGGGCCTCGGACGACGCGATGGTCGTGGCCCGCATCATGGACAAGTTCCTTCCCGAGCTTCGGGCCAAGGGGGCCAGAACCCTCGACGACATCGAAGCCATTCACCACAGCCTCAAACGCAGCGACGTGGAGAAGACCTACCACATGATCCTCCTGGTTCTCAACCGCAAGGGGCTGAAGAACCTCTATGAGATGATCTCCCAGTCGTATCTCAAGTATTTCCACAAAACCCCGCGGATCCCCAAGAGCCTGCTGCAGCAGCACCGGGAGGGAATCCTGGTGGGCTCTGCCTGCGGCATGGGCGAGCTTTACGGCGCCGTGATGCGCGGCGAGAGCGACGCAGAGCTTCGCAAGATCGCGTCCCTCTATGACTATCTTGAGATCCAGCCTCTGGCCAACAACGGCTTTCTTGTGGACGAGGGCCGCGTGGCCTCGGTGGATGTGCTGAAGGACTTCAACCGGCGCATCCTTGACCTTGGCCGCGCCATGGGAAAACCCGTGGTCGCCGCCTCCGACGTCCACTTCCTTGACCCCGAGGACGAGCAATACCGCCGCATCCTCCAGGCGGCCAAGAAGTTCTCCGATCCGGACCGGCCCTGCCCGATCTACTTCCGCACCACCGACGAGATGCTCAAGGAGTTTGACTACCTGGGCAAGGAGACCGCCTACGAGGTAGTCGTGAAAAACACCCGTGCCATCGCCGACCAGGTGGAGGAGATCGAGCTTCTGCCCAAGGACCTCTTCCCGCCGAAGATCGAAAACTCGGCCCAGCAGCTCAAGGACCTGGTCTACACCAAAATGCACAGGATCTACGGCGAGACGCCGCCGCCCCTGGTCCAGGAGCGCGTGGACGTGGAGCTCAACACCATTCTTGATCACAACTATGACGTGATCTACATGTCCGCCCAGAAGCTGGTCCAGAACTCCCTCGAGCACGGCTATCTGGTGGGCAGCCGTGGCAGCGTCGGCAGCAGCATGGTCGCCTTTATGTCCGGCATCACGGAAGTGAACTCTCTTCCGGCTCACTACGTCTGCCCGGAGTGCCGCTATTCGGAGTTCCCGGGGCTGAAGCTCCGCTGGAACGGACAAAGCGGCCAGCAGATTCCCTGGCCTGAGGACCCGGCGACAGAGCCCTCCGCCCCCGCATCTTCCTCCTCGTCTGAGAGCCAGGCGGAGCCCGCACCGTCTTCTCCCTCCTCGTCTGAGAGCCCAGCGCAGCCCACCACCCACACCTACGGCTGCGGCGCCGATATGCCCGAGAAAACCTGCCCGCTCTGCGGCACGGTAATGCGACGGGACGGCTTTGACATCCCCTTTGAGACCTTCCTGGGCTTCCCCGGCAACGAGAAGACGCCGGATATCGACCTGAACTTCTCCGGTGAATACCAGGCCCGCGCCCACAAGTACACCGAAGTGCTCTTCGGCTCGGACCATGTCTTCCGCGCCGGAACCATCGGCACCCTTGCCGAGAAGACGGCCTACGGCTATGTGAAGAAGTACCTCGAGGAGCGCGGCATCACCGCCACGAAAGCGGAGGAGAACCGTCTGGCCCTGGGCCTCGTGGGCATCAAGCGCACCACCGGCCAGCACCCGGGCGGCCTTGTGGTCATCCCCCAGGACATGGACGTGACGGACTTCTGCCCAGTCCAGCACCCCGCGGATGATCCGACCTCGGACATCATCACCACGCACTTTGAATACCACTGCATGGAGGCCAACCTTCTCAAGCTGGACGAGCTGGGCCATGATGACCCGACGATGATCCGCATGATGGAGGACATGACGGGCGTGGACGCCAAGGAAATCCCGCTCTCGGACCCCGAGACCATGTCGATCTTCACGTCTCCGGAGGCCCTGGGCCTTCCGGACGAGGATCCCATCATCGGCAAAACCGGTACCATCGGCGTCCCGGAGTTTGGCACCGGCTTTACCCGCCAGATGCTTGTGGATACCCAGCCGCAGAATTTCGACACCCTGGTGCGCCTCTCGGGCTTTTCCCACGGTACCGACGTGTGGGCCGGCAACATCCATGACCTGATCGTCAGCGGAACCGCCACGGTCGACGAGACCATCGGCTGCCGCGACGATATCATGATTTACCTGATCTCCAAAGGCATGCAGCCCGCCCTGGCCTTCAAGACCATGGAGGCGGTGCGAAAGGGGAAGGTGAAGAAGTCCGGAAGCTTCCCCGGTGATGCCGAGCAGCAGATGAAGGACATGGGCGTGCCGGACTGGTGGATTGAGTCGGCCCGGAAGATCGCCTATCTCTTCCCGAAGGCCCACGCGGTGGCCTACGTCATGATGGCCTTCCGCATTGCCTGGTTCAAGGTGCACAAGCCTCTGGCCTTTTATTCGGCCTATTTCTACCGCCGGAGCCAGAAGGGCGGCTTTGACGCCTCCATCATGACGGGCGGCACCGAGCAGACCCGGCGCAAAATCAACGAGATGCGTCGTGCCACGAACCTGACGGCAAACGAAGAGGACCTCCTGGTAACACTGGAGGCGGTATATGAGTTCAATATGCGCGGCTTCCGCTTCGCGCCGATTGATATTTTTGAGTCTGACGCGACAAAGTTCCTGCTTACGGAGGACGGACGCATCCGGCCGCCGTTTGTCTCCATCGGTGGGCTGGGGGAGAGCGCGGCCCAGGATCTGGCACGCGTCATGCACGAAGGGCACAATTTTATTTCCATTGACCAGATTGCCAATGCCTGCCCCAAGGTGTCCACGGCACATATCCAGTCCCTGAAAGCGCTGGGTGCCTTCGGCGACCTTCCGGACAGCTCTCAGGTGAGCTTTTTTGACTGAAAGGAGAACAACATGGACGAGCAGAAACTGAACGAAGAACAGATGGATGACGTAAACGGCGGATCTGCCTTCAGCGACTCGGTGGAATATGTCGTAGAGCAGGGAAAGAAAGTCGCCCAGGTCGTAGCTGACACGTTTGAGAAACTCATCAAGAAGGAATAAGAAAACCGGGAAGCTCAAACGAGAAGGGCGCCGCCCGAAAGGAAAAGCCTGAAAAAAGACAGCAGGAAAAATTTCCTGCTGTCACAGTGCCCCTTTCGGGCAGTTCTTTACGCACTCCATGCAAAGAATGCACTCCGTGCCGTTTTTCCGCTGTCTCGAATTGTCCGTGACATCAACATTCATCGGACAAACCCGATTGCACTTCCCGCATGAAATGCACTTTTCCTTGTCGCATTTCACCCGCAGAAGCGAGAAATAACTCATGGGTTTGAGAAAAACCGTCACCGGACAGATGTATTTGCAGAAGGCGCGATTGTCTTTAAATGCGAAGGCGAGAATGATGCCGACGGCATAGTACAGCACATTCCCGATGAGAAAAGCCCAAAACATGATTCGTTCAAGATTCCCGACATGCGCAAGGAAGAGGGCAGCGACAAATATCAGCGAGAGTGCAAACGTAAGATACCGGATCCAGCCGATCTTCTTTCGCGGCTGAGCCGGTACGGGGTAAGGGAGGAAATCCAGAACCATAGCGGTCCAGCAGGCATAGCCGCACCAGCCCCGACCGAAGATCAGCGGCCCGAAAATCTTGGCCACGGCATAATGGATGGTGGCCGCTTCGAAGACGCCGGTGAACAGATAATACCAGAAGCCTTCAATCTGCATGTTCTCCCCGCAGATCAAGCCAAGATAGAGCAGCATATAAAGGCCGACGAGAAGCTGGACAATACGCCGCGCATGTTTGTACTTCCGGATATACAGAAACATTCCCAGAGCGATTGAGCAGCCGATGTAGCTGAAGTTGAAAAGATAAAAAATATTGTCTTTTGTCAGCCAAAGAGTTACGGCGACCGTTTCAAAGACCGCCAGCATCAGGACCGGCATGGCGTATTTCTTCATCCGCAAAAACCTCCACAGAACTATGTTTACGAGCGTGATTGTACCACGCTCTTTTCATTTATACAATTGCGGTCAGTTGTTGAGATACTCGATCATGCAGTCTGCCGCGACAATGCCGCTCCTCTACCCGGTCTCATTCCGCGCTGAGTCTGCGGATGATCTCCTCAATCTCTGCCCAGTGATGCGCTCTGATCATGCCGTTGGCCTCGGCATCGTAATTGCGGTTATGCGGGGCTGTCATCAGAATCTTGATATAGGCTCCGCCTTCCAGGTTATGAATCCCGTCATCGATCAGAACATCGCCCCGGATCAGCTGTTTGCGGCTCGTGATGATCACCTGATCCTAAGAGAGAAAAGGGAAGTAGCGGAAGAGCACCTCGGTCGTTTTCTCCGCGACGGATTCATAGGGGGTGGCGGTTACGATGAAGACCTCATGCCCCTCGTCCATGAAATGCCGTATGGCCTCAGCGGCGCCGGGGGTCGGTTCTACGTCTTTCCAGAATCCTTTCTCAAGCAGAACGTCGTAAACCTGCTTGCGGGTCAGACCGGGAAAGGCTGCAGAGACGTCCCAGGAAGTGATATCTTCATAAGAAACACAGCGGTCATATTTCGTGTTAACGCGGTTAACCCAGGCTTTGAGAAGGCCTTCTATGGTGTCGTCCATATCGATCAGAATTGTCATGCGTGAATACCTATGAGAGCATCTGATCGCCGTTATATACCGTGAGCCAGCGGGTCTTGTCGACGGTGATCTTCCGGTGCTTGGTGATGTAGTCCATGATCAGCTCGACCACCTCCACCGGCGTGTCGTTCACAGTCTCACATTCGGCATAGAACTCATATCCGCCGGAACCCGCCGCGCGGTAGTTGTTGAGGCAGAGGGTGAGGTTTACATCGGACGGCAGCTCTTTCCCATTCCGCCGGATGGAGAGAACACGCTGTCCCCGCGGACGGGAGATGTCAATATCGACCTCGACCCCGGCGATGTAGTCAAAGTTATAGTGTTCTTCCTTGGGACGCAGAAAGCTGTCGGAGACACGGAGCGTTCCGATTTCGTCGAGGTCAAAATATTCCGCGGAGCGTTCCAGCGCCTGGCGCAGGATCTCGCGGTTGACGCGGATTGTGCAGAGCGTATTGGGATAGATATACGTCGCGACGATGTCACGGATGCTGACAGAGCGCTCAAATCCCCGGACCTCATTGCCGAGACAGGTGGCGGAGAGATCCGCCCCGGAGGCGGCCAGCTGTACCTGGTTGAAGAAATTTGCGATCAGGGAACCGTGTACCGCCATGAAGAGGTGATCGGCCGGCATCAGAGCGGTGTCCAGGGAGCCGACCGGAAGATCGAGCCAGTGGGAAACGGTGTCATGCATCTCGGCAAGGAAAGCGGCTATGCCGGGTTCCGTCCGCTTTCCCGCGGGGAGCAGAGCGCTATCGGCGCTGACGCTTCCGTCGTCCCGGACCGAAACCTCCATGCGGATGTAACTGCGGGCCTTGTCCGGCGGCTGGCAGGTCCAGGTCTTCCGGATGTGGGCGGCCGGAAGGGTCATGTGCTGGTGACCGGTGAGAAGAACGTCAAAGTCCAGCTCTTGGCACATCCGCCAGGCCTGATTCTCCGCTGTGTCGGAGAGGGGGAGCCCGGTGGAAATATCGTTTTCAAAGCCGCCGTGATAGATACACACGGTGAGCTCGGCTCCGGCGGCCCGGAGCTCTTCGAGCGCTTCGCGGGCGGCATCCACGGCATCGGTGACCTTGATCCCCTTGAGATGCTCCGGCTTTTCCCATACCGGGATGAAAGAAGTCGTGACGCCGGTGAGGCCGACACGCAGGCCGTTTTCCAGTGTGACGACGGCGGTGCGCTCTATTTGCGGCAATCCGTGAATATTGGCGCAGAGGCAACGGGCGTCGAGATCGTTGAGGTAGCGCTCCAAGATTTCACGGCCGTAGTTGAAGTCGTGGTTTCCCAGGGTGACAAACTGATAACCGGCGAGGTTCATGAGTTTTGCGGGAACAAACGGTCCGCCTTTCGAAGCACGCTGCTGCAGCCAGTAGGTGAAGGGGCTGCCCTGCAGGACGTCGCCTCCGTCGATGATGAGACTGTTCCCGTCCCGGACGAAGTTTGCCGCGCAGTTGGCGAGGCCTGTCGGGGCCAGGGCTGCGGCGGCGTAATCGACAGGGGCAAAATACCCGTGGGTATCGCTGGTGAAATAAATATTCAGTGTTCTTTCCATTCTTGATGATCCTCATACGAAAACCGGTGCCTCCGCTGTACAGGGGACACCGGTTTCCGGTTGTTACGGAATTATTGTCCGCGGGCAAGCTTCTTGCGCACGCGCGTGGAGATAAACTCGATGATCAGCACCAGAATCATAAGGCCCCAGACAAAGGAGCCGACCATTGCCCAGCGGCGGCTGTTCAGGCACTGGACCAGGGAAGCGCCGATTCCGCCTGCGCCGACAATACCGAGCGTCGTGGCATCCTTGAGATTGATGTCGAAACGGTAGATGGTCGTGGAAATGAAGCTTGCGGTCAGCTGGGGAATGACGCCGTAGCGAATCTTCTGGAATGCGTTGCAGCCCATGGCATCGAGGCTCTCGAGAATGTGGGTGTCCAGATCCTCGATGGCGGTGATGTACATCTTGGAGATCATGCCGATGGAGCATACGGACTGGGTGATGACACCGCAGGATGCGCCGGGACCGGTGACGCGGATCCACATCAGGGCCCAGACCAGGCTGGGAATGGTGCGGATCAGAAGAATGAGCACGCGGAACAGATAGGCGATGGGCTTTGGCATGATGTTGGTGGAGGCGAGAAAGGCAAAGGGAATTGCAAGAATCGCGCCGATCAGCGTGCCGAGAACGGCGATGGCCATGGTCTGCAGCAGCAGATAGGGCACATCGGTGTCTCCGGTGCCGAACATCAGCTTGAGATCGGGATGCGTGACGCCGCTGATGACGCCCTTGGCCACCTCGCGGCCGGTTACGGTGAGACCTTCAAAATGGATGCTGGAGCCGGACCAGCCGACCAGAACGACGAGGATCAGAACGATCAGGGTATAGATCCACCACTTGCGGGGACGATTGAGGTACATTTCCGCCACTGTCAGCTTCTGATCAAGTTTTTTATCCAGTTGTTCGAATTTTTCCGCCATGTCGTTCCTCCTTTCAGCTCAGCTTCTTGCGAAGGTACTCGCTGAAGAACTCGATGGCGACAACCACGACAAACAGCGAAAGAAGCACCATACCGAGTCCGTTATAGTCACGCCAGCCGATGCGTTCGTTGATGGTGATGCCGAGACCGCCGGCGCCGACATAGCCGAGAATGGCGGAGGCACGGACATTCATCTCAAAGCAGTACAGACTGTGGCTCAGATAGACCGGAAGAATCTGCGGAACACAGGCGGACCAGAAGGCCTGAAACTTGTTTGCGCCAAGTGCCTCCATGGCTTCAAAGGGCCCCATGTCGATGGTCTCGATGCTTTCGTAGAGCATCTTGGCCACAATGCCGAAGGTGAAGATGGAGATCGCGAGTGTACCGGCAAAGGTCCCCAGACCGAAGACGAGGGCGCAGACCAGGGCGATAACAAGCGTCGGCAGCGTGCGGATCAGGGCAAGAATAAAGCGCAGAACACTCACGATGGCGGTGCTCTTGCAGATGTTTGTTGAGGCGAGGACCGCGATCGGCAGAGCGAGCAGGCAGCCTATGACGGTACCGAGAATGGACATCTTGACGGTGTCGACCAAGGGACCCACGACCTTGCCGAAGAAGTCCCATTTCGGATGGAAAAGCTTTACAAAGAGGTCCAGCAGCTTGTCAAAGCGCGTGATGATGAGCTTCAGGTCGAAGCCGGTCATACGCAGGGAAAGATAGATCGCCACCAGCAGAAGCAACAGGATCAGAGGAACACGGCTGCGGCGGCGCATGGTGGAATGGCCGTTTGGCAGGGTGATGATCTGAGGCTTGAAGATCCTGTCAAACCAGGTCAGCTTGACGAGAGAAGTGTTTTCATTGTCCATCGGCTTATTCTCCGTTGCCCAGCGTGGGGGCTTTTGTGCCGTTGTAGACAAAATCGATCTGCTCCTGGGTAATGGTGCTGGCCGGACCGTCAAAGACAATCTCACCGGCGCGAACACCGATGACGCGGTCGCAGTACTGCAGGGCCAGGTCGATATGGTGAATATTCAGCAGAATGGAGATTTTGTAATCCTTGTTGATGCGGACAAAGTCCTGCATGACCTGGCGCGCGGTGATGGGGTCAAGAGAAGCCACCGGTTCGTCGGCCAGAATGATTTTCGGATTCTGATTCAGGGTGCGGGCCAGTGCGA
>JAGAFT010000140.1 GCA_017627975.1 Oscillospiraceae bacterium
GAGGGCCAGATTGAGGGCAATGCGACCGTGGCGGATGACTACACACGCTTCAGCCTCCTGAAGGTGGATGAATACCATAAGCCCCTTGCCGGCGTAGAGTTCGGCCTCTTCCGTGAGGACGGCACGCAGCAGGCTTCAGCGGTATCGGATGAAAAGGGCCTTGTGACCTTTGAAAAGATCCCGTATGGCACCTACACCATTCAGGAAACGAAAACCCTGACCGGCTATCTGAAGAACTTCACGAAGGTGCCCATCAAGATTGACGGCACGTTCGTCAATCCCAAGGAACCGATTGCCACGCTGGAAAACTGTCAGTCCGTGATCCTGATCCAGAAGGTGGATCAGAACAATACCGCGCTGCAGGGCGCTGAGTTCGGTCTGTATGACGAGAGCGGCAAGCTCATCATGACCGCCGTCTCCGATATCGAAGGCATGGCGAGGTTCATTGGCGCGGATTATGGGAAATATACCATTCGAGAGCTGTCCGCTCCGGATGGGTACCTGGTCAGCCGTGATGTGATCTCCGTCACCATTGACGAGGGGTACACCAACACGGACAAGCCCGCCGCGACTGTGATCGACCCTGAAAAGAAGATCATGTGCATCAAGGCGGACACCTCCGGCAAGCCCATCCCCGGTGTAGAGTTCGCCCTCTACAATGCAGCCACCATGGAAAAGGTGGAAACCGCGGTCAGCGACAAGGACGGCGTGGTCATCTTCCGTAATTTCGATTACGGCGAATGGATCATCCGCGAGAACGCTGCTCCGGAAGGCTACTCGAAGATGGAGGATATCCGCTTCCAGGTGCACGACGGCTGGAAGGAGCCGAAGCCCATCCTGTGCGTCAATATCCCGAACCATTACGAGTTCAGGAAAACCGACAGCTCCGGCAATCCTCTGGCGGGTGTGAAGTTTCGCCTTGAGGATGAAAGCGGTAAGGATCTGGGCACCTATGAATCCGGTAAGGACGGCATGGTGCAGATCAAGGATCTGAAGCCTGGCACCTATCTCATCCGCGAGATTGAAACCCTGGAGGGCTACAGCGTTTCGGGCGAAGTCATCAAGCTGAAGCTGGATGAATACTACACGGTGCCTGAAAAGCTGAAGCAGTTCGTCAACTACACCACCATCCAGACCGGAGTGCACATCGCGGTCACCGGCGTCATGTGGGCCGGCCTTGGCCTGATGGCGATCAGCGGCACGGTGGGTCTGATCCGCAGGCGGCGCAAAACGAAATAAGCAAGGAGAGATGCTTGAATGAAGCGTCTGTATTTCCTTCACCGACTGGAGGTGCCTCCCTGGCATCTCCTTTTCCATTCTGACAGAGAAGGGAGATTCCCATGCAGGAAGAGATCGAAAACAAATCGGTTACCCTGATCATCAATACCAGCAAGCTGACGGCCCGTACACTGGCGACGGCCTTCATGAAATTCCTGCGGTATTCCAAGGGAAAGCTGAAGGAACACCATGATGTGAAGCCACAGGGCAAGCAGACGGTCAAGGAGCTGATTGCCCAGAATCAGGGCGTCGAAAAGACGGAACTGGCTGACAAGGCAGAGGTCAGAACCTTCGACCATATTGCCAAGCAGTACGGCGTGGACTATGCCATCAAAAAGGGCGTGTCCCCGGAGGGGAAGCAGCGCTATATGCTGTTCTTCAAAGCCCGTGACCGGAGTGCCATTGATCAGGCTATGTCGGCCTATGCCGCCAGCTATATGAAGAAGCACAGACGGGCGCATCCGCCTATCGAGCAGGTCGTGGATCCGCTCAAAGAGATGCTGCCGGGCCGCAGGAAGGACCGTGTGCGGGATAAGGGGATGCAGCGATGAACGGCGATAAGCTGAAAAAGCAGCTGATCCTCAATCTCCCGTATATCCTGATCGGCCTTTACGCGACCAAACTGGGAGAAGCCTGGCGCTTAGCCGAGGGTGCTGACGCTTCCCAGAAATTCCTCCACCTGATGGACGGCTTTACCGCCGCCTTTCAGTCTGTGCTTCCCAGCTTTCATCCTTCGGATCTCCTGATCGGTCTGGTGATCGGCTGTGTTCTGCGGCTGCTGGTTTATGAGAAAAGCCGGAATGCCAAAAAGTATCGGCGCAATGAAGAGTACGGCTCCGCCCGCTGGGGTACGCACGCGGACATTGCGCCGTTCATTGATCCGGATCC
>JAGAFT010000141.1 GCA_017627975.1 Oscillospiraceae bacterium
AAAAGGCCCTGCCAGATCGCCATGATCCAGCAGGGCTGCTTCAATCTGTTCAGGCTTCAATCTCCATCCCGCAGGTCAGCCGGAACACGATCCGGTCCTTGCTGTGCACGGTCATGCTGTCTACCAACCCGGCCCACAGGCACTCGTCGAACCCGGTGATGAGTTCCGGCAGGTCCTTCACGCTCTCGATAAAGCGCTCGATCTTCCTGCGCCGGATCATGATCTGGTCGATCTGCTCGACGACTGCGTCGCGCTTTCGCTCGGTATCTTCATACCGGCTGACCAGAGCGTCATAGCGCTCATTGTATTCCTTCTGGTCCTGCGCCACCCGGGCATTCCGGGCGATCAGGTCGTTCACCGCCTTGGCGTCGATGCCAAGCTGCTCGTCCAGAATCCGGCGCTTCTTCTCCAACGCCGTGGTATCACCGAGCCGGTTCTTTATGGCGGTGAGCTCCGTAATGTAGAATTCCCGGTCCGCATAGAGCTTGTTTACCATCCTGACGAACACTGCCTTGATCTCATCCTCGGTCAGATGCGGCGTCTTGCAGCGGGTCCTGTCTTTGAATTTGTGGTTGCACTGCCAGACGACCCGGCGGTACTTGTCATTGCTGTGCCAGACCTTCGAGCCGTACCACCCGCCGCAGCAACCGCACCGGATCTTCCCGGAGAATATGGTCGCCCCGCTGTGTTTCGGATCGTGGGCACGCTCGGCGAAAATATCCTGGACCAGAGCAAACTGGTCCGGCGCGATAATGGCCGGGTGGCTGTCTTCCACATAGTACTGCGGCACCGTGCCGTCATTGACCACAGCCTTTTTCGTCAGGAAATCCGGCGTGAAAGTCTTCTGCAGCAGAGCACAGCCTTTGTACTTTTCGTTTTTCAGGATGCTCCGCACCGTGCCTTCGTACCATTTCTCCCGGCCGGTCGGTGATGGAATCCCGGCGTCGGTGAGCTTCTTTGCAATCGCCAAGGGAGAAAGCCCCGCGATGAACAGGCCATAAATCTGTTCGACCACCTTTGCCTGTTCCTCGTTTACGACCATCAGCCCGTCTTCGCCCTTCTCATACCCGAGGAATTTGCTGTACGGCATGGAGAACTTGCCGTCCGCCATCCGCTTCCGCTGGCCCCACTTCACGTTTTCTGAAATGCTCCGGCTTTCCTCCTGCGAAAGGCTGCTGAGGATGGTCAGGAGCATTTCGCCTTTAGAGTCAAAGGTCCAGATCGACTCCTTTTCAAAATAGACCTCGGTGCCGTGCTCCTTCAGTTTCCGGATGGTGGTCAGGCTGTCGACCGTGTTCCGGGCAAAGCGGCTGACGCTCTTGGTGAGAATCAGGTCAATGCGCCCGGCCAGCGCGGCCTCGACCATTGCGTTGAAGCCTTCCCGCTTGGCCATGCAGGTGCCTGTGACCCCCTCATCGCTGAATATCCCCGCAAACTCCCAATCGTCACGGCCCTGGATGTATTTTGTGTAGTAATCCACCTGGGCCTCGTAGGAACTCTGCTGCTCCTCATGGTCCGTGCTGACACGAGCGTAGGCTGCTACTTTCCGTTTCGCCTTGCTGCCGATCGGTGCCGACGTCTCACGGCTGATCGTCGGCGGCAGGACCGTTACTGTTCTTGCCATGTGTTTCCTCCCATTTTGCTCTGTTTGTCGCAAGCCGTCGAGCCTGCTTTTTCCATGAGATTTCCCGGAGCGCTTTCACCCGAGCATAAAGCTCCGGGTCGATGATGGCTTCGTGGTCGTTTTCAATGATCTCTCCGTTGACCGTCCGCCGCCCGGAGTATCGCTCGTCATCGAGCATCCGCGTGATGAACCGATGCGATACTTTGCCCCGGAAGCTGCTGTATCCGGCCGCTTCAACCGCTTCACGGATGCGCTCGATCTTCATGCCGTCGGCGTACAGCTTATACACCATCCGGACCATCGGCACTTCATCCTGCCTTGGCACATAACCGGCACTCGTCCAGTTGTAGCCGGGAAACGGCAGGTTTGCACCCAAAGTGTTATGGTTTGACCTAAAAAGCAGGACCGGCACTTCCTTCACGCGGCCGTCGAAGAAATGGAACTCAAGCGCTTCGCCCTCGGTAGTGACAATTATCTCAACCTGCTCGGTGAAAGCCCGATCGTTGAACTCATCCATCCCCATCGCCTGCGCGGCCGCCTGTCGGAGCCTATCACCCCGGATGCTGAGGGATGGGCAGAACGCCTTCTTGTGTTTGATCTTGCCCATGCAGACCCAGCTTTCTACCAGGCCATCCACGCGGTTGGTCTTGGTAAGATTCTTCACGTAGTTGTACCCACAGCGGCAGCAAACGATCTTCCCGGAAAAGCAGCTGGGCTTTACGATGCGGTGCACCGTCGGGTTGTACTCCCGAGCCTCGCGGATCTTGTCCTGCACAGCCTGCCAGGTCTCGCGGGAAACGATCGGCTCATGATTGTTTTCTACATAGTAGGCCGGGAGTTCACCCTCATTACGCTTGCTGTTATGATCGAGCGGATTGGGCGTGTAAAACTTCTGCAGAATCACATCACCCTTGTACACTTCGTTCTGGAGCATATATGTGATGCCGGGGCAGCTCATACGCGGAGCACCGTTTTCTTTAGCCCATCTCTGAATCTGCCTGATCGGCACCCCTGCGAGGAAGTCGTCATAGATCCTGCGCACCACCGCCGCCTCGTCTTCCTGCACGATGAAGGTTTCACCGTTCCAGCGGTACCCGAAGGCAGCTGTGTGCCACTGTTCACCGCGCTCAAATTTCTTCTGCACCGCCCACTTGATATTGCTGGAGACCGACTTGCTCTCTTCTTCGGCAAAACCTGCGAGAATGGAAAGCATGAGCTCTCCGTCAGCCGTCAGGGAATCGATGTTCTCCTTCTCGAAGCGAACGCTGATCCCAAGCGTTTTCAGGTGACGGACGATGTTCAGAAGGTCCACAGTGTTGCGGGCAAAGCGGCTGATCGACTTGGTGAGCACAATGTCCACGCGGCCGCCTTCGCAATCATCGAGCAGGCGCTGCAATTCTGCTCGCCTTGCCGTCCCGGTGCCGGAAATGAAGCTGTCAGCGTAAACACCTACATACTCCCATTCGGGATTGCTCTGAATCAGCTCGCTGTAGTAGCTGATCTGGGCTGAAAGGGAGTGTGCCAGCTTCTCGGATTCCATCGAAACGCGGGCGTAAGCAGCGACCTTCTTTCTCGGTATGAGAATCGGCTTTGTTGTCTCAATCTTGCTTACTTTCAAGGGTTTTAGCCTCCTTTCCAGCACTATTCATCACTCTTTTCGGCTCACATAGCAAGTCAATTCTGGCCAGAAGGACGCCTGTTTTCGGAGAATATGTGCGGGCATATTCCGCGCTTATTTGTCTATATTCATCATCGGAGATCAGCCCGTCACCGCGCATCTGTTTAAGGAAATGCAGCAAGCCCAGGTACTGTTTCTCCCGGCCAAACTCCTCCTGCTTCAGTTGCATGCCGCACCTCCGAACCGGGCGGTGATGTAACATTCGTGAGAGCAGTACTTCCTGTTGCGGTTTCCGTAGTCATAGAACTCACTGCCGCATACCGGGCAGGTGCACGTAATCATTGCCGGGCGCTTTGTTTCGGCAAGATGCCTGTTCCAAAAGCGGGTGCGGCAGGCGTCCGAGCAAAAGCGCTTTTCTTTTCGGCCAGGTGTCTGGAGCACAGGCTTCCCGCAGCACTGGCAGGGCTTTTCAAAAGGCTCGTCCGTGATGACGAGCTCCGGCATAGTCTCCGCTTCGCCGGTCAGCCCATTCCGGCGGCAGAAAGTCTTCACCGTGTTTCTGGAAATGCCAGTCTCATCGGCAATCTGGGTCAGGCTCTTTCCGGACTTGCGGAGCTGAACAATCTGGTTTTTCTCCTCTGTAGTCATAAGGCAGAATCCTCCATCGTGTGTTTGTTCTGCCTTCCCATGCCTGCAAATCGGCTATTTTTATAATGCTGGCTTGCCAATGGACGATTTTTCCTGTATGATAGCTGCCGTCACATCGACCGTGAGGGAGACTGATTATGGAAGAGATAGAAAATGCTCAGGAGAGCACGCCTGAGCTGATAAAAGAAATATGGAGAACCGTGCTTGGCAACACCGAGGAGAAGAACGATGACGAAGCCGGAGTTGATTGATTATATTGCAAACCGCTTCAGTGCCGATCCTGAGTATCCTTGGGAAGATGATCAGGTGGACTGCGTTTTCAGGCACAGCAACAACAAAAAATGGTTTGCTCTGTATATGGAGGTTGAGCGGAAGCGCCTCGGACTGGAGGGCAACGGAACGGCATCTATCCTCAATGTAAAAACGGGACCACTGCTTCAAGGCTCTTACCTGGGGAAGGCTGGAATCCTCCCCGCGTATCACATGAACAAAACAAACTGGGTCAGCATCGTTCTCGACACTGCCGATCAGAAAACTTTTGAAGAACTGCTGGATATCAGTTGGGAACTCACAAAATAAAAAAAGGCCGGAACCACACCAAACTAAGGTGCAGTTCCGGCCATGCTGTTTTTTGTTATGCGGTCAGGAGCGCCTTCCAAGTATCTGCGCCGATAATGCCATCGACCGTCAGGTTTTTCTTGCCCTGAAAACTCTTCACGGACTTCTCCGTCGTGGGGCCAAATTCTCCATCGGCGCTCTCACGCCCGGAGACGATCCTGCCGCCACAGTAGTAGCCTTTGGAGATGAGCAGGATCTGAGCGTTCATCACCGCGCTGCCGACCGCGCCGTTCTTCAACTGCGGCATGTCAACTTTGCAGGTTACGGTCACGGGGACCTCCGCTGCCGGAGCAGGCGTCACCGGCGTGCTGTCTGCTTCGCCATACAGCGGGTGCCCATATCCGGCGATGTAGCTGTTGGAGCGGCTATAGGTGTTCCGTTTCACCTGATCGGAGCTATTGCCCTCCACCGTCACGATGGTAGAATCGGATACTTCGACCACGATACCGGTGTGGCCGATCTGGCCGCCTGACTGGAAGAAAACCTGATCACCGACCTTCGGGTTGCGATCGTACCGGCCTTTCTGCTGGTAGTATTGCGCTGAGTAGATGCAGCCTGCCCCAAGCGGCCCAGACTGGCATTGGATGCGCTGGCCTTCGATGGCTCCATAGGCTTTGAAGAAGCACCAGTCCACGAACACATCACACCAGGCATACCCATTCTTGTTCCCATTGTAATAGCCCGCGGCAGCAAGGTCGCGGGCATATTTGGTCCAGTTGGCGGCACCGGCATTGGCAGTCTTTTCATCGAGAGCAGCATTGGATGCTTTCTCCCGGTAGCCGACCTCGGCCAGCGCGATGGTGACGATATCACTCGGCTTGCTCATGATTGTCCTCCTTCTCCGCACGGTCATGAAGCTGCTCAAGTACAGCCTTCAGCTTTTCCGGGATAGGCAGACCGAGATGCGCGGCGTTCTCAAGAAGGGATACGCCCTCATTGGACAGGTAGAAGAAGATCACAGCGGTCCGAAGCACGCCGACGCTGTCGAGCACCTGTATGTCCAGCAGATGGCCGACGCCGACAAGAGCAAAGATGAGCACCTTGCGGAAGATGCCCTTAAAGCCAATGTGGGAAGAGAGCTTGTGATCTGTGATGGCACACATCACGCCGGTCAGGTAGTCCAGCACCACAAATGCCAGCAGCGTATAGAGCAGACCGTCACAGCCTCCGAGGAAATAGCCGAGCCAGCCGCCGATAGCGGTGAAGACAAATTGAATCGTATTCCAAAATTCTTTCATGAGAAGTATCCTCCTTAATCTCCGTAAATGATGCAGTAGTAATAGGTCCATCCGGCGCGGAGAGATTTGCTCAGGTTCCATGTGCCGTTGGAGTATGTCGGGTAGGTGCCGGTGGTGGTGCGGTTGGTCGCAGATGAGTAGTAGGCTGTGCCTTTGCCATAGGTGCTGGGCTCGATATTGTTGTTGGACCATGCCGCGGAGATGAGCGCATTGGATACCGCTGCCACACTGCCGGTACTGATAAGCGAAATTATCAGCCCCATCGGCGTGCCCTTGGACAGATCCGCGTTAAACTTGGTCTGAGCTGATGTCGGCGTGATTGTGCCCACCACGATGTTCTTCCAAGGGGATGGATCGAAGCCTCCACCACTGCCCTCCGTACTCAGCGTTCCGGTCAGTCCGAGGATATCCACACCCTCCCGGATGTTGGACGCAGAGAAGTCAGAATCGAGGGATGCCACCAACTCTGCTGTCACAGGATTGACCGTCACGCTCGTCAGCTCATAGCCGCTGTCCGGTGTAACAATCTGTGAAACCGCTGCCGGTGTGACTGTCTTGCTCTGCTGAATCTTCTCGTCCCCGGAGGACGGCGTCTGCTCAGTGATGTAGACATTCGCTTTGCAGGAAACCGAAGAGTTGAAAGCCGTCGAATCCGTGGTCAGCGTGATGTGGCCGGATGCCGGATCATAGCTGATGGAAACGTCCGTGTTCAGGGAGCCGCCGAACACAAGACCTGTGGCGTACAAGCCGAAGTGCGTCAGCTCCACAATGATCTGGTTCCGGGTAATGCTGCCGTAGATGGGCGTCTTGTTGCTGATGTCGATTCGCGCCGTGGTAGCGGACACATAGGTCACATCCAGATCGGCGAGCTTGACCAGCACGCCGGTCTGACTGCCGGTTAGTGTGCCCTCAACAATCTGCCCGTCTCGGCCGTGTGCTCGGTTCCCGAGCAGGAGCGTCTGCGGTGTGACCGTGTCCTCCGTCAGGTCTACGAGGACGGTTGTCCCGTAGACCACTTTATTGACCGCCATATCAGCCACCGATGGTGACCGTTACACCGCCCGCGGAATTGTCGCTCTCCGTGTACGGGATAGCGTTCACCGTGACGGCAGACAGATAGTCATAGCCGCTGTCCGGCTGCACGGTCTGCTGGGTCGTGCGCGGGGTCACGGTCTTGGCCTGCGCCGAGATCTCTTCACCGCCGTAGGTGCCGGTGACACCGAGGATCTCAACACCAGCCTTGATGTTGCCAGCCACGATCTTCTCCGCCTCGGTCTCAGCAATGCCAACCTTGCCGGAGCCGTCATGGAAGCCCATCGGAATGGTGTATTCTCCGTTGAGGTCGCTGATTTCTCCGGATACCGAGCCGTTGTTGGGCATGGTGCCGGTGAGCTTAGTGCCGCGGGCATAAGCGGTCTTTCCGACAAGGATCTCCGCTACAGCGGCAGTGCCGTCGGTCGAATCTACATCGTAGGCGCAGGTGCCGGTGATGGGAGCGCCGGACTTGTCATGAGCGGTGACGCCGGATAGAATCTTGCTCGGTTCGACCGTATCGCCGGTCAGGTCGATCAGTGTCCGATTGCCGTATATGACCTTGTTGATATACTGATTTGCCATGATCAAATTCCTCCTATAATCGCGGTATTGCCGCGTTCTGTATTTTCCACTTCGTGGTAAGGGATTGCCTGAATCACCACATCCCGGTCGAGCCAGCGGTCCTGCGTGGGCAGACTCTGTGCCGTCACCCGGGGGATGGCCTCATAGCTGCCGGAATATGGTGTGACTCCTGACGGGGAGAAAGATTCAGAAAAGCTGATATTGAAGTTGCTCTCCCCGGAGAAGCCGAGATCAAAGGAAAAGTCCTTCTCGGTCAGTTCAACTTGAATCTTCATATCTCGCCATCCTTCAGAACCTCCTGCGCCGTAGTGGAGATCACGTTGGAAGCCACCGCCGTGCCATCTGGCATCCGGGCGCGAAGCTGGATCTTTACAGGCCCGGGAGAAAAGCAGAGCGTATCCGCCTGAGAAAACAAAAGCCGGAACCCATCGTCAGTGGATTCCAGCTCATCCTTCGTTTTCTCCAGAACGTTATGCCCGTTCTGCGCGAAGGTCAGGTATACAGTTGAAAAGTCTTCCAGCCTTATGCCTTCCGGGAGGGTGAAGTTATATGTCGGTGTCGTGCCTCGCCACATATCATCACCGCCTTACAGAAGGCCGCCGAACGTCAGCGGAATGCGGGAAGTGTCGATATCATCGACCCATGACGGACGCTCGGGCGGGGTCATCGTCTCCGTCACTTTCAGCCAGGAGATATACCATGTCCGGAGTTCGCGCCACTGTGCAAGGGTCAGAGTCGAGTACCACAGCCACCCCCGATTCACGACAGAGAAGCATTCCTTTTCCCGGCGTACCCGGAGAGAAGATTTCTGCTCCTCCAACTGATCGGTTTCCTCTTTTTCTGTGTCCCGTACCAGCTTTCCCTCGGAGAGCTTATAGCAGAAACAGTTATCCAGAAAAGCATCAAAGTCCTCCGGGGGATCGTACTCGTCACCGCCGTTGTCTCCGACCATGCACCAGCCGTTGACATAGCCGTTTTCATCAAAAGTTACTTTCATGTTCGCCCTCCTCAGTTAACGCCGTAGACGGCAATGATCTGTCCTGTGCTGTTCCTGCCCTTATAGGCCAGATAGCAGGTGCTTCCAGAATAATAGAGATTGAAAGAATAGTAGTACGATTCGTCTGTGATCTGGTAGGCCACAGCACTGGTGGTCAAGGCCGCTCTGGGCACAACGATCGGTGTCCGAGAACCGGAAGACGCAGGCTGACCGATAATGATATACCAGTTATAGTTTCCATAGTTGAACGCACAGCTTCCGGTCGTACATGTTCCTGACCAGAGGAGTGTAATGCCAAGGCCCAGGTTAGCTCTCGCGCCTGCCGCTGTTGTTGCCCCGGTCCCGCCATAGGCGACAGCCAGCGGATTGGTCAGCGTAATGCTGTCCCAACTGTTCCGATCGTAGGCCGCTTTGACAGCGGACGCGGTGGCAGCAAGGCCAGTGCTCGTTGACGATGTGCTGCTGGTGAGTCGGGTCAGCCCGTAATAGGTGGTGGATGCGACATTCAGCGTAAACGCGACAAAGTATGTGCCGTCATAAATAAACAGCACCGTCTGCATCGGCTTCCAAGCGTATGTCACCGGCAGGTAGTTGTTGTACGTGACGATATACTTCAAGCCGGTGCCGTTTACATTCATCTTTACCTGCTGCACGGTATTGTGGTTGGTGAACTTGATCGCCACAACGGCCCCGGTCTTCAATTCAAAATTTCCGGGAACCGTTGCGATCTTATCTCCGTCATCTGCGGCGGTATCACAGATTCCCAGCGCAATCCCTCCTGACGCCAGAGATTGGATGTATTCTGCCAGCAGCATGCCGTAGACCTTCACATCCCAATTCTCCGAAACTTCAAAGCAGCTGTCCGTCTCGGACACCTTACCTACAGCCAGCCCTGTGCCGCCCGCCTTAAAGTCCATCAGGACGGAGGCGGTAGACAGGCTGTCCACAACAGTGACAGTGCCGAAGGCGTCGGTCAGGGTGAATCGGATATCGTAGGAATAATCCACACTCAGATTGCCCCCGCCGAAGATGAACTGCGTCCCGCTGGTGAAGCTGACTCCAGCGTTTGTATAGGACGATTCGGAGGATTTCTTGTACGCCACAGCAGTTGTGATCGTGTTCTTCCCACTGCAGGACCAGTAGGAAAAACCGACCGTACTCTTGGCGTAGGTACCGTTGGAGGAAGATGCCCCAGCGCTCGTACACCGCTGGGTAGAATAGCTGTTGAAGCGCGGAGCAGCATATGGAACAACGGAGATCGTCACCGTAGCTTCATCCGACCAGCGGCCGCGGCTGTCGCAGACTTTTCCGGTGAACGTGATGGAGCCGGAAGTGTTGAGGAAGCCTGTCGTCACCGATGAAGCCGTATACGATAGCCCGCCTCCGGTGATGCTGTAAGAACTGATCGTGGAGCCCCCGGCCCCGGCCGCGCCGGTGATCGTCAGGGTCACCTTGCTCTTGGTCTGTACATAGATGCCCCAGCTTGATGGCACAGTCCCGTCTACACGGGTCGCGGTGATGCCTGTGATCGTCGGCTTAATAGATGCTGGGACCGAAAGCGTGACCGTGGTCGTGCTGGTGCCGACGAGAGTATTGCTGTTGTAGGTATAACAGGTCAGGGTGCAGGAGCCGCTTGTGCTGTTGGGAATCTGGCTGGCAAGCGAGGTGGGCGGCGTCCAGGATACAGACGTAGCTGTAGTCTTGGTGGCAATCGTCCCGGTGGCGTTGCCGAAAGCGTAGGTCAGTGTATGCGTAAAAGATGAAGACGCCCGGGAGATGCTGATTGTCCCAGCGCTTCCCATCGTGGTGGCGGGCATGGAAACGCTCGATGTGCGCGGGATCGTGCGCAGCGTCACATTCTGGCTGCCGCTGACACTCCATCCGCTGCCGCCACGTCCATCCGCGGTGTAGCAGGAAAAGCTGGCGGCGATATTTACGGTCTTCGTTCCGTCTGCGTTACCGGCGATAGTTCCGCTCGACCACGGTGCAGCAGGATAGCTGGAGCCCTGGGCAGGGATAATTGGATAGCCCGCGCTCTGCGTCTGGATTGTGCAGTTGTGAGTGCCAACAGCCGAGTTAAACGTTACTACTGTCGAACCGTTGATGGAGAGCGTTCCGCTGGGGTAATACGTGAATCCGTACCAGTTATAGGAAACGAGCTGGCAGGACGTAATACTGACAACGTGGGTATTCGCGCTTTCGTTATACGTTTCCGACCAGTATATGATAACGGCAAAGTTCTGGCTGCCTGACAGCGTAAAGCTGCCGCTGTTGCCCTGTGCCATAGGCGTCACTCCTTATGCTGTGGGGTCTCTCCATTGGATGGATAGGTTTCCGGTTTCCCGGGGGATAAAATCAAACCAGCCCCTTGCCGCCGTACCAAGGGAGAGCCGGTTGCGGATCTCCGCATTGGTGATGACGAGGGACTGGTTTGTGATGTATGCGATGGTCTGGCCGTTTTCCAGGAAGGACAGGCCCTCATTGGAGAATTCAGCCGTGAACGCGTTTCCAACCTTGCCCAGCTCGATCAGAGCGCCACGGAAGCGGATGTACTCCTCAATCAGGGAGTAATTGCCGGATACGTTGTTTGTGATCTCATTGGTCAGAGTCGTAAAATCCATGCGTATTTCCGAAGCCGCCTGAGTAATGGCGGTCTGGAAATCCTGCTGAATCGTGGTCAGGTCATCTTTGCTGAGATAGTTCTCGCGGACGGTAGACTGGATCTGCTCGGAGGTTTTTGTGATCTCCGCGTAGCATTCCCGCACTTCCACCCGCAGAGAATCCACCGCCTCCAGTTCGACCAGACTCTGGAATGTGTTCTGGCAGATGGAAAGAAGCATGCCGCCACCTCCTCAGTTGGAGACGTCGCACTGCAGGGTCAGGATGCTGTCGATGTCCGCGGCGGAGAGGTAGATGACCTTGCCGGTCTTATCAAAGGTGATCGGGTTGCCGTCCTTGTCCTGCGCATACCAGGTGTAGGTCAGTTCCTGGGTTTCAGTTGCCGCGGCCCATGCCGATCCGCTGTATTTCATCAGCGTCACTGTGTGGCCGGTGTGATCGATCTGGTACCAGAAATCTCCGGCTGCAGGACTGGCCGGTGCCGTCTCCGAGATGTTGCCCTTCAGCGGGTCTACTTCTCTCTGATTCGTGCGAACAATCACATAAGGAACCAGCCCACCGAGGTTGTTCTTTACGGTAAAGCCGCCGATGGAGAGCATTTCCGACACATAGGGATCGGACTTGTCCTCCACGGTAATGACGTCCACGTAGCTCTTGCTGTTGTAGGTCATGGTGCAGCGATAGGACTGGATGTTTACGATGTCCGTGCCCTGCACAGTCAGCGTTGCCGACGTGGCCCCCGAGATATTGGTCCAGTTGCCGCTGCTGTATTTTGCCCACTGGTAGGTTGCGTTCGTGATTGCGGTCGCTCCCTCATAGGCGGAGGTTGCCAGCGTCAGACTGCCGGACTGGTTTTGCACGATTGTGCCGTTGGGGGCATAGACGGAGAACACCACTGCCGAGGTTCCGCTTGTCCCTGCATTGGCCTTGGTCCATGCGAAGTTCTTCACTACGCTCTGGCCGGAGACGGAGAATGTGAGCGGAATTGTGCCGGTCAGCACAGATGCGCCGCCCAAGGTGGCGTTCTTGGCAAAGGTTAATACGACCGAGCCTGCTGTCGTTGCGGTAGCAGGCGTATTGCTCTTCACCGTCACGCCGGAAGGTAAAGTACCCACCGTGCAGGTCGCGGCTTTCTGCTCAATGCCCTCATAGGCGGTGAACGGAATGGTCACGTTCGTGGCGGCAGTCACGGCTCCGCCGGAGGTGCACGGTATCGTCTGCGCTTCATTGGACAGGATCACAGACAGTCCGCCGGAACCGGAGGAACCGGGAGTGCCGGGATCACCCTTCGTGCCGTCATAGATCTTCGTGATGGTGACGGTATCATAGACATCGGCATCGGAGGTGACCAATTTGATCTGCGCCACATTGTTTACGAACACAGCGTGAGCGGGCTTAACAACAAGAGTGCCGCCGGTGATGCTGGCGTTATCCGATGTGGTGGGATAATCTGCCCAATTCCCGGAACTGTTTTTATACTGCCACTTGCTGATCGTCACCCCCTGCACCTGCCCGGTAAGGGTAGCCTGGGTCGCGCCGACCAGAGCGCCGGAAGTATCGTACTTGAATACATAAGTGTCCGCAGTCACATACGCCAGCTTCGCATTCTCAGCGTTCTTCACCAGCGTGAAGGTGATGTCCGAGGAGATGTTGACCGTGTTCTTCGTCTCGGAATCGTAGTAGCTGATGTAGCAGATGTACGTGATCATCCCGGAGGGCGAAGCCGACAGCTTATTCTGGCTGACAGTCAGAATGCCGCCGGACACAGACTCGCCGGAGGTGACCGCCGTTTCAGCAGATGTGCCGTCCTTCCGTTTCCATGTGATGGTCAGGCCGGTGGAGCCGAGCGCGATGCTCGTCTGATCCAGAAAAACCACAGGGGTCAAAACAAGATGGGTGCTTGCCCAGCTCGGCGCATAGGTGTGCGGCAGAACATTGGGATCTTCACTCTGCGTCTTCGGCAGATTGGATGTGATGTATGCCGACAGCTTCCGCTGGTCTGTAATGTCCACGAAAGTCTGCTGGCTGGATGTGAGTACAGTAGGCATTTCTTGCCCTCCTTCAGATCGTTACTTCACAATAGAAGGATGCGTTGTCCGTCACATCCTCCGTTGATACGGTTATAGTTTTTGTGCCGACATGGGCTGCGTCCCACTCGGCATCTGCTGCGGCATCGCCGGAATTGCGGTGCCACGAAAAAGCTGATGCGTCCAACGTATCCGTGATCTCTTTATCCCACGAATACACTTTGCAGCGCACAAGGCTCTGCTGCGTTTTTTCCCGGAATATGCTTACGCCCTCTGTCACCAGCTCCGTGCGATACATCTTGGATTCATTGATTCTGTCCACCTGACCGGAGATCACATCTATCCTGCCAGACTGACCGACCACATCCTCCTCCAAGGCGGAGATGGTATCGTTCTGTTTTGTGGAGAGGCCGGTCAGTGTCACTCCGGAAGCTCCGATGGTGATGGTGTTCCCGGCTGGATTGAGGTAATCCCGGGTACGCCCTACGCAGCGGTATCTGCCGTCAATGCCGTGGGGCGGAGATTTGCAGACCACATACATTCCAGCATGGATATCTCCAATATCTGCGCCGGTGTCTGACTCATCCACGATGGTCAGTTCCATGCTGGTGACGCCCTGTGCCAGATCGTGCAGTCTGGTTCTGGCCTTGGTGAGCAGGTTGCCCGGGACCGTCACATCGTCCCAGATTTCTGTTCTCCATATCATTCCGATCTCTGCCGCGGCTTCTTCGTCAACAACGTAGTTTTTCCCGCCGTTCACGGATGTGATCTGGACCCGCTCACCTGTTTCGTATTCCTGGCCCTCGGCATCGATGTCCTTGATCTTTGCCCCCAGCGGTAGCAGGACGGAGACCCGATCGGTGTGATCCCGGCTTATCTTCACATCCAGCAGATTCTTGCCGTACTCCACAGTCTGCGGTGAGAGGGAATCAAAGTCTGCAATATAATCCAGATACTTCACTCCGCCCGCATAGCGTACCCGCAGGAAGCCGCCGTGGGTCTTGATCAGCTTGTCCCGGATGGCGTCCAGCGTGACGGTGAAGTCTATGCTGCTGTAGGAGACATAGTCATTGTTGTCCATCACCGTCACATTACCGACTACAAACCGCTTCTTATCCTCGACCGTGTTGTTGTGGACGGAGATGAACAGTTCGAGCAGGCCGCGCAAGGTGCCTTTGTAATCATAGGGCGGTTGGACGCTGTCTTTCAGATAAGCAAGACAGCTTTCGCATGTCCAGGTATGGGTATTGTAAAAATCCGTACCGTTGTCCAGCGCCCGGCCCTCAAACACCACATCATTGCCCCTTTTACAGACGATGGTGGAGGCAAGCGGCCGGATGCTGGAAAGGTACGGATGGTTGAAAGGTGCGGAAAGCGTCATGCTGTCGATGTTCTCCGCGTCCTCTTCGATTCGGGCGTCCGTGATCGCCAGCTTCGACATCTGCGGATGATAAAACAGAGCGCCATCCACGTATACGCG
>JAGAFT010000142.1 GCA_017627975.1 Oscillospiraceae bacterium
CCCTGGGAACGGCTTCGGAAGATCCGGGCAAAGATGCCCAACACCAAGCTCCAGATGCTCCTTCGCGGGCAGAATATTCTGGGCTACAAGCACTACAGCGATGACATCGTGCGTCGTTTTGTCCGTGCCGCCGTCCGCAACGGCATTGACATTATCCGTATCTTTGACGCGCTGAACGATGTCGACAACCTGAAGGTTGCCATCGACGAGACCGTGAAGCAGGGCGCCATCGCTTCCGGCGCCATCTCCTACACCACGAGCCCGGTTCACACCCTGGAGAAGTATGTCGCCATGGTCAAGGAACTCAAGCAGATGGGCGTTTCCACCATCTGCATCAAGGACATGGCCGGAATCTGCACCCCGAAGGCAGCCTATGACCTGGTCTCCGCCATCAAGGACGCGGTCGATCTCCCGGTCATCCTGCACACCCACTGCACCGCGGGTCTTGCGTTCATGACCTGCCTCAAGGCGGTGGAAGCCGGCTGCGATGTTCTCGACACCGCCATCTCCCCGTTCTCCGGCGGCACCAGCCAACCGGCCACCGAAACCCTCGCTTACGCGCTGCGTGAGTTCGGTTACGAGGTCGATCTGGACGACGACAAGCTTCTCAAGATGTCCAACTACTTCAAACCCATCCGTGCCGAGTTCCTGGAGAAGGGCACGCTGAACCCGATCTCCATGGCCACCGACACCCAGTGCCTCACCTATCAGATCCCCGGCGGCATGCTCTCCAACCTGCTCAGCCAGCTGAAGAGTCTGAATGCTCTCGACAAGTTTGACGAAGCGCTTCTCGAGACCCCGCGGGTCCGCAAGGACATGGGCTATCCCCCTCTGGTCACCCCGACCAGCCAGCTGGTCGGCACCCAGGCCGTGCAGAACGTCCTGGCCGGCGAGCGCTATAAGAACGTCGGCGCCGAGATCAAGGCCTACTGCCGCGGTGAATACGGCAGAACCCCGGCTCCCATTGATCCCGAGATCCGTGCCAAGATCCTCAACGGCGAAGAGCCCCTCACCGGCCGCTATGCCGATACCCTTCCCACCGATGTCTATGAAAAGGCGGCGGCGGAACTCGGTGATACCGCCCGCTGCGAAGAGGATGTCCTGAGCTACATTGCCTTCCCGCAGGTTGCCGAGAAGTTCTTCGCCCAGCGCAAGGAAGCCGAGGAGAAAAAGGTCCGCTACTCCATCGAGAAGCTCTGATCGGGAGGGAAAACCATGAATGATCTGGTAAATATCTCCCTGCCGACCGCAGGCGGCTATGCGCTTCTGGGATACTGCGTGGTGTTCTTCGGTCTGATTCTGCTGATGGTTGTCATCATGATCATGAGCAAAATCATGGCCCGTAAGACCGCTGCGCCTGCCGCCCAGTCCGCTCCTGTCGCTGCTGCGCCTGCCGCACCGGCTGAGGTAAAGAAGGCCCCCGGCACCGCCGGCGAATTCAAGCTTTACAACACCGATCCCCGGGATGCCGCCATGGTGATGGCCATCGTTGCCGACTCTCTTGGCAAGCCCATCAATGAACTGCGCTTTATTTCCATCAGGGAGGTCAAAGAAGATGAAGTATAAAGTCACACTGAACAAGCGTGTTTATGAGGTTGAGGTGGAAGAAG
>JAGAFT010000018.1 GCA_017627975.1 Oscillospiraceae bacterium
CGTCGGGCCAGAGTTTTGCCGCTGCCTTCCTTCAGATTCCGCTTCACAACGGACACCCTTGGCTTTGGCTGTGACCTTCCCGCTGCCGGGCGGTCTCGGGACTTTCACCCGTTAGAATGTGCGCTCGCCGGGCGCACCAAACAAGCCCTTCGGGATCCTGTACGGGAATCCCGAAGGGCTTGCTGTATATGATGAAATTTGTTTCCGCCGCTTAATGTTTCTTCTTTCCAAAGATGCCGGACTTGGTCTGTTCCTCGCCCATGGTGGCGGCGAACTCCCGCAGCGCTTCCTTCTGGTGGCTGTTGAGGTTCTTCGGGACCGTAATGTTCACCGAAACGAACTGGTCTCCCCTGCCGCTGCCGCGCAGATACGGGATTCCCTTTCCGCGCAGACGGAACACCGCGCCCGGCTGTGTTCCTTCGGGGATGGTCAGCTTGACTTTTCCGTCCAGCGTCGGGACCTCGACCTCGGCGCCGAGCACCGCCTGTGCGTAGCTGATATTCTGCTCCATCAGGACAGATGTGCCGTCACGCTCAAAGATCGCGTGCGGGCGGACGATCACACTGATCAGCAGATCGCCGGCGGGACCTCCGTTGGCGCCGGCATTGCCGTAACCCTGGCGGGATATGGTCTGTCCGTCGTCGATGCCGGCAGGCACTTTGACCGTCATCTTCTTTGCCCGGCGCACGTTGCCCATTCCGCGGCAGGTCTTGCAGGGCTGATGAATGATCTTGCCGGTCCCCCGGCACTTGGAGCAGGGGCTCATGGTCTGCGCCATGCCGAAGGGGGTACGCTGGGTCGTACGGACCTGACCGCTGCCGCCGCAGTCCGGGCAGACCTCCGGGGTGGTCCCGGGGGCGCAGCCGGTGCCGTTACAGTCGGTACAGGGTTCAATCCGCGGGATATTCAGTTCCTTCTCGCAGCCGAATGCCGCTTCCTCAAAGCTGATGTTCAGCTGGGCACGCACATTGTCTCCGCGGCGCGGTGCGTTCGGGTTCCGGGTCTGGCTGCCGCCGCCGAAACCGAAGATATCACCGAAACTGGAGAAGATATCGCTGAAGTCCCCGAAACCGCCGCCAAAGCCGCCGAAACCGCCGCCGAAGCCCGCATTCGGGTCAAAGGCCGCATGACCGTACTGATCGTACTTTTTCCGCTTTTCCTCGTCGGAGAGAACTTCATAGGCCTCATTGGCCTCCTTGAAGCGTTCTTCGCAGGCCTTGTCGCCGGGATGCAGGTCCGGGTGGTTTTCCTTTGTGACCTTGCGGTATGCTTTTTTTATTTCTTCTGCCGTGGCGTCCTTCTTGACGCCGAGCACTTCGTAATAATCTCTTTTTTCTGCCATGCTTTTCTCCGATCAGAGTAAAAGGTTTGGATGACTGCCGTCCCTCCTGGGACGGCAGAAGGAGAATCTGTTTTTCGTGCGATTCTCTCTGTCAGAAGGAAATGTCTTCTTTCTTACACACCTATGAGGCGAGGATAGTTCCCCGCCTCATTGGTCTGCCTGACAGTGCAGCACTGCTGTGATGTGATAAGCCTTTACTGCTTGTCATCGTCGACAACGGTATAGTCCGCGTCGTAATAATCCTGACCGTTCGGGGCCGTTCCCTGCGCTCCGCCTGCCTGGCTGGGATCAAAGCCCTGGCCCTGAGGACCGCCGGCCTGCTGATAGAGCTTCTCAGAGAGCTTGTAGAAGGCCTGGGTCAGCTCTTCGGTCGCGGCCTTGATGGCAGCGGTGTCGGTGCCGGTGAGCGCCTGCTTCAGTGCATTGAGCTTGCCCTCAACTTCTGCCTTTTCACCGGCATCCAGCTTGTCGCCCAGATCGGCAATGGTCTTCTCGGTCTGATAGACCATCTGGTCGCCCTGGTTGCGGACGTCGACTTCTTCCTTGCGCTTGGCGTCTTCGGCTGCATACATCTCGGCTTCCTTGACAGCCTTGTCGATGTCTTCCTTGGACATGTTGGAGGAAGCGGTGATGGTGATGTGCTGCTCCTTGCCGGTGCCGAGGTCCTTGGCGGAGACGTTCACGATGCCGTTGGCGTCGATGTCAAAGGTGACCTCAATCTGCGGCACACCGCGGCGGGCCGGGGCAATGCCGTCCAAGTGGAAGCGGCCGAGGCTCTTGTTGTAGGCTGCCATCTCACGCTCGCCCTGCAGGACATTGACTTCGACAGAGGTCTGGTTGTCCGCGGCGGTCGAGAAGACCTGGCTCTTGCGGGTCGGGATGGAGGTATTGCGGTCGATGAGCTTGGTGCAGACACCGCCCAGGGTCTCAATACCGAGGGACAGCGGCGTGACATCGACCAGAACGATGCCGTCCACATCCTTGTTCAGAACACCGCCCTGGATGGCAGCGCCGATGGCGACGCATTCATCGGGGTTGATGCCCTTGAAGCCTTCCTTGCCGGTCAGGGACTTGACCATCTCCTGCACAGCCGGGATACGGCTGGAACCGCCGACCAGCAGAACCTTGCTGATGTCGCTGGGCTGCAGGCCGGAATCGGAGAGCGCCTGCTTGACCGGGCCGGTGGTCTTCTCCACCAGGTGATGGGTCAGTTCGTTGAACTTTGCACGGGTGAGGGTAACGTCAAGGTGTTTCGGGCCGGTGGCATCCGCCGTGATGTACGGCAGGTTAATGTTGGAGGTGGTGACGCCGGAGAGCTCGATCTTCGCCTTCTCGGCGGCTTCACGCAGACGCTGCATGGCGACCTTGTCGTTGGAGAGATCGATGCCTTCCGTCTTCTTGAACTCGTCTACCAGATACTTGGTGATGCAGGCGTCAAAGTCGTCGCCGCCCAGGCGGTTGTTGCCGGCCGTGGCCAGAACTTCGATGACACCGTCACCGATTTCCAGAATCGAGACATCGAAGGTGCCGCCGCCCAGGTCATAGACCATGATGCGCTGCTCCTGCTCCTTGTCGACGCCATAGGCCAGCGCCGCTGCCGTCGGCTCGTTGATGATCCGCTTGACATCGAGGCCGGCGATCTTGCCGGCATCCTTGGTTGCCTGACGCTGTGCGTCGGTGAAGTATGCCGGAACCGTGATGACCGCTTCGGTCACGGTCTGTCCGAGATAGGCCTCTGCGTCCGCCTTCAGCTTCTGCAGCACCATGGCGGAGATTTCCTGCGGTGTATAAGTCTTGTTGTCAATGGTCACTTTGTAGTTGGAGCCCATCTCACGCTTGATGGAAGAGATGGTGCGGTCCGGATTGGTGACGGCCTGGCGCTTTGCGACCTGGCCGACCATACGCTCGCCGTTCTTGGCAAACGCCACGACCGACGGAGTGGTGCGGGCGCCCTCTGCGTTTGCTATGACGACAGGTTCGCCGCCTTCAAGTACGGCCACGCAGCTGTTGGTTGTTCCAAGATCAATACCGATAATTTTACCCATTGTAAGTTCCTCCTGTATGTAAGATATGTTTTTACAAAATAGTATGATTTATATAAGCGGAGCCATGTCCGGTTATATACGTTTTAAGAATGCAGGATGTTGTTAGTTGGCCACTTTGACCATGGCGAAGCGGATCACCTTGTCTCCAAGCTTGAAGCCTTTCTGGAAAACCTCGACAATCTCGTTCTCGCCTTTGTCTTCATCATCGACGTGCATCACCGCATTATGCATCGCCGGATCGAACTTCTCACCCAGGCACTCGATTTCCGTGACCCCCAGCTTCTCCAGTGTGGAGCAGAACTGCGTCATGATCATCTCGACGCCTTTCTTGTAGGCCTCGTCTTCCGTGTTCTGTTTCAGGGCGCGCTCCAGATTGTCATAGACCGGCAGGAACTGGGTCACGGTGTTGGCCTTGACGTCGCCGTAGAGCGCATCCTTTTCCTTCTGGCTGCGTTTGCGGAAGTTGTCATACTCCGCACAGATCCGCAGGAACTTGTCGTTGAGGTCGGCCTTCTCTTTTTCGAGAGCGGTGATCTTTTCCTCTTCTTTGGAGGGCTTTCTGCCGAATCTCCGTTTTTCCTTCTTCTCGGAATCCTTTCCTTCTTCAGCCTTCGCGGCTTCCGCGTCGGTTCCCTGTTCGACGGCGCTTTCCTGCTCTGCGCCTGCCGCTGGCTGTTCGGCTGTTTTCTCTTCCGGAGCCGTATTTTTCACGGGATCCTGTTCCGGCGTCATGTCTTTCTTCTGTTCATCGTTCATCGGTCTTTATCCTCGCTGTTTTTTAATATCAGTTTGTTATGCATTCCTTCCGGCGGCGTTTCCCCGCTTCCCAAGCGTCTGGAAAGGCCGGCTGCAAGGAATCTCAGCTTTGCCGCCACAGCGGAATAGTCCATTCTTGTCGGTCCGACAATCCCGATCAGACCACGTGTGTTGTCCCCGGCGTCGTAGCTTGCGATCACCACGCTGGAATCCTTCAGCTCCTCGGCGATGTTCTCCGGACCGATCAGGACACGGATCTCGCTGTCCTCTCCCATCGGCTCTCCTTCGGCCGGCGGGAGGATGTATCCTCCGCCTGAGAGGTAGCTCATCAGCTTATGGGCTTTGTCCGGATCCCGGAATTCCGGCTGGCTCAGCAGGCGGTTCTCTCCGGAAACGAAGGCCTCCGGTGTCGCCGCCTCGGACAGTGTCTCGATCGCGAAGGCCGCAATCACGGAAGTAAGGCCCACTCCGTCATCTGCTGCCCGTTCGGTCGAGTGGATCAGAAGCGGTGTGATCTGGTCCTCCGTAATCCCGGTAAAGCCGGAGTTGAACAAAGCGTTCAGCTTCTGAACCATCATCTGGTCCACCGAAATCGGCAGATGCACCAGCTTGGACTTCACGGAGTTGTTTGACAGCATCAGCACGATGATAAAGGTGTTGGCATCCACATAAATCAAGTCAAAGCGCTTGATCGTCATGGGGGCGGATGCCGTAAGCGCCAGGGCCGGATAATCGGTGATCTGGGAGGCAAGACGGCTGATGCTGCTGATGGTGTCGTCAAGCTCCTGAAGCTTTGCGTTGAGGCGGCGGTTAATCTCCTCCGTCTCCTCAAGGGAGTACTTCTGCTTCTGCATCAGCTCGTTGACGTACATGCGGTACCCCATCGGGGTCGGAACCCGGCCGGCAGAAGTATGCGGCTGCTCCAGATATCCCAGCGCAACCAGCTCCGCCAGTTCATTCCGTATGGTTGCGGACGAGCAGCCGAGTCCGGCGTTTTCCGCCAGATGCTTGCTGCCCACCGGCTCTGCCGTGCGGATATATTCATCCACGACCGCCGCCAGTATTCTTTTTTTCCTTTCGCTGATGCTCATCTTAGCACTCACCTTACAGGACTGTTGGCACTCTCTCTTTTCGAGTGCTAATATATCATCCTTCCTTACAAATGTCAAGAGCTTCCTCCGACAGACTCGGGAGAATTCACATTTTGGTAATGAATTATACAGTCGATGCCATGCGGAGAAATTGCTCCGCTCGGCAAAAATTAATAATTTTCAGCTGAAAGATGAGCGAATTTTTGTTTACAAATGACTATTCTCGGAGTAGAATAAAGATGCAGTTCTATCAAATATTTTAAGGAACAGGAAGAATGAGCTATGGTTGAAGAAAATTTTATTACGGTCTTTGATAAGTTCAAGTTCCAGTTTTTCCGCAAGATTTTTGAATCTGTCCGTGAACGCGACGGTTCTCTCTCCGCTATGGAGGCCTGCTCTCTGGAGATCATTGATCTTCTGGCCGCGCCGACCATCGGGGAGTTTGCCGATTTCCTGAACATCTCGCAGTCGAACGCCACCTATAAGGTCAACAGCCTCATGCGCAAGGGCTACCTTGTCCGTCAGAACTCCGAAACAGACCGCCGGGAGTATCATCTTGTGCTCTCTGAAAAGTATTATCATTATATGGAGCTTCTGACCTCCTACGAGGGCACGGTCTGCCGCCGGATTCAGGATCGTTTCTCTGAGGATGAGCTCGCGGTCTTTGACCGGATTCTGAAGACGATCTCTGATGAACTCATGCCGGAATGCAAAGTCGTCGACGAAAAAAAGGCTGAGAAGCGGCCATGAAAAAGGCTCCCGCTTCCCCTCTGAAGCTTAATATCCGGCGTACAGCCCTGATCGGCTTTGCGTTCTTCGGGATCCTGCTGCTCTGGCAGGTCTATGACTCCTGGTGCCCCACCTTCCTGACGGATATCTTCGCGCGCAGCATCTATGACCTCTCTTCCGCGGAGCTGAAGGCCAGTGCCCCGGAAAAGCTTCTGCATGTCCAGTGGATCGTCGGCATCATCATGGCCTGCGACAATCTGGCCGCTCTGATCCTTCTTCCGATCTTCGGGAATCTCTCAGACCGGACGCGAACCCCCATCGGAAAGCGCATGCCCTACATTCTCGTCGGTACCTTTGTGTCTGCCCTTGCCTTTCCGTTTATCCCGCTGTTTTTCCATCGAAACAACATTCTCGGCATGGTCACCATGATGGCCGTCGTGCTGCTGTTCATGATGATGTACCGCAACCCCGCGGTTTCGCTCATGCCGGACATCACGCCGAAGCCGCTTCGTGCCAAAGCCAACGGCATCATCAACATCATGGGCTACTTTGGAGGGGCCTTTGCAACCGTCCTCGGCATTCTGTTTGTGCTCAGCAGCTATATCAACGCCCCCGTCGCCGAACGCAATCTCTGGACGATTGAGCTTCCCTTTATCATTGCCTCTGTCCTGATGGTCATTTCTGCCCTGGTACTCTTCGCCTCCATCAAAGAAAACCGCGTCGAGGCGGAGATCCGGGACGAGCTGGCCCTCGGGGAACGGCTTGCCGCGGTTGAGACGCCGATTGATGACAACAAGCCCATGTCCCGCGCAAACAGGACCATGCTGCTTGCCATTCTCGGTGCGGAGTTTCTCTGGTTCATGTCCGACAACGCCCTCGGCACCTACATCGGAAACTACGTCATTTATCATCTTGAATCCTTCTCCAGCGCTACCATGATCCTTACGATTCTCGGCGGGCTGGCTTCCGTGCTGGGCTTTGCGATTGCCGGCGGCATCGCCGACCGGATCGGACGCAAGTGGACCATCTCCGCCGGTCTCGCCGTTACCTTTCTCGGTCTGCTGGTGATGTGTTTTGTGACGCCGACGGGCCGCGCGGTCGGTGAGCGCGGAGAATTCGCCTTCCCGACGCTTCTCTATGTCGTCTGGATTCTCAAGGGCTTCGGAATGGCGCTCGTGCATAACTGCTCTTTCCCCATGGTGGTGGAGCTCTGTTCTTCCAAAAAGATCGGGAAATTTACCGGTTATTATTACGCTGCCAGCATGTCCGCCCAGACCGTCACGCCTGTTCTTCTCGGTCTCGTGCTCAACACAACGCTGGCCTGGCGCACGCTTCCCGTATACGCCGCGATCCTGACCGCGCTGAGCTTCTGTGTCTTCACCGCTCTGGTCAAGAACATTCGAATCTCCGGAACTGCCAATGTCTCCGGCCTGGAAGCCTTGGGTGCCGACAACTGATACGGAGTTGTACATATGAACCGCAAACATCTGAAATCGCTTCTTCTGTTCTCTGCCGTCTGTACCGTGCTGCCGGTATACGCCGTCGCACCCGGGCATCTCAGCCGGCAGAAACGCAGTATTTTCCGCGGGGTCAACTATGCCCACCGCGGTCTGCACAGCCGGGACAGAAGAATTCCGGAGAACTCCTTTCCCGCATTCCGGCGGGCCGCCCGTGAGGGCTACGGCATTGAGCTTGATGTCCGTCTCTCCAAAGATGGCAAGGTCGTGGTATTTCACGATGACACGCTGGACCGGGTTTGCGGTGTTCCCGCCCGCGTTGACGAGCTTACCTGGGAGGAGCTGCGTGCCCTCCGCCTGTACGGTACGGATGAGCGGATTCCCCTGTTTTCGGAGGTACTTCGCTCCATTCACGGGGCCGCGGCGCTGATCGTGGAGCTGAAAAACGGGCCCCGGAACCGGGAACTCTGTGAAAAGACAAAAGCTCTCCTGGAGGAATACCGCGGAAACGTCTGCATCGAAAGCTTTAACCCGCTGATCGTCGCCTGGTTTCGCTTTCATGCGCCGAAGCTTGTCCGTGGCCAGCTGGCCACTGCGTTCCGGGACTATCACAGCGACGGCGTGAAAACCGCGGCAGCTTTCGTCCTGCACAATACCCTGCTGAATTTTCTCTCCCGTCCGCAGTTTATCGCCTATCGGATCGGCCGCCGCCCGCTTCCTGTGCGTCTCTGTACGCGTCTGGGAGCATTGAACATCGGTTGGACCTCTCATGAGCCGCGAAGCGAGCAGAACCGGGATGCCGTGATCTTCGAGTTCTACAGGCCCCGGCAGAGGTATCTGTAGCAGGCTCCGGCGTACCAAAGCAGCTCTGCTCCGCCGCAGACAGTGTACCACAGCAGAATTCTATCAGGCAATCGGGTAGGAAGTCACCCATTAATTGAGTGACCGTCCTCCCACACCACGTAGCGTACCGTTCGGTACTACGCGGTTCAACCGTATAAGTGCAGAGACTCGTACTGGCCAAGGATACTGTAATATCCCGCCTGTGCGAG
>JAGAFT010000143.1 GCA_017627975.1 Oscillospiraceae bacterium
CATAGCGCTACCCTGTGCCTTATATTGTGGAACCTCGAACTACTTACAGTGGCGGGGAAAGTCTTGTGCGCCTATTTTTCCTTGCCAGTCGTCTTAGCTCTTTTTCACACTATGCTCTGTGTTTGACGATATCAAGCCGAGAATCATGAATTTTCCGGGATTGGGTCCGAATTTTGTTGTATTTAACGATTGACGCAGTAGTTTCGATTCGCTATACTTGTGTCGCTGTCCGCAAAGGCGGTTTTTGACACATTCTTTTCTCTTTTGGAGGTTTCTATATGATTGGTCAGATTTCCCGTGACGAAATCCGCAGCGCCATCGCCGACAAGCTCTGCGCCCACTTCAGCGTCGCTCCCGACAATGCGACGGAGGAGCAGGTTTTTCAGGCCTCGGCAATCGTCATCCGCGAGCTTATGAGCCGTTTCCTCGCGATCGAAGATCCGCATCGCGTCGAAAAGGAAGTTCACTATATGTCGATGGAGTTTCTCATGGGCCGCAGCCTGATGAAGAACGCCTACAACCTCGGCATTGGTGATGCGCTGACCGGAGCCCTGGAAGATCTCGGCTTCCATGCCTCCGACATTTTTGAGTCTGAGCCGGATGCCGGTCTCGGCAACGGCGGTCTCGGCCGTCTTGCCGCCTGCTATATGGACAGCATGGCCTCTCTCGGTCTCGAGGGCACCGGTTATTCCATCTGCTATGAGCTGGGCATCTTCAAGCAGCAGTTCCAGGACGGAAAACAGACCGAAATCGCCGACAACTGGCGCACCGCCGCGGAAAGCTGGCTGATCCCGCGCTATGAGGACATGGTTGAGGTCCGCTTCGGCGGCCAGATCTCCCCGCACTGGGACAATCAGGGCCACTACTTTGCCGAGCATACCGGCTATACCTCCGTCATCGCGGTTCCCCGCGACATGCTGATCGCCGGCTACGGAGAAAACACGGTCAATACCCTCCGTCTCTGGGACGCCAAGAGCCCGAACTCTCTGGATATGTACCTCTTCTCCGAGGGTGAATATGTCAAGAGCCTGGAACAGCGCACCATGGCCGAGGTGATCACCAAGGTCCTCTATCCCGCCGACGATCACATCGAGGGCAAAACCCTGCGTCTGAAGCAGCAGTACTTCTTCGTCTCCGCCAGTGCCCAGGACATCGTCCGCAAGCACCTGAAGAAGTGGGGCGACATCCGCAGCTTCTCCAAGCATCATGTGATTCAGATCAACGATACGCACCCGACGATGATTATCCCCGAGCTTATGCGCATCTTTATGGATGAGCATGGCCTCGGCTGGGACGACGCCTGGGAGCTGGTACGCAACAGCGTCGCCTACACCAACCACACCGTCATGTCCGAAGCGCTGGAAAAGTGGCCGCAGGATCTGATCCAGCAGCTGCTTCCGCGTCTCTGGGAGATCATGTGTGAAATCAACCGCCGCTGGTGCGACTATCTGGTCCAGTCCTTCGGCTGGGACGAGCGCGTCGGCCGCAACCTGATCATCCGTGACGGTCAGGTCCACATGGCCAACCTCTGCCTCTCGGCCTGTCGGATGGTCAACGGCGTCTCCCGCCTGCACGGTGAGATTCTCCGCAATGACCTCTTCAAAGATGTCTGCGCCCTGCGCCCCGAGCGCTTTACCCACGTCACCAACGGCATCGACCATCGCCGCTGGCTCTCCCAGATCAACCCCGAGCTGCACAAGCTGATCACCGAGCTGCTGGGCGGGGATGAGTATCTCCTGAACGCCGACGCCCTCTCCGGCCTGCGCGCTTTCGAGAACGACGCCGAAGTCCTCAGCCGCATCAACGCCATCAAGCGCGGCAACCGTGAGCGCTTTACCCAGTTCCTGCGCCGCAACGGCAGCGACGTCACCCTGAATCCGGACGCCCTCATGGATGTCCAGATCAAGCGTCTGCATGAGTACAAGCGCCAGCTCCTCTGCGCCATGAGCATCGCAAGCCTTCAGATGCAGCTGCACGACAATCCCAACCGTGACTTCCAGCCGCGCAGCTTCGTCTTCGGCGCCAAGTCCGCCGCCGGATACAAGACTGCCAAGCGCATTATTGAACTTCTGCTCTCCATGCAGAACGACATCAACAACGACCCCATCTGCAAGGACCGTCTCCAGATCTGCTTCGTGGAGAACTACCGCGTCTCCGCCGCCGAGGCCATTGTCCCGGCCGCCGATATCTCCGAGCAGATTTCCACCGCGGGCAAGGAAGCCTCCGGTACCGGCTGCATGAAGCTGATGATGAACGGCGCCGTGACCATCGGCACGCTGGACGGTGCAAACGTCGAGATGTATGAGCGCCTCGGCGACGAGAACATGTTCCTCTTCGGTCTCCACACCGATGAGATCGAATCCTGGCGCCGCAACGGCTACGATCCCGCCTCCATCGCCAACAACGATCCGGAGATCAACCGTGTCATGCAGCGCTTCAGCCAGGGCTTCTCGGACGGCAAGAGCTATTCCGACCTGGTTTCCGGCCTGCTCTACGGCGGCGATCCCTATATGCTGATCGCCGACTACCGCGCCTATGTCGAATGCCGCGACCGTCTTTATACTCGTCTGGCCGACGACACCGAGCGCGCCCGTCTCGCCCTTGTGAACACGGCCGAGAGCGGTTTCTTCGCCGCGGACCGCGCCATCCGCGAGTACGCCGAACGGATCTGGAATCTGTAAGAATCCAGATTTTCGCAGCATCACTCGAATGCGGCAGCCTGCTGTGCGCAAAGCACAGCAGGCTGCTATTTCATTTGCAGTATGGCTCAGACCATCGGTGCAAGGGAAATATTCCTCTTTAAAACGGGAGACCCTTTTGTGGGTCTCCCGTTTCGCTTTCCTCTATTTCAGTTCGTCCACATACCGGGCCCGCTCCCCGCCGATGAACTTCGGCCGGGTCCTGGCGCAGACCAGGTGGGCTTCGCCGATCTTTTTGACGCTCAGTCTCACCGGTACCGCGACCTCACGCAGATGCATGCCGATCAGCGTGTCGCCGATGTCCATGCCCGCCTGCGCCCGGACGTGTTCCACCGCCACCGGGTGCTCCATATGCTCCCAGACCGTCGTGGCGAAGGAGCCGCCCGCATGGGCCCAGGGCCGGACGTTCACCGGCTCGTATCCGAACTTCTCCGCCGTGCTCCGCTCTACGATCAGCGCGCGGTTCAGATGCTCACAGCACTGCACCGCCAGCAGGATCCCCTGCTCCTTCAGGACCGGGGCAATCCCGTCATAGACGGCCTGCGCCGCCTCCATGCTCGAACCTTTCCCGATGCGCTCGCCCATGATCTCGCTGGACGAACAGCCGATCACCAGCAGCTCTCCCCGATGAAGCTTTGACACCTCCAGCAGCTCCCGCACGGCGCTCTCCGCCTGCTCTTTGATCTGCGCAAACATGATGCATTACTCCCTTCGATATTCGTGAATGCGAAACTGCGCCGTTACCGTCAGCTCGCTCCGCTGCGCCAGGCGCTCGGCTCCGTGCTTCGGCGTCTTCCAGGTATACGGCGTCATGTGAAACAGCGCCTGGATGCTCTCCGCGTCGTACAGTGTGAAGGAAGTTTCCACCGGCTCCACCCCCGCGAGACGAAAGCCCGGATAGTCCTCCCGCTTCTCCTCATTCTCATACGGCGCGTCATAGAGCACGCTCTTCAGCTCCCACAGGTGCTTCGGTCCCGGAACCACATAGAGGAAGTGTCCCCCCGGTTTCAGGACCCGGGCGAATTCCTCCGCCGCCAGCGGAGAGAAGCAGTTGACAAGGAGATCCACCGATGCGTCCCGGACCGGGAGCCGATACACAGAACTTACGGCGATTTCCGCGCCTGCACAGCGCCTTGCGGCCTTTCTGGCCGCCGCCTTCGAGAGGTCCACCCCCGCTGTCCGGCCGCCGTGTTGCCGCAGCGCCGCACACAGCGCGGCGGTATAGTATCCCTCACCGCAGCCCGCGTCCAGCAGAACCGGGTCGGCGCCACAGGCCCGGTCAGCAAGCCCGCAGAGTCTTTCCCGCAGCGGTGCGTACCAGCCGCCGTCCAGGAACCTTGTCCGCGCCGCCACCATCTCCCGGTCGTCCCCCGGCGAGGCGGAATGCCGGTGATTTACCGGCAGAAGATTCACATACCCTTCCTTCGCGAGGTCATAGCTGTGGCCGGCCGGGCAGCGCAGAGAGCGGGCTTCCCGGGTCAGCGGCGCGCCGCAGACCGGGCAGCAGAACACAGAACCGTTCTGCCGCTCAGACATCCACATAGACCGTCAGGACGACGATGGCGATGGTGATCTCCGTCTCCGAATCGCCGTCCAGCGCAATCCCCCTCGGATTGGCGCCGCCCCGGTGGACCTCTGCATCCACGGTCCACTTGCTCAGATAGTCGGTCACCACCGCGGCATCCGCCTGTTCGGGATGCGGAACGTAGATATCCGCGTGGATTTTCGCCTGCGTCTTCCGGTCCGTGATCTCAAAGACCTCCGAGATCCCCGCCATGCAGCAGTGATGGATCGCGTCCTTGGTCGCTTTCAGGACGGCGTTGTTCTGATCTCCGCCGTGCATGTCCACGCCCTGTCCGATTTCAATGATCAGTCTCTTGAATGCCATGTTTCATTCCCTCCTGTTTCTTATTCTGTATTTCCAATCCATTCCAGGATCAGCCTGACGGTCTCATCCTGCTGTTCCTCCGCGCTGATCGCCGGGCTGCCGTCTCCCTTCTGGGGGCCGTAGTTTCCGAACTGCGCATGGTTTCCGCCATCCAGAATGTGTATCTCCGCCGGCCCGTATTCCGCCGCGGCGGAAACACGGTCCCGGTTGAGGACGCCGTCCTCGGAGCCGTAGAGCATCAGCATCGGCGCCTCCACCGGCCCGGTCGGATAAGCCGCCAGCAGAACAACGCCGCTTACCTCGTGCTTCCCCGCGAAAGCCGCCGCCATCGCGCCGCCCAGCGAATGCCCGCCGATGTACCACCTGTCACAGGGGTGTTCCTTTATCACCCGCTCCGCCGCATTCACCCCGAAGATCGCCAGATGAAACGGCATCTTCACCAGGCATACGTCGATCCCCTTCTCTGCCAGTCTGCCGAGCAGCGGCGCATAGGCCGTTTCCTCCACCTTCGCGCCCGGATAGAAGACCAGCGCGTCGGTTTCGGACGGTCCGTCAAAGTACCAGCCCCAGTCCGTCCGGTCAATCCGGATTCTGTCTGCCTCCAGTGCCTGCAGCGCTGTCTCATCCGCCCGGTAATAGTCCGCGGTATAAAGGAACCAGGCCAGAATCATGGCAAGCAGAAGCGCCGGGATGATCCACCGCCGGATTCGTTTTCCTGTGCCCTTCTCTTTCCGTGTCGCCGCTCTCATCCCCTCTGCCGCCCTCTGGCCGTCCTTTGTATCTGTTTTGGATTTTATCATAAATCGCCGCCTCTCACAATCCCCGCCGGGTCAAATTTCTCTCCTCTCATGTCCGCTCCGCCTCCTTAAAAACAGATCCCCCCTAAAACGACCGATCCCCGAACGTCCGCTTTTCCATGCGGCGCCGGGGATCGGTCGATCCGGGCCTATTCGATTCTCGCACTCTGTTTTTGCTTACTGGAGGTATTTTCTCAGCCGTTCGGAAAGCAGGACCGCAAGGCCCATCTTGATCAGATCCGGAACGATAAACGGCAGCACACACCAGCCCAGCGCGGTCGCAAGGGCAATCGCCCCGCTGCTGCGGGCATACACAAACATGAACCACGCCGTACCGAACGCATAGCAGACCGCAAGCCCCAGCACCATGGCCGCGATCCTCAAGCGCAGTTTCGCCCCGAAGAGCTTTTCCGCAGCCCAGTAGATCAGCCCGACAAAAATAAAGCCGATGATATATCCGCCGGTTGTCCCGAACAGAATGCCGATGCCGCCGCTGAAGCCTGCAAACACGGGCAGGCCGACTGCACCCAGCAGAATATACACCAGGATGGAGATCGTTCCCCGCTTTCCGCCCAGCAGGCCAAGCACACAGAACACCGCAAAGGTCTGCATCGTAAAGGGGACCGCCGCCGGAATGCTGATCCAGGAACAGATCGCGATCAGCGCGGCACAGACCGCCATATAGGCCAGGTCGACAACCCGAAACTGCTTGTTCATCTTAAAATACTCCCTTCGTGCACCCCATGTCCGGAGCACGAAGGGAGTATAGCATTTCAGATATGTATTGTCAACTTAATATTGCGTTTAGAGTTAACAATCTACACCGTGGTTCAGGCCGTCTCGATCAGCCGCCGAAGAGACCGCGGAGGAACGGAACCAGGCCGGTGACTACGACGACGAGCAGCAGGATCGGGCAGATATAACGCACAAGGAAGAACCACACGTCGTAGATCTTCTTGTGTCCGAGGGCGCCGTGGTTGGATACGGCGTCGATGGCGTTCTTCTTGCCCCAGATCCAGCCGACGATCACCGCCGTGCAGAGGGCGATCAGCGGATAGGCAAAGATGCAGATGAAGTTGTCATACAGGCTGAAAATGTCCTGTCCCAGAATCCGCACGTCACCCCACATGCCGAAGCTCAGGCTGACCGGGATGCCCAGCAGCAGGCAGATGACACCGCCCAGAATCGAGGCTTTTGCCCGGCTTACCTTCGGGAATGTCTCTGTCACGTAGGGGACAAAGATCTCAAGGATGGACACGGAAGAGGTCAGAGAGGCAAAGAGCAGCAGCACAAAGAACAGGAAGCAGAAGAATCCGCCCGCCGGAAGCTGTGCAAACAGGGAAGGCATTGTCACAAACAGAAGCGACGGGCCGGAGCCGACGTCAATGTTGAACGCGAAGGCGCTTGGGATAATAATGAGGCCCGCGAAGAAGGCAATGGCAAAATCCGTAAATGCAACCTGCATGGTAGACTTCATGACATCCTCGTCATCGCGCAGATAGGAGCCATAGTTGACCATTCCCGTGGTGCCGACATTCAGGGAGAAGAAGCACTGGCCAACCGCTGCCGCAATGACCGGAAGGGTGATCTTGGAAAGATCCGGCTTGAGATAATAGGCAATGCCCTCACCGGCGCCGGGAAGGGTGATCGCGCGGAAGATCAGGATAATCAGGATGATGATCAGAGCGGGCATCATGAATTTGCTCGCTTTTTCAATGCCGTTCTTCACACCGCCGCAGACGATCACAACCGTCAGAATGAGGAAGATCAGTGTGCCGATGATCGGCCCCCAGACCTGACTGACAAAGCCGCCGAAGAAGCCGCCGACCTCTGCCGGATCGATATGCGCCAGGGTCGTGAAGGAGTTGATGATGTAGTGCAGCATCCAGCCGCCGAACACGGCGTAATACGACAGTGCCAGCATTGCGCTGAAAATGCCCAGATAGCCCATCCAGGTAAACTTGTTTCCCACCAGCTTGCGGTAGGACTCGACCGCATTGGCTTTTCCGTTTCGCCCGATCAGGAAGTCGCACAGCAGCATGCCGATGCCGATGATCAGCATCACGACGATATAGACGAACAGGAATGCCGCACCGCCGTTCTGTCCCGTCATCCACGGGAATTTCATGATATTCCCGAGGCCGACCGCGGAACCTGCCGTTGCCAGAACAAAGCCCAGACGGCCCGACCATTGCTCACGGGGTTTTTTGTTCTCCATAGTTGTCCTCCTTTTTTCTGTTTCTGTATTTTGGCAGCCCTCTCAGGCTGCAGACAGACATTATCAGCCGACGACTTCGTGATAGATCCTGATGTATTCCTCGTCCGTGAGGTCACGCTTTTCGGCAATGGAAAGATCTTTGACTTTGGCAAGGATTTCTTTTACCGTCTCTTTGTCTTCTACTGCGGGAAGGCCGAGCCGTTCATTCACCAGCGCCACGTTTGCCCCGCCGCTCTTTTTCCCGATGTAGATATGCGGCGGGTTCTGGCCGGTCATCGTATAGAGATACGGAAGCATGATCAGCGGGTTAATATCCTTCGCCTTCTGCCAGTATCCCACCGGAAGCCCCGTTTCCCATCCGAAGAGTCTGTCGCCGACAATGGCCTTGGTCGGCGGGGTCGGCTTTCCGGAACGGAGTTCTACTTCTTTGGCAAGGTCTATCAGATTTTCGGTTTTGATCCCCGTGTCCTGACCGTACAGGCACAGCAGGCTCATCACCAGCGCCTCGATGGGGCAGCTTCCGGCCCGCTCGCCGATTCCGTTTACCGTCACATGGGCGCAGAAGGCCCCTGCCTTCAGCGCCGCAATGGTCGTCGCAACCGACAGGCCGAAGTCTTCGTGGAAGTGTGCCTCGACGGGTTTTCCGACACGCTCCAGAAGCGCTTTGGTATAATATGCCGCCCCTTCGGGAGAGAAGGTTCCGAAGGTGTCCACCAGCGCGACAGAATCCATCCAGCCGCCGCCGTCCAGAATCTTATTGAGCAGGTCGATCAGGAAATCCAGGGAGGCGCGTGATCCGTCGGAAGGGAAGTACGTTACTTTCAATCCGAGATCATGCGCATATCTTGTGGATGCAATCGCTGCTTCCACCGCTTTTTCCGGCGTCCACCGCATTCCGCCGGAAAGCATATGCTCACTGCCCGGGATTTCGATCAGCACGCCGTCCACCCCGCAGGATTTTGCCAGATCCATGTCCGACAGCACACCCCGAACAAAGCAGTAAATCTCGGCCTTCAGCCCTGATGCGCAGATTTCCTTCAGCGCTTCCGCGTCTTCCTCGGAAGTCGCCGGGCAGCCGGCTTCGATTCTGTGCACGCCGGCCTCATCCAGTTTTTTGGCAATCGCAAGCTTATCTTCCTTGGTAAAGATAATGCCGGCTTCCTGTTCGCCGTCTCTCAGCGTGGTATCCAGGATCTGAATCTGTTTCGGAAAATGGAATTCATCGGTGACTTCTTTTGCAAAATCTCCGGGGCTTACCCACCATTTTCCTTCTTCTTTGTATCCCATCTGTTTGCTTCCTCCCTCTTTCTCTTTGTTCTATAACTTTGATAACGATTTTATCATAGTTCTTTTTCCAAACCTTGTCAACTATCCTCATATTGTTAATAGAAATATTCTTGCATATTCCACAATTCTTGACATCTTGTTTTGTATAGTTAGTATACTATTACTCGGCTTCTTTCAGCTTTGTATGTGATTATAAACAAATATTAGAGGCCTGTTTGTTGCAATTTGACGAATAATTATAAATCATTTTGATCGCATCATTTTCGTAAGTTTGCCAAACCTGTTGACATGCTTTCTGCGGATTGTTATACTGCGGCCAAAGGATCATTTTGGAATCATCATTCACGAAAGGAGCCCGATCATGACGTATACTTTTTCTGACAGCATTTCCTCCGTCCGGCCTTCCGCCATCCGTGAAATCCTGAAAATGGTGGCTGCGAATCCCAGCATCATTTCCCTCTCAACAGGCAGTCCCTCCAATGAGGCCGTTCCGGTAGAGGCCATCCACGAGATTTCAGAAAAAATCTTCCGGGACCGCGCTCTGGAATCTCTGCAGTACAGCGTTACCGAAGGCTACGGCCCTCTGCGCGAAATCACAAAACAGCGGCTGAAGGATGTCTTCAGCATCGACACGGAATCGAATGACCTCATCATCACCACCGGCGGCCAGCAGGGGCTTTTCATGACGCCGCTGGTGCTTGTCAACCCCGGCGACACCGTCCTCGTCGAAAGCCCATCCTTCGTCAGCGGAATCATCGCCGCCAAAACCGTCGGCGCAAATGTCGTCGGGATTGAGATGGACGACGAGGGGATCCGTATGGATCTCCTGGAACAGGCGGTCCGGGAACAGAAGAATGTGAAACTGCTCTATCTCATTCCGACCTTCCAGAATCCCCGCGGCTCCACCATGAGTCTGCAGCGGCGGAAGGATGTCTACGCCTTCTGTGTAAAGCACGGGATTATGATTCTGGAAGACAACCCCTACGGCGAGCTTCGTTTCCGCGGGGAGGACATCCCCACCATCAAGTCGATGGATGAGGAGGGAATTGTCGTATACAACGGCTCTTACTCCAAGGTTCTTTCCGCCGGGATGCGCATCGGCTTTATCTGTGCGCCGAAGCCTGTCATCCAGAAGCTGATCATCGCCAAGCAGGGCGGTGACTGCCATACCAACATCTTCTTCCAGATGGTCTGCGATGAGTTCTTCCGGCATTATGATGTTCCCGCGCACATTGAAAAAATCCGTGGAATCTACCGTGACAAGTGCGATTTCATGCTGAACTGTCTGGAGAATTCTCTGGATGAGCGAATCACCTGGACGCACCCGGACGGCGGTCTCTTCCTCTGGTGCTCTCTTCCGAACGGCTGTGACAGTCTGGATTTTGCAAATCTTGCAGCGAAGAAAGGTGTTGCCTTTGTTCCCGGCTGCTCCTTCATGGTCAACGACAGCGATCCCTGCCCTGCGTTCCGCCTGAATTATTCCACCCCCTCGAAGGAAAACATTGCAAAAGGGATTCAGATTCTGGCCGAATCTGTCCGGGAATACCTGAAATAAGCTTTGAAAAAGGAGAACTATACCATGCTGAAACCCGTTATCGCTCCGGCCTGCGGAAAACTGCGTGTTCTCGGTTACTGCTCCGGATCCGGCAATACGCTCTGGAAGGCGTACGAACTGCAGAAGCAGCTGGAATCGACGCCGAACGGAAGCCCCTTTGAGATTGTCGGGATCTTTGCCGACAATCCGGAATCCAAGGCCGCGGCAACGGCGGCCTCATACGGGCTTCCCTGCGTCGCCATTGACATCCGTGCCTTTTATGCCGAGCGGGACAAGCCTCTGAAAGACCGGGAAGTTCGCGCTGAATTTGACCGCGAGGCAATCTCCCGCCTGGAACCCCTCGGTGCAGACATGGTTTTGCTGGCCGGTTATGTCTGGGCGACCACGGATGCGGTGCTGGACCGCTATACGGTCATTAATGTCCATCCCGCCGATCTTGCCGTCACCGACGAGACAGGCCGGCGTCTCCTTGCCGGGGCCAACGGCATCAAGGCCGCCTTCCGGCATAAGATGGATTACCTCCGTGCCAGTTCCCATATTGCGACAAAGGAACTGGACGCGGGTCCTCTGCTCGTCCGTTCACCGAAGGTTCCCGTGGATTACAGTCTGTTTGACGACGAGGAAGCTCAGTTCCGCCACTACCTGAAGCTTGTCAACGAGCAGGCACGTCTGGTCGGCGCCCGCACTGTTCTCGAACTCGCCCTGGGGAATTTCACGCTGGATGAGGAGGACCGGCTCTGTTATAACGGCAGCCCCGCCCCGACCGGTCTCTGCTTTGAGCGCTGGGACTAAGCGCATTCCTTCCGCGAAAGGCTGCCCGGACGGCCGCGCTCTGATCCTTCCCCCTGCAGAAGGGGAAACCATGAAAATTAAAATGAATTCAGTCTTAAATTGATCTGCAGCAATCTTCTATTTCCCGGGTGCCGCATATCGCCGAATATCCACACAAAAACTTGACTTTTTCTGCCGAATCTCTTAAAATCATTACCAATGATAATGTAAAGGATTCAGGAATTGCTATGGACCAGAAAGACAACCTCACCTTCTCCATCAGTCAGGTTGCAAAGATGCTCGGCGTGGTTCCCGGTACCATCCGTAACTGGGAAAGAAGCGGATTGATCACGGCCAAACGTTCTGACAGCAACTACCGTGTTTTTACCGTGGAGGATCTCGCGGTGCTTCGGAAAATCCGCGAATACTCCATCGACAAGCACATGGGCACACATGCCATCAAGGTGCTGATGGGAACCGCCGGCGAGAGCGGAAGCGTACTGGAAGAAAGCGTCCACCAGAGCCGGGAGCGGCACTACTCCAAAAAGCTCCTCAGCGAAAAATGGCGTGAAATCCGAAAAATGCAGGGTTATACGCTCGAAGAAGTCAGCCATGAAGTCGGAATCTCCGTCGCCCACCTGAGCAAGCTGGAAAACGGCGGGAATGTTTCTTTGGAACTCTTGCGTGATCTCGCCCATTTTTATGGCGAGAGTCCCCTGTATTTTCTTGAACCGACACAGGAAGACACCTATCTGGTGAAAAAGGACCAGGGAGAGCCTCTGGACGTCAACGGCGACCCGGGGATCGCCATGAATTCTCTCTGTTCCCTCCGCGAGCATGTGATGTATCCCGTTTTGTGCGAGGTACAGCCCGGGTCCGGAAACAAACAGCCCCATACGCACAACGGCGAGGAGTTTATTTACATGTTTTCCGGGACGCTGGAAGTTCGGCTTAATGAGGACGAGCCCTATCTGCTCCATGCAGGGGATTCCTTCTACTATCGGGGTTCCGATCTCCACAGCTGGTGGAATCCCGCGCGGAAGCCCGCCAGATTCCTGTGGGTCCATTCCTCCGTCTCCAAGTGAGGCCGCCGGCTCTCTCCCAAACAGATCAAAATCCAGACGATTCAAAAGAATTCGAATCTGTCTGGATTTTTATTATCTATTACCTGATAAAGTGAAAGGAGTAACCCCGATGGGTGATCGTAAATTTATCATTCCTGAATACGGGCCCTTTGCAGGCATGCGCGCGGTGTGCGCCGGCACGCTGCTTGCCATGCCCTTTGCCGCGACAATGCTGGCCGACTTCGGTGTCGAAGTCATTCAGATCGAACGCCCGGGCGTCGGCGATACCCAGCGCCTGCTCGCCCCCTTTGCCGAGCTGAACGGGAAAGTCGTCTCCGCCGCCTGGGCCCAGGAATCCCGCAACAAGCTGGCCATGACCCTGGAACTCAATCTGAAGCATGAGGAAGTCAGAGAGATCTTTTACGGGCTCATCCGGGAAGCAGACATCTTCATGGAGAACATGGTCTGGATGGACAAGCTGGGTGTCTATGATGAGGAACTGCTCAAAGTCAACCCGAAGCTGGTCATCGTCCATGTCTCCGGCATGGGGCACAAGGAATTCGGCGGCCTTCCAAACGTCTGCAACCGCGCCTCCTATGACATGATCGGTCAGGCTTTCTCCGGCTGGCTGAATCTGCAGGGCGATCCGGACCGTCCCCCCGTGATTGCCAAGCCCTATCTCAACGACTATGTCTCTGCCTTCTCTGCACTCTTTGCCGCTCTTTCCGGGTATATTTACGCCCAGAAGACCGGAGAAGGTCAGGTTGTTGACGTCGCCCAGTTTGAAGCGATGGCAAAATGCATGAGCAGTACTTACACCGCATATACCCTGCTTGGGACGGTTACCGAGCGCACCGGAAACGCCAGTCCTTCCTTCCAGCCCTATGACATATTCCTCTCCCGTGACGGGTTCTACGTTGCACTGGGGGCGTTCGGTCCCGGCGTCTATAATCGCTGCATCCCCGCCATGGGGCTCGATCTCGATTACTTCAACTATAAGGACTGCTCCTACGATGCCGAGGCGCTCTCTTCTCCCAAAGGCCGCGAATTGAATGCCGCCGTCATGGCCTGGTGCGCATCCCACGACGCGCAGGAGATCGAAAGCATCATGGAAGCCGCCCGTGTTCCCTGCTCCAGAGTCAATACGGCCAAGTCCGCCTATGAAAACGAGCACTTCCGCTCCCGCGGCGACTGGATTAAGTATGAAGATCAAACCACCGGTGCCGAAGTAGAAGCTTTCGGAATTGCCCCGAAAATGAGCAAGACACCCGGCCGGGTCTGGCGCGGCGCCCCCTCCATGGGGCAGGACACCGAGAACATCCTCAAGACCATCCTGGGGTACGATGATGCCAAGATCGCCGAGCTAAGGAAGAAGAAGCTCATCTGATCCCTTTTCTTCCAGCTTTTCCCTTGGGCCCCATCTGCCGCGGCAGGCGGGGCCTTTTCCCCGCGCCGAAGTCCCTCACTTCCGAGAATCCGCCCGCAGATGCGGCATCCTCGGGCAAATTGCAAACGCAGGCCGCGTGGCATAAAAGGCTTCAAAAACACACCGTTTCGTGGTATACTGACAATATCAAATAAACGGGAGGTAATCTTATGAAGTTTTTCCAGTGTCCCGACTGCGGAAAAATCGTAATCCCCGATCGCTCCGAGGATTTCGAGCCGAAAAAGCTGGTCGAGCTCATTCCCAACACCACCGACGCCGCCGGTGAAAAGCATGTCCCCGTGATCAAGGCAGACGGCAGCTGCGTCAGGGTTGAGGTCGGCGCCGTTGCGCATCCCATGCTGGATGCCCACTACATCACCTTCATCGTTCTCGAGACCAGCCAGGGCTATCAGAAGAAAGACCTGAAGCCCGGTGAGAAGCCCGAGGCGGTTTTTGCACTGGCGGAGGGCGAGACCGTTGTCGCCGCCTATGAATACTGCAATCTCCACGGTCTCTGGAAGGCCGAGGCCTGATCCCATCTCCCTTTTTAGGCCTGTTTGCCCTATGAAAAAAGACAAATTTACCCTCGCGGTCTGCCAGCTCCGGACCGAGCTGGAGTATGAAGAGACGATGAGCAAGGCCGAGGTCATGCTCCGGGATGCCGCCGCTTCCGGCGCAGAGGTTGCCGTCCTGCCCGAGATGTTCTCCTGCCCCTACAGCAGGGAGTACTTCCACAAATTTACCGCGAAGGGGCACGAGGACAGCTGCCGCCGCATGGCCGAATGGGCCAGAAAGTATCATCTTCTTCTGGTGGGCGGCTCGGTGCCCGAAGCCGCGGACGGTCTTCTCTACAACACGTCCTTTGTCTACGGTCCCGACGGGAATCTGCTTGCCCGCCACCGCAAAATCCACCTTTTTGATGTGGATCTGCCGGGGATGCGCTTTCACGAGTCCCACACCTTTACGCCGGGGTCCGAGATCACCGTTTTTGACACCGATTTCGGCCGGATGGGGGTTGCGATCTGCTTTGATGTCCGCTTTCCCGAGCTCTTCCGGGCCATGGCACGGCGCGGGGCCGAGCTCATCTGCCTGCCCGCCCAGTTCAACATGACGACGGGGCCCGCTCATTGGGAACCGACCCTGAGAGCCCGCGCCATTGACAATGAGCTTTTCTTCGTTGCCGCCGCCGCGGCGCGCTATGAGGGCTTTTCCTATGAGTGCTGGGGACATTCGATGATCCTCGACCCCTACGGAACTCCCCTGGCCGCCGCAGATGAAACCGAGCAGACGATCCTCGCCGAGATCGACCGCAGCCGCATCGACGAGGTCCGTGCCCAGCTCCCCACCTTCCTGCATCTCCGGGAAGACGTCTATACCGTAACAAACTGAAAGGAATGATCTTATGAATCTGAATCCGAAAAACCTTCTGAAAGCCAAAAGCGCCTGGAGCAGCTTCCGCTCCAACCACCCGAATGTGCTCCCCTTCCTGAAGGATGTCCTTCAGAAGGGCGTCAAGGAAGACGTTCAGGTTGAAATCCTCGTCCACTATCCCGATGGGACGGACAAGAACCTCGGTCTCCGTCTGAAGCAGAGTGACATGGACTTCTTCGACGTGCTCCAGAACACCCTTCTGTAACCGTTTCATCCGCCCTTTTCAGGCATCAAACGCATACTGTTTTCTCCGGTCAGAGAGCGTCATACCGCTCTCTGACCGTTTTTTGGTTCTCTCACCCTCCGTTCGGTTATTCAGCAAATTTTCAATTTTGTACGGTTTTCCTATAATCCCGTTGCTTAAAGCGGTAAACAGGAGTACAATATGAATAGGAGCTAAAAAGAAACTAAAAGGAGGATGATTTCCTTGCCCCGCAAAAAAGTGTTCAAATCCATGGACGGCAATGAGGCCGCCTCTTATATCTCCTATGCCTTTACGGAGACGGCTGCCATCTATCCCATCACCCCATCCAGTCCCATGGCCACCCATGTGGATGAGTGGTCTGCTCACGGGCTGAAGAATATTTTCGGTACGCAGGTCAGACTGGTTGAGATGCAGGCCGAGGCAGGTGCCTGCGGCGCCCTGCAGGGCATGCTGGAAGCCGGCTCTCTCGGCACCACCTATACCTCGTCCCAGGGCCTGATGCTGATGATCCCGCCGATGTACCGCATCGCCGGCCTGCAGCTGCCGGCCGTGATGCACGTCGCCGCCCGCTCTGTCGGAACGCATTCGGTCTCCATCTTCGGCGATCACTCCGATGTCATGGCCTGCCGTCAGACCGGCTGGGCTCAGCTGGCCTCCTCCAGTGTACAGGAGTGCATGGACATGGGCGCCGTGGCGCATCTGTCCGCCATTCAGGGTCATGTCCCGGTGCAGCATTTCTTCGACGGTTTCCGCACCAGCCATGAGATTCAGAAGATCGAGGTCCTGGACTTTGACGACATGGCAAAGCTCGTCGACTGGGACGAACTCAGGAAGTTCCGCGACCATGCCCTGAACCCCGAGCACCCCACCATCCGCAACAGCGGTGAAAACGACGACATCTTCTTCCAGCACCGCGAAGCGCTGAACCCCACCTATGATGCCTTCCCGGCCGTGGTGGAGGAAAACATGAAAAAGATCTCCGCCCTTACCGGCAGAGAGTATCATCTCTTCAACTACTTCGGCGCCCCGGATGCAGAGCGCGTCATCGTTGCCATGGGCTCTGTCTGCGATGCGGCCCGTGAGGTGGTGGATTATCTGAACGCACAGGGCGAAAAGGTCGGTCTGATCCAGGTTCATCTGTACCGCCCCTTCTCCCTGAAGCACTTTGCCGCGGCGATCCCCGCCGGCTGCCGGATTCTTACGGTTCTTGACCGCACCAAGGAGCCCGGTGCGCTGGGCGAGCCGCTGTTTGAGGATGTCAGCACCGCGGTGCTGGAAGCCGGGCTGCACCTGCCGGTCCTCGGCGGCCGCTACGGCCTCAGTTCCAAGGACACGACGCCTGCGCAGATCAAGGCCGTCTTCGACAATATGGCCGGCGAGCAGAAGAACCACTTCACCGTGGGTATCAACGACGACGTCACCTTCCACTCTCTGCCGGTGGGCGAGAACATCGTGACCGCCGGAAAGAGTATCATCTCCTGCAAGTTCTGGGGCCTGGGTTCCGACGGAACCGTCGGCGCCAACAAGAATTCCTGCAAGATTATCGGCGACAACACCGACCAGTATGTTCAGGCCTATTTTCAGTATGACGCGAAGAAATCCGGCGGCCTCACAAGAAGCCACCTGCGCTTCGGCCACGAGCCGATTCTCTCCACCTACTATGTCACCATGGCGGACTTCGTCGCCTGTCATAAGCAGAGCTATATGCACAGCTTTGATATCGTAAACGAGGTCAAGCCCGGCGGCATCTTCCTGCTGAACACCCGCTGGAAGGGGGAACAGTTGGTTCACAACCTGCCAAACCGCGCCAAGCGCCTGCTGGCGGAGCGGAAGATCAACTTCTATACCATCAACGCCACCGACATCGCCGCCGAAATCGGCCTCGGAAACCGCACCAGCACCGTGCTGCAGGCGGCCTTCTTCAAGCTTTCCGGCGTCATGCCCATCGACGAAGCCGAGACGTATATGAAGGACGCGGCGGTCAAGACCTTCTCCCGCAAGGGCGAGAAGATCGTGAACATGAACCTCGCGGCCATTGAGCGCGGTCTTACAGACGTCGTGAAGATCGACATTCCGGCCGAATGGGCCGAGCTTCAGGACGAGCCGGTCCGGATCGATGAAAGCCTGCCGGACTTTGTCAAAAATGTCCTGATCCCCATGAACCGCGCCGACGGTGACAGCATTCCTGTCAGCACTTTTGTACCGTATGCCGACGGCGTCATGCCCGTCTCGATGTCAAAGTTTGAGAAGCGCGGCGTGGCGGACAACGTCCCCGTCTGGGACGCCGACAAGTGCATCGGCTGCAACCGCTGCTCCCTGGTCTGCCCCCACGCGGCGATCCGCCCCTTCCTGTTTACCGAAGAGGAAGCCGCCGCGGCGCCCGAGACCTGCGTCACCAAGAAGGCCGTGGGCAAGGGCTTTGAGGGCCTGCGCTACCGCATGCAGGTCGACGTGCTGGACTGCCAGGGCTGCGGAAGCTGCGCCAACGTGTGTCCTTCCAAGGAAAAGGCCCTGAAGATGGTCCCGCTGGACGATGTTCTGGATGAGCAAAAGAACTGGGATCACTGCCTCACCCTCAGCGAGAAAAAGAACCCCATGAGCCGCTTCTCCGCCAAGGGCAGCCAGTACGAGCAGCCGCTTTACGAGTTCTCCGGCGCCTGCCCCGGCTGCGGCGAGACCCCGTACATCAAGCTCCTGACCCAGCTCTTCGGCGACCGGCTGTATGTGGCCAACGCCACCGGCTGCTCCCAGGCCTACGGCTTCTTCACCCCCACGTTCCCGCAGACGGTCAACCGGCGCGGCTTCGGTCCGGCCTTCTCCAACTCGCTGTTCGAGAACAATGCCGAGTTTGCCCTGGGTATGAGCATGTCCGCCGATCAGCTGCGTGACCAGGTGAAGATGCACGCCAAAGCGGTTGTGGAAAGCACCGCAGACGGGAATCTGAAAGCCGCTCTGGAAGCCTGGCTCGCGGATGGAGATGACAGTGAAAAAACCGTGGAACTCTCCGAAACCGTGCGCAGGGCTCTGGCTGAAACCGGCGAACAAAGCGCCGACCTGCAGTTCCTCCGGGAACGCGAAGACGCCCTCACCAAAAAGGCGATCTGGATGGTAGGCGGCGACGGCTGGGCCTATGACATCGGTTACGGCGGTCTGGACCACGTCATGGCCAGCGGCCGGAACCTCAACGTCCTGGTTCTGGACAACGAGCTCTACGCCAACACCGGCGGACAGGCCTCCAAGGCCACCCCGACCGGCGCCTCGGTGCAGTTCGCCGCGGCCGGCAAGGGAACCCCGAAGAAGGACCTCGGCCTCATCCTCTCCACCTATGGCTATGTCTATGTCGCCCAGGTCTCCATCGGCGGCAACCCCGAGCACCTCATCAAGTGCCTGAAGGAAGCGGCGGCCTATGACGGGCCCTCCATCGTGATCGCCTATGCCCCCTGCATCAACCACGGCCTCTCCAAGGGCATGGCCAAGTCCATCGACGAAGGAAAGGCGGCGGTGGAATGCGGCTTCTGGCCTCTGTTCCGCTATAACCCGGACAACGAGAAGGAAGGCAAGAACCCCTTCTCCCTGGATTCCGCCGAACCCAACGGCAAGCTGCGGGAGTACATGATGGGTGAAAACCGCTTCGCCTCCCTGACGCGCACCTTCCCGGACCGCGCCGAGCAGCTCTTCGCCGAGGCGGAGGAGTTCACCGCCCGCCGCTATGCCAAGTACAAAAAGCTGGCCGCCGGCGACTGATCGCGGTCTCCTTTGACACCGCCGTCATAGTCCCGGTGTCATACAATACCGGCACAATCCCCGATACAGTTCGAGGGAAGTCCCGCTTCATCACGGGGCTTCCCTCTTGTTTTTTCGACTTTGATTTGACGTTCGGCTATGCTCCCCCGGTTTTTAATCCCGGTCCAGTCGTACTTCCCGGAGTGCGCGGAGTGTCGGCTTCCCCTCCGGGCCTGTAAGCTCCATCAGAAGATAGTACGGCTCTGCGGTGTCATTCGGCGCTGCAGCGCGGCACAGGAGGCAGAGCGTTCCGTCTCCCCTTCTCCCCAGCACCGCAACGGGTTCATAGTCCACACCGGCCAGTGTCCCGGCCGCTTCACGAAACAGCTCTCGGATCTCCTCCGTAAGCTCCGTGGGGCCGCTGCTGTCCCAGGCGGACCTGGACAGGCTTTCCCCGCCGTTCGGGGAAGAGAGCTGAATGAGGCTCTCCTCAGTGAAGCTCGGGCTGGAGTAGATCACACAGCTGAAGGCCTTCGTGGCCGTCAGGGCAATCCCGCTCCCGTCGTCCGTGGTAATCACATCGCCGGGCTGTCCGGAGATCGGCTCGAGCCGGGAATACTGCGTCCCTGATTTGAAATTCTTCGCCTTTTCGATGCTGCCGGTCGCGAGCACCGTTCCGCCGCTGATGCTCAGCTGCGCGTCGTTTCCGTCTCCCTTGTCAAAGATGCTGTTGCGGCTGTTTTCCGGCCCTTCCACCAGGGTAACACCGCCCGAAATGAGGATGGAGCGGTTGCTGTCGATGGCGTCGCCGCTTGCGTTGAGGTAGAGGCTGCCGCCTTCGATGACCACGTCGCCCTGAATCTCGTCCTCTCCCGCGGCGTTGATTCCGTCGTCGCTGGCCGTCACCCGGAGTTCACCGCTCCGGATCAGCATGCAGGCGCCTTCCATCCCCTCATAGCTCTCGCTGATGGTGACGCTGCCGCCATCCATATAGATGCCCTGCTTTCCCTTGAGTCCGTCGTTTGCCGCCCGGATTGAGATCGTCGCGCCCGTAATCCGCAGCGCGGACTTGCAGTGGATCCCGTTTTTCCCGGATTCAATATGCAGGCGGCCGGGCCCGTTGACGGTGAGGTCATCCTCGACATAGAGCGGGGCGCCGGAATCCGACATACTGACGAGGCTGTTTTCCCCCACGCACTGCAGGATCACTTTTTCAGCCGCCTCTGCCTCGATGCAGGGGCCCTTTTGGTTGGTCATGGCTGCGTGGTCCAGAATCAGGTAGATGTTTCCGGACTTTTTCGGCTCTTTGACTTTGATGGTGACGCCGTCCGACCGGCCGGTGATGCGGTAGACCCCTTTGCGCTCAATAAGCACCGGGTTTCCGGACCGGCCTCGGGTCTCATCCGAGAGGGTGCCGTGATCTCCCTCCAGCGTAATAACGGCATCCTCCGCTTCCTCAGCAACGTTATTGTAATCGCTTTTTGAAAACATGTTCCCTTCCTCTGCAGAGGCCGTGATGGGAAGCAGAAGGAGGAAGGACAGGCAAAGCGCGACGATTTTTCCCGCTTGTTTCATCATGGCTTTTTTCTCCTTTCGGTTCAGCGCGTGGTTTTGAATCAGAAACAGCGCGGGCGCCTCCTGAAGGCCGTCCGCGCTGTCATTCGTCTCTCTATGCATTCGGGAACGCGAGAATAAAGCCCCGGATCTCATCCTCCGAAGCCGATGCGCTGCCCTGGATCATCTCCGGTCTTCCGCCGCCGCGGCCGCCGATGCCGGCGTTGATGGCTTTGGATGCCTTTCGCAGGTCGATGCTCCGGCTGCCGATGATGTAGCGGTATCCGCCCGTCTCACCGGGGAAGAAGACGGCCGCCAGCCCTCCGGCTTTTTCCATCAGGAAGTTTACGAACTCGCGCACGGCGATCTCGTCCGGGATCGCCTCAAACAGGCAGACATTTCCCTCCGTCTCCGGCTGCTGTGCCGCCTTGAACTGGATCAGTTCCATAGCGAGCAGGGCGTTCTTTTCCTTCAGCGCGTCCCGCTCATGAAGAAGCCGCTGCACCGCCGGGGTGATCTCATCCCGTTTGGCGCTCAGCAGAGCCGAGATTTCCGCCGCGCTCTGCTGCTTTCTCCGGTAATCCTCCAGAGCCCACATGCCGCAGCTCAGGACCAGCCGCACGCCGCCGCGATGGCGTTCAGCGTTCATCACCTTGATCACGCCCACCTCGCCGGTCCGGCTCACATGCGGTGCGCAGCAGGCGCAGCAGTCCACGCCCGGAATCGTAACGATCCGCACTTCTCCCGTCAGTTCCTTCTTGCTGCGGTACTCCAGCGCGGCAAGCTCCTCCGGGGAGGGGAAGGTGATCTCAATCGGCAGATCGGCACGGACGGCCTCGTTTGCCTGCGTCTCAACGATGCGGATTTCCTCTTCGCTCAGTTCCCGGTCAAAGTCGATGGTGAGGTCTCCCTCGCCCATATGGAAGCCGACGTTTTCACAGCCGTAGAGCCGGTGTGCCGTGCCGGAGAAAATATGCTCGCCCGAGTGGTTCTGCATCCGGCAGAGCCGCAGCTCCCGGTCGACCTGTCCGGCCACGGATGTACCCACCGGCAGCGGTCCGTCGCAATAATGGACGACTTCTCCGTCCTTCTCGTGCGCGTCCAGCACCTTCACGCCGCCAAGCGTTCCCCGGTCGGCAGCCTGACCGCCGCCCTCCGGGAAGAAGGCGGTCTCATCCAGCACGATCTCCCAGCGGCCTTTGTTCTCGTCGCAGCGAAGCACCTGCGCCGTGAAGTCAAAAAGATGGCCGTCGGTGTAATAAAGCTTTTTTGTCATGTCACAGCTCCCGGATAATCCGGTCGGTCACCGCAAGGCAGAGCGCCGCGCTCTTCTGCAGCGCTTCATAATACTCTTCTCCGCCGCCGGTCAGGCCGTCGGAGACCGCTTTGATCATCAGGCAGGGGATCTCACAGCGCAGGCAGGTCAGCAGCACCGCCGCGCTCTCCATCTCGCAGATATCCGCCCCGTACAGACGGTGCAGGCGTTCTTTATCCTCCCGGCTGCCGACAAACTTGTCCGCCGAAGCGCAGGTCACCGGCTTCAGCTCCGGGCAGACCGCCCTGGCCTTCTCCACCAGCGCCGCGTCTGCCGGGAGATAGACATCCGGGAATCCGGGATACTGGGCCGGTGGAACCGGGTCAATCCCCGAGAGGTCAAAGTCGTAATGCACCACCCGGGTAACCACACAGGTCTTGGTCTGCGCCATTTCCTCCGTGAGGCCGCCGACGACACCGAAGTTCACGATCAGCTCGACCCCGTACCGGTCGATCAGCAGCTGGGCAGCCGCGGCCGCGGCGATCTCTCCGATGCCGCTGTGGATCACGTAGAGGATGTACTGCTCATTTTCATAATGGAACACGTCAAAGCCGCCGCGGCGCTCGGTTTTCCCGGGCGTGCCGTAGCGTGCGAAGACACTGTCCATCTCCACCGCCACCAGCAGCCCGATTTTTCTCTTTTCCTGCATGCTCATATGACTCTCACCCGGACGACTTCGTCCATCTCGCGGATTCCGTTGACGGTCTCTTCATAGATCGCGCTGCCCAGGTCCACAATGGTAACGGCGTATTTGCCGCGGTTCTTGTTGATCATGTGCTCGACGTTGATGTTCTTGTCGCTGATAAAATCAAGGATTCTCGTGATCATGCGGGGCACGTTCCGATGAATGACGCAGAGGCGGCAGGTCCCTGCCCGGTTCAGATAGATATCC
>JAGAFT010000144.1 GCA_017627975.1 Oscillospiraceae bacterium
AGCCTTTCAAACACGTCCAGTACTACATCCTCGGCTTCGCTGTCATCCCTGAGCAGAACGCTGGCCAGACGAATCATCCCGCTGTAGTTCTGACGAAAAAGCCTCTCAAGTATCTTTCTGTCAAGCATATCAGTCTTCATTTCCCTGCCTCCGCTCCACTGCCCACTCACCTTCTCGCCTTCTCACCTTCTCACGGAAGCTTACACTAATATAACAACCAAGAAAGCCAAATTTTCGAGATTTCAGCATTTTTTCATCAAAATATTCAGATGATGTCCAGCCCCCTTATCGAAACCGATTCTGTCATTCCCGCAGATATCGGTCAAAGCCAGTTCGCTCCGCTGAAGCTGCGCTCACTCGCTTTGGTTCCGTCCTCCGTGGCACTGCCGCGCCCCTGCGAACTCCACTTATGGCAGCTCCACTGCAAGACTCTTCCCTCCGCGCCAAGCGCTCCGGTCAGAGACTTGCGGTCGTTCCGCGCCCCGACTCCGCCGGTCCTGGTGCGAGGGGTATCAGAAAGAAAGTACGCCGTGCCAGTGCGACTGCCGGTACCTGAAAGCGGTCAGCCTGCGGCTGGTTTATCCCCACCCGGCGCCGCTGGCGCCTTCCCGCCCATAAAAGGGAAGCGGTCGCAAGACTGTGCCGGGACAAGCCCGCCACAGACTTGCGCTGGTTCATCCCCCACAGCCCCCAGGGGCCAAAAACGCCCGGGAGCCGCAGTGCCAGCGCGACCGTCCCTGCCCCAAATCCGCGAAGATTAACATAATCTTATCGAGATTGTGTCACTCCTCGCATCAAGGGAGTACCACCGCAAAATCGGCATCAATTCTCGTGGGACAGAAGCCCGCCACGACCGTCCTGCCCGCTGCGGGTGAGCACAATCTAGATTATGTTAACTTCGCTCCGTCAGTGAGTTAGCAAGCGTCCTGCCTCCCAACTCCCGGGCGAGGCGGCGGCAGGAGAGCGGCCCGGCTCAGGGACCTCCCGGGACCCAGTCCGTCGCCGGGCCGCGCACTTTGCGCTTCTTCGTAGGACTGGCAGTGCCTTGCCAGCCCCGCTCCAGTTGTCGTCTCCTCCGCAAGCTCCGGAGACCACAACTTCCGCTACATTCTCCGAGAGGAGGAGTCGGCAATATTCTTGGGCGCAAAGTGCAGCCACGCAGAGCCGCAGTGCTTCTCAACCGGCATCACCCGCATTCAGTGTCCGTGCTGTGCGGGCATCCTGCCGCCTTACGCAGCTCCGCTGCTGGGTCGCTCTCTCTCCGTAAGCCAGCAGTCGGGCACAGCCCGCTAGCTCGCTTACTCCGCTCCGCTCCTCGGTACGGCTTCGCCGTGGTCATACCTGGCCGCTATTCCTCCAGGCCTTGCGCCATTTCAGTCTCCGTGCGGTCCTCGCCTTGCGTTCGCTGACGCTTCCGCAACGCTGCGGTCCGTACTCAACTGAAACGCCGCAAAGCCTTCCGGGCGTCCAGGACACGGCCGTCCCGGCCGTTGGCACAGACAGTGTCAGTCATCGCAGATCTGTTCGGCAGCATACGCCGCCGCCCAGAATCCGCGCTGCCCGCCACAGACTGTGCCGGTTCACGCCCCGCATCAGCGTCGTGGCCAAATACCTCAATTCTTAGGGCAGTGCCTGTTCGCGTTCTCCGTCATACCCCGCTCGACCGTCCGTGCCGCGCTCACTCCCTTTG
>JAGAFT010000145.1 GCA_017627975.1 Oscillospiraceae bacterium
GGATTCGGGAGGTGTTTCGAAAGATGATTCCGTATCAGACAATCGAGCAGGCGGAACGGATCGAGACTCCGCTGTCAACAGATATGGTGAATGCCCTAAACCAGTGGTATCAGCTGTATCTCAATAAAGCAACATGGCTGAGTGAGGATGTAAAGTCTCTCAACCTTCCCGCTTTTATCAGTTCTGAGATCGCGCGCAGCGTCGTGATCGAAATGAAGTGGAACATAACAGGCAAGGGCCTGAGTGAGGACGGCGAAGAGATTATGAATCCCCGCGCCGAATACCTAAAGGCAGAATTTGAGAAGCTGGTCAGAGTCATCCGGCTCAAGCTCGAGCAGGGATGCGCGGCCGGCGGCATGCTCATAAAGCCTTATCCCAATGTCGAGGATGGACACATCTATTTCGACTATGCGATGAACTGGGGCCTGTATCCTTTGGCCTTCGACGACGACGGCAATCTGTCCGACGTCATCATCCCGGACGTGTTCCAGGAGGGCCAGACGACATACACAAGGCTGGAGCGTCACACGGTCACAAGGGAGGGCGTGCGCATTACGCAGCGGGCGTTTAAGTCAGATAACAAGGACTCCCTGGGAAAAGAAATAGAGCTTACAGACGTCGATCGATGGTCGGCACTGCAGAAAGAGGCACTGATCCGGAATCCGGGCGGGCCTCTTTTTGGATGGTTCAAAGTCGCGAACGCGAACAATGTCGAGGTCGACTGTCCCATGGGCGCGTCGGTCTTCTCCAAAGCGATCGACGTGATCAAGCAGGCGGACATCCAGTATTCGAGGATCCTGTGGGAGTATGAGGGATCCGAGCTTGCGATCGATGTTGACCCGTACGTTCTGAGGCCCAAGCCGGGATCGGACGGCGTGATGGAGCCCCCCAAGCTCAATAAGCGTCTGTTCCGTGCGGTTGACGCGGACAAGGGCGACCGAGATCTGTATCAGGTCTTCTCCCCGCAGATCCGTGACGTGAGCCTCATGAACGGCCTTAATCAGCTGCTTATCAGGATCGAGGACCTGTCCGGTCTCTCCCGAGGCACCCTGTCGGATGCCAACCAGGAGGCCCGCACCGCGACGGAGATCAAGATCATTAAGCAGCGCACATACACGACAGTGAGCGACAACCAGGCAGCCCTCGAGACCGCGCTGAAAGACGTGATCCGCGTCATGGATAAATATGCAACGCTGTATCACCTGGCGCCCGAGGGCGAATACGACGTGTCCTTTGAGTGGGATGATTCCATCCTCACTGACACGGATCTGCAGACGCAGGAGCGCCTGATGCTGCTTAACGCGGGCATCATCGGCAAGGCAGAGTTCAGAGAGTGGTACTTCGGTGAGACCAAGGCGCAGGCAAGGGCCGGCATCAAGTCGGTAACGGATGAGCAGGTCGAGGCCGCAAAGGCGCTGAATGCGGCGCTTCCGGGTCCCGATGTGAATCCTGAGATGCCCGAAGAGCCGGACCGTGATGAGGAGGCCGCACAGCCTCCGAAAGCCCCGGAGCCTCCGAGGCCCAAGAATCCCACGGCGCCCGACATCCCGCAGCCGGCACAGCCCAAGAAGGGGTGATAAACGATGCCTGAC
>JAGAFT010000146.1 GCA_017627975.1 Oscillospiraceae bacterium
ATGCTGGTGTAGCTCAGTCGGTAGAGCAGCTGATTTGTAATCAGCAGGTCGGGGGTTCGAGTCCGTCCACCAGCTCCAATTGAACATGGGGGAATTCCCGAGTGGCCAAAGGGGACAGACTGTAAATCTGCTGGCGATGCCTTCGGTGGTTCGAATCCACCTTCCCCCACCAAGCTCTGCCGAAAGGCAGAGCTTCTTTTTTGACAGTTTGTGACAGACGGGAGATGAGGATGCTGAACATACAGGGCGGATACCGTAAATATAAAGAAGTGTCGTTCCTCCGCGGATTTGCGATTACAACGGTGGTGCTGATGCATGTCATTCAGGTCTACTGGCATGAAGGACAGATCCCCGCCTGGCTTCGCGCGGCTTCCGCACTGGGCGGAACGGGAGGCCACGTGTTCATCTTCTGCTCCGGCCTCGGACTGTATCTCAGCTATCTTCACAGACCGATGAAATTCGGGGAATTCATGAAGAAGCGTTTCCTGAAGATCTATGTTCCGTATCTGATCTTCCTGCTGATCCATTTCTTCCTCCCGCACTGGGGCGTGGATGACAAAACACAGCTGGAATACCTGCTGAGCCATGTCTTCCTTTATAAAATGTTCTTCGAGAAATACATCCTCTCCTTCGGTCTGCAGTTCTGGTTCATCTCGACGATTATCCAGCTCTATCTGCTTTTTCTTCCGCTTTGCAAGCTGAGGGAGAAGACCTCGATGCGCACGGTTCTGCTAAGCGGCTGCGCGGTAAGTGCGGTCTGGTGGATTGTAATGCATGCAACCGGCCTGGAGAACCTTCGGATCTGGGGAAGCTTCTGCTTCCAGTATCTCTGGGAATTCGTTCTCGGTATGGCGGTCGCGGATTATCTCATGAGCCATGATACCCTGCGACTGCCGGTATGGAGCCTTCTTTTGGCGGCGGTCAGCGGACTCTCGCTAGCGGCCGTGATGATAAAACTGGGCGGATACTGGCAGGTGTTTAATGACGTGCCGGCCCTGATCGGTTACACGGCGACGGCACTGCTGCTCTACGCCGGAGGAAAGCATGTGATCCGGCCGGTGTTCCTCTGGATCGACGGCTTCTCCTATGAGTGGTTTCTGGTCCATGTGGACGGGGTCAAGTTCGGATACTACTATATTGATAAATGGACGCCCAATGAAACGCCGGAACTGGTTCGCGTCACTTTCGCATTCTTCTTCAGCATTGCGACGGCGTGGCTGCTTGTCCTTCTGGTCCGGCTGGTGAACCGGCTGCTTTGCCTGGACAGGGGACAAAAAAGGCTCTCAAACTGACGCAAAGCAACGTATACAAACTGCACAAAAAGTCAGGCGAAATTTCTACGTTTTGCACGAAATTTTTGCTTGACTTTTTTCTATGCTGCTGGTATATTAATTGAGCGTGTGCGAAGAGCATACGTATGCGTTGAAGCGGGAGATTGCTCACAAAGTGAGGTAACTTCCGTGGAGTATGTCCGGTACCGGTTCGCCGGTACGCAATCGGGCGGCTGAAGCCTTTCGTTCCACGCGTATATCGCGCGGGCGGGGAGCAGACCGGCTGGAATGCCGGTTTGTTTTTCGGACACGGTCTGATACGCACGGATGTGTGTACGAACCGGCTTCATCCGTACGCATCCTTTAATAAGGCGGTGCCCAATGCCGCCGAAAAGAACGTACGAAAAGGAGAAAACCCAATGGCAAGCAACAGCAAGAACATGATCCGCATTCGCCTCAAGGCCTATGATCATCAGCTGATCGACAAGGCTGCGGAAACCATCGTTGAGGCCGCCAAGCGCACGGATGCAAAGGTCTCCGGACCCATCCCCCTGCCCACCAAGACCGAGATCGTCACGATCCTGCGTGCCGTCCACAAGTATAAGGACAGCCGTGAGCAGTTTGAGCGCCGCACTCACAAGCGCCTCATCGACATCATGAGCCCCACCCAGAAGACCGTGGAAGCCCTGATGAGCGTTGAAGTTCCCGCCGGTGTCGAGATCGAGATCAAGCTCTGATCGGACCTGAAAAGCAAAATACCCCAGTTAGTACCCCAGTTAAGCAAACCCACTGCCCGCAGCTTGCGAGTGCGGGCGGGTTAAGTTGCCAGCCTCCGGACGGAGAAAACTCCGGACCATGCGGGGCAACCAATAACCGATAGGAGGAAAAACATGAAGAAAGCCATCATTGGCAAGAAGGTCGGCATGACGCAGATCTTCGACGAGATGGGGAAGGTCATCCCCGTCACCGTCATCGAAGCGGGCCCCTGTGTGGTCGTGCAGAAGATGACCAAGGAAAAGGAAGGCTACACCGCTGTTCAGCTCGGCTTTGAAGAAGTCGGCGAGAAGAAGCTTTCCAAGCCGGAGCAGGGCCACCTGAAGAAGGCGGGCGTGAATCCGGTCAAGCATCTGAAAGAATTCCGTCTTGAGGATGACAGCAAGCTGGAAGTCGGCGACGTGGTCAAGGCTGACCTGTTCGCAGAGGGCGACAAAGTCGATGTCACCGGCATCAGCAAGGGCCACGGCTACGCCGGCGTTGTGAAGCGCTTCGGCCAGGGCCGCACCCCGACCAGCCACGGCGGCGGCCCGGTTCACCGGCACGCCGGCTCCATGGGTTCGAGCACCGATCCTTCCCGCATTTTCCCGGGAAAGAAGCAGGCCGGCCACATGGGCGTGGATCAGGTCACTGTCCAGAACCTCGACGTCGTGAAGGTTGACGCGGAACTGAACCTCATCGCGATCCGCGGCGCCGTTCCCGGCCCGAAGGGCAGCATCGTTTATCTGAAGGATACCGTCAAGACCCAGCCCGTCAAGAAGGGTGCGGCCGCCGGTGTCAGCGTCAACCCGCAGAAGGCTTCCGCCCGTGTCAACCCGCAGAAGGCTTCCGCCCGTACAAAGTAAGGAAAGGAGAGCAGCATAAATGCCTAAAGCAAATGTTTTTAACATGGCAGGCGAGAAGATCGGCGAGATCGAGCTCTCCGAAGCCATCTTCGGCATTCAGCCGAATGAGAGCGTGCTGCATGATTCCGTGAAGAATCACCTGGCCAACTGCCGTCAGGGTACGCAGAGCGCACTGACCAAGGGCGAGGTGTCCTACACCACGAAGAAGCCCTGGCGTCAGAAGGGAACCGGCCGTGCCCGCGCCGGCTACGCAGGATCCCCGGTGTGGTATCACGGCGGTGTGGCCTTTGCGCCGAAGCCCCGCGATTACAGCTACACCCTGAACAAGAAGGTCAAGCGCCTGGCTCTCAAGAGCGCCCTGAGCGCCAAAGCCGCTGAGAACGAGATCGTCGTGATTGACGGCCTGACCGTGAACGAGATCAAGACCAAGCCCTTCCAGAGCTTCCTCGCGAAGGTTGGAGCCGAGAACAAGGCCCTGGTCGTCACCGAGACCGTCGATGAGAAGGTTGTCAAGTCCGCCCGCAACCTGCCCGGCGTGACCACTACCACGGCCACGATCCTCAGCCCCTACATGATTCTCACCAGCGGCAAGCTCGTCGTCGACAAAGCCGCTCTCGCCAAGATTGAGGAGGTGTTCGCCTGATGAAAACCGCATATGATGTGATCATTCGCCCGATTATCACCGAACAGTCCATGGAAGATCTTGACATCAAGAAGTATGCCTTTGAAGTTGCCAAGGACGCCAACAAGATCGAGATCAAGAAGGCGATCGAGGAAATCTTCGACGTGACGGTCATCAAGGTCACCACCGAGAACGTCACCGGCAAGATGAAGCGCAACGGCGCCTATCCCATGGGCCGCCAGGCTTCCTGGAAGAAAGCTGTTGTTAAGCTCAGCGCGGATTCGAAGAACATCGAGCTCTTCGAAGGCATGGCATAAGGGGGTACAGACATGTCGATTAAAACCTACAGACCTACTACCCCGGCCAGGAGACAGATGACCGTCTCCGGATTTGACGGCGTTGACAAGCATGCAAAGCCCGAGAAATCCCTGCTTGAGGTACTGAAGAAGCACTCCGGCCGCAACAGCTACGGCCGCATCACCGTCCGCCACCAGGGCGGCGGCAACCGGCAGAAGTACCGCGTGATCGACTTCAAGCGCAACAAGCTCGATGTCGCCGCGAAGGTCCTCCGCCTTGAGTATGACCCGAACCGCAGCGCATTCATCGCGCTCTGCGAGTATGAAGACGGCGAGCGCCGCTACATCCTCGCGCCTGTCGGCCTGAACCCGGGCGACACCGTCGTATCCTCCGCCAACGCCGACATCAAGGCCGGCAACACCCTGCCTCTGGCCAACATTCCTGTGGGTACCGTGATCCACAACATCGAGCTCTATCCCGGCAAGGGTGCCCAGCTTGTCCGCAGCGCCGGCGTCGCCGCGCAGCTGATGGCCAAGGAAGGCGGCATGGCGACCGTTCGTCTGCCCTCCGGTGAGATGCGCAAGGTTCGCCTTGAGTGCGTGGCGACCATCGGCCAGGTCGGCAACATCGACCACGCCAATGTCCACATCGGCAAGGCCGGACGCAAACGCCACATGGGCGTTCGCCCGACGGTCCGCGGTTCTGTCATGAACCCGGTTGACCACCCCCACGGCGGTGGCGAAGGCAAGTCCCCGGTCGGCCGTCCCGGCCCTGTAACTCCATGGGGCAAGCCCGCGCTCGGTTACAAGACCCGCAAGACGAAGAACCGCACCGATAAGTTCATCGTCAAGCGCCGCAACGCGAAGTAAGGAGGGAAAACGAAATGAGCAGAAGTATCAAGAAAGGCCCCTTTGCCGCTCCCGAGCTGCTGAAGAAGGTCGACGCAATGAACCAGAGCGGAAACAAGCAGGTCATCAAGACCTGGTCCCGCGCCTCTACCATTTTCCCGTCCTTCGTCGGACACACGATCGCCGTTCACGACGGCCGCCGTCATGTTCCCGTGTATGTCACCGAGGATATGGTCGGACACAAGCTTGGTGAGTTTGCCCCGACCCGCACCTTCCGCGGACACGCCGGAAGCAAGACCGGCAAGTAAGGAGGAGAAGCAATGGACGAGAAAAAGATTGCCCGTGCGGAGCACAAATACGCACGCATTTCTCCCCGCAAGGTCGAGATCGTCTGCAACATGATTCGCGGCAAGGACGCGAAGGTTGCAATGGCTATGATGCAGAACACGCCGAAAGCCGGCTGTGAGCTGATGGTCAAGGTCCTGAAGAGCGCGATGGCCAACGCCGAGAACAACTTCGAGATGGATCCTGAAAAGCTCTACGTCGCCGAGACCTATGTCGGCGCCGGCCCGATCCTGAAGCGCGGCATGCCCCGTGCACAGGGCCGTATGTATCGCATCAACAAACGCACCAGCCACATCATGATCGCCGTGGCTGAGAGAGACTGAGGGAAGGAGGCAGAATTATGGGACAGAAAGTAAATCCGCACGGCCTGCGCGTCGGTGTTATTAAAGACTGGGATTCCAGATGGTACGCCAGAGAAGAAAAGGTCGGCGATCTGATCGTTGAAGACTACAAGATCCGCGAGTATCTCAAGAAGGCCCTCTATTCCGCCGGTGTCCCCACCATTGAGATCGAGCGCGATTCCTCCAAGGTCCGTGTTTACATCCACTGCGCCAGACCCGGCGTCGTGATCGGCAAGGGCGGCCAGGAGATCGAGCGTCTGCGCCAGGAAGTGGAAAAGCTCATCGGCAAGCCGGTGGCTCTCTCCATCGTCGAGGTCCGTACGCCCGACACGAACGCTCAGCTGGTTGCCGAGAACATCGCGCAGCAGCTTGAGAAGCGCATCGGCTTCCGCCGTGCGATGAAGAACGCCATGGGCCGCGCCATGAGAATGGGCGCCCGCGGCATCAAGGTCAAGTGCGGCGGCCGTCTTGGCGGCGCCGAGATCGCCAGAAGCGAGTGCTATCACGAGGGTACCATTCCTCTGCAGACCATTCGCGCCGACATCGACTACGGCTTTGCCGAGGCGAACACGACCTACGGACGCATCGGCGTCAAGGTCTGGATCTACAAAGGCGAGGTTCTTTCCCAGACCCTTCGCACCACTCCGCGCACGATGGATCTTTCCAAGCCGCAGGGTGAGCGCAGACGCCGTGACGACCGCCGCGGCGGTGACCGCCGTCAGGGCGGTTACAACCGTGACAACCGTGGTCAGGGCCAGGGCGGCGAGCGCCGTCAGGGCTACGGCAGCAGACCTGCCGGTCAGGGCGGTTACAACCGCGGGCCGCGTCCGGCTGCCCCGGCTAAGGAAGGAGGCAACAACTAATGTTAATGCCTAAGAGAGTAAAATACCGCAGAGTGCAGCGCGGCCGCATGAAGGGCAAAGCCTCCCGCGGCAACAAGGTCACCTACGGTGAGTTCGGCCTCTCCGCTCAGGAGCCCGGCTGGATTACCTCCAACCAGATTGAAGCCGCCCGTATCGCCATGACGCGTTACACCAAGCGCGGCGGTCAGGTCTGGATCAAGATCTTCCCGGATAAGCCGGTCACTGCGAAGCCCGCAGAGACCCGTATGGGTTCCGGTAAGGGCGCACCCGAGTACTGGGTCGCCGTTGTGAAGCCCGGCAGAGTCATGTTTGAGATCGCGGGTGTTCCCGAAGAGATCGCACGTGAGGCGCTGCGTCTGGCCAGCCACAAGCTGCCCATCAAGACGAAGATCGTCGCCAAAGAGGCAGAGACTGAGAATGGTGGTGAAGATGATGAAGGTTAATGAAATCCGTTCCAAGTCCGTGGAAGAGCTCGAAAAGACGCTCGTCGACCTGAAGAAGGATCTGTTCATGCTCCGCATGCAGCATGCCACCAATCATCTTGACAATCCCACACGGATTTCCGCTACCCGCCGCGACATCGCGCGTGTGAAGACCGTGCTGCGCGAGAAGCAGAACTGAGGAGGTAAGGATATATGAATACTGAAAGAACTACTTCCCGTAAGACCCGCGTCGGTAAGGTCGTTTCTGACAAGATGGATAAGACGGTCGTTGTGATCGTGGAAGACCGCGTCGCTCACAAGACCTATAAGAAGATTATCGGCCGGACTTACCGCCTGAAAGCGCACGACGAGAACAACGAGTGCGGCGTCGGCGATATCGTCCGCGTGATGGAGACCCGTCCTCTGTCCCATGACAAGAGATGGCGTGTGGTCGAAATCGTAGAGAAGGCTAAGTAAGGAGGCGCCAGAATGGTACAGCAGGAAACTTATCTGAAGGTCGCCGACAATACCGGCGCCAAAGAACTCAAGTGCATCCGCGTTCTGGGCGGCTCCAAGCGTAAGTACGCGAGCATCGGCGATGTCATCGTCTGCTCCGTGCGCAAGGCTGCACCGGGCGGCTCGGTGAAGAAGGGCGACGTCGTGAAGGCGGTTGTCGTCCGCACCGTGAAGCCGGTCCGCCGCGCAGACGGAACCTACGTCCGCTTTGATGAAAACGCTGCCGTTCTCATCAACACCGGTGATAAGAACCCCCGCGGAACCCGTATCTTTGGACCCGTTGCCCGTGAGCTGCGTGACAAGGAATACATGAAGATCCTGTCCCTGGCTCCCGAAGTGATCTGATGGAGGGCATAGAGAATGAAGATTAAGAAAGACGATAAGGTAGTCGTTCTGTCCGGTAAGGACAAGGGCAAGCAGGGAAAAGTCCTCATTGCCGATCCGAAGGGCGCAAAGGTCGTTGTGGAAGGCGTAAACGTTGCCACCAAGCATCAGAAGCCCCGCAAGCAGGGCGAAGAGGGCGGCATCATCAAGGTCGAGACCCCGATCTACGTCTCCAAGGTCCAGCTGGTCTGCCCGAAGTGCGGCAAGGCCACCCGTGTCGGCTTCAAGGTCGAGAACGGAAAGAAGACCCGCGTCTGCAAGAAGTGCGGCGCAGAAATCTGAGAGAAAGGAGAAACTGAATTATGACCAGAATGAAAGAAAAGTATCTTAATGAAGTTGCTCCTGCTCTGATGGAGAAATTTCAGTACAAGTCCGTGATGCAGATCCCCAAGATCGACAAGATCGTTGTCTCTGTCGGCTGCGGCGACTGCAAGGACAACGCCAAGGCCCTCGACGCGGTCATCAAGGACATCTCCGCGATCACCGGTCAGCATGCGGTTGCCACCACGGCAAAGAAGTCCGTTGCAAACTTCAAACTGCGTGAAGGCATGAAGGTCGGCGTCAAGGTCACCCTGCGCCAGGACCGCATGTGGGAGTTCCTGGATCGTCTGCTCAACGTGGCTCTGCCCCGTGTGCGTGACTTCCGCGGCATCTCCGCCGACGCATTTGACGGACGCGGCAACTACAGCCTCGGCCTCAAGGAACAGATCATCTTCCCCGAGATCGAGTACGACAAGATCGAGAAGCTGCGCGGTATGAACATTGCAATCACCACCACCGCTCAGACCGACGAAGAGGCACGTGAGCTTCTGCGGCTCATGGGCGCCCCGTTTGTGAGCTAAGGAGGAAGCGACAATGGCAAAGAAATCGATGATTCTCAAGCAGCAGCGCGAGGCCAAGTTCTCGACCCGCAAGTACAACCGCTGCAAGATCTGCGGCCGTCCGCACGCTTACCTGCGCAACTACGGCATCTGCCGTATCTGCTTCCGCGAACTGGCTTACAAGGGCCAGATCCCCGGAGTCCGCAAGGCAAGTTTTTAATTCATGTTTTATCCGGTGGGAGCTGATCCCTCCCACCGAATAAATAAAGGATGTTGAAAGGCCGTGACCAATCAAGCATTGGCTCGGAACCTCAACGCCGAAACCGATCGGCAAAGCCGACGGTAACTCTAAACAGGAGGATAAACCATGCAAATCACAGATCCCATTGCAGACATGCTGACCCGTATCCGCAACGCCGGTACCGCAAAGCATGAAACCGTCGACGTCCCGGCTTCGAAGATGAAGAAGTCCATTGCGGAGATTCTTCTGAACGAAGGCTACATCAAGAGCTATCAGGTTCTCGATGATGGCACCCAGGGCGTCATTCGCATTACTCTCAAGTATCTCCCCGGTAAGGAAAAGGCCATCCAGGGTCTCCGCCGCGTCTCCAAGCCCGGCCTGCGCGTGTATGCCGGCGCCGACGAGCTGCCCAGAGTTCTCAAGGGCCTCGGAATTGCCATCATCTCAACATCCAAGGGCGTCATGACCGACAAGGAAGCTCGCAAGCAGCATGTCGGCGGCGAAGTCCTTGCGTTCGTATGGTAAGGAGGTAGCAGAATGTCCAGAATTGGTAGAGCACCCATTACCGTACCGGCCGGTGTTGAAGTCAAGGTTGACGAGCACAACCACATTACGGTCAAGGGACCGAAAGGCACCCTCGAGCGCGACCTCGTTCCCCAGATGAAGGTTGAAATCGACGCAGGCGTCCTCCACGTGAAGCGCCCCGACGATTCGAAGGAAAACCGTTCCCTCCACGGTCTGACCAGAACGCTGATCGACAACATGGTCGTCGGCGTGACCCACGGCTTCGAGAAGAAGCTCGAGATCAACGGCGTCGGTTACCGTGCGGCGAAGGAAGGCAAGAATCTGGTCATGAACCTGGGTTATTCCCATCAGGTCACTGTTCCGGAGACGGACGACATCCAGATCGATGTTCCCGATGCCAACCACATCACCATCAAGGGAATCGACAAGCAGAAGGTCGGCCAGTTTGCAGCAGAAGTTCGTGGTAAGAGACCTCCCGAGCCTTATAAGGGCAAGGGCATCAAGTACGACTACGAAGTTGTCCGCCGCAAAGAAGGCAAGACCGG
>JAGAFT010000147.1 GCA_017627975.1 Oscillospiraceae bacterium
CAGATCTCACAGATCTATGAGATGTCGCCCATTGACGACGAAGGGTATGAGAAGATCGAAGCGCTGCCTCCCGTCGGCGAGGATGAGACCTGGACCGTGTGCGTCTACTTTGTCGCGGCGGATCTGGAGGACAGCGGGGAGAACGACCTGTCCTATGTGACGTCGTATATGACCCGTGAAGCCAGGACGGAGAACGCGACAAACAGCACGAACAAAAGACTGGACCAGCTGAACCGCTTCAACAGCGAGCTTGCGGAAAACGACCTGGAGCTGCCGGCCTTCTTCTACTATCCGGATGTCCCGGTGGCCGCTTCCATTCCGGTGACGCAGGACGTGATTGTCTCGGACCGCCTGGGCTGCGCCTCGGCGGACATCAACGAGCTGACCTCCGGCGTCTGGGGCGACAACGTCCAGATCGTCATCCAGACCGGCGGCGCGACCCACTGGAGCAACCAGCTTGTGAACCCCAACCGCACCCAGCGCTTCCTTTATAAGGACGGCAAGCTGACCGAAGTCGCGAATCTCGCGCTGCAGCCGGCTTCCGATCCGGAGACTCTGGCGGACTTCCTCCGCTTCTGCAAGGACGAGTACCACGCCGACCACAACATGCTGGTCCTCTGGGACCACGGCGGCGGCCCCTTCGGCTACGGCATGGATTCGATTTTCGGCAATATGCTCTCTCTGAAGGACATCCGCAGCGCGCTGGAGAGCGTCTATCGCCCCAGCAGCACAAAGCCCGCCTTTGACATCATCGGCTTTGACGCCTGCCTGATGAGCTGCCTTGAGGTGACCAACACCCTGAACGGCTTTGCCGATTACTACTGCCTGAGCGAAGAGTCCGAGCCGGGCGACGGCTGGGATTACGGTCCCTGGCTGCAAGCCCTGACGGACGACCCGACCATGAGCCCGGCCAAGGTCGCGCGCGAGATTGCGGATTCGTACACCGACTATTACATGATCCAGAACATCAACGTGCCGCTCTTTGCCCAGAACACGACTTTCTCGGTGATCGACGCCCATAAGGCGAATGATCTCTACGACGCCTACTGCGACCTGGCGACGGCCCAGCTCAAGGACGCGGTGGAAGACATGGGCGTGCTTGCGGAAATCGGCCGCTGCGGCAGCCATTCGACACGCTACGGAGCGGACAGCTACAACGTCTTCAACACCGTTGACCTCGGAAACTACGTGGATTATATGATCGACAGCTATCCGGAGGAATGCAGCAAGATCAAGGACCTGCTGGGCGAAGCGGTGCTCTATCACCGTCAGAACGGCGCGCTCTGCGACTCGACCGGCATCGCGGTCTACATCCCCACGGCGGTAAACGACCTGGGCGGTCTGCTGTACTACCTCGAGTATATCTATGACATCAGCGACAACGACAGCGTCCGCGCCCTGTACTACTACAAGCAGGCCGGCTGCCTCAACGAAGAGCTCAAGGAATACGTCGCGACGCTGACCGACACGGAGCCCAAAGTGCTCGACACCACGCCCTTCACCCAGTTCAGCAAGACCGAACCGGCGTTTGACGACGCGGGCTTCTCCATTCCGTTGGAGGACAAGCTCCAGAACCTGATCACGGAGTATGAGCTGGAAGTCGGCCAGTTCGACGAAGATCAGCAGACCATCACCTACTACGGCAGAGACAGGGTCCTGTCTCTCGACGGGGAAGGAAGCCTGTGCAGCGACTTTGACGGAAGCTGGATCTGCCTGAACGGAGCGCCTCTGTACGTGGATGTCGTGTCCACGACGCCTTCGTCCATCGAGTATATGTCGCATGTCTATTACGACGGCAATGAAGCCTATCTCATGATCGCCTGCGACCGCGATACCGGCGCCTTCACGCTCAACGGAATCCGTGAGACGGAAGATACGAGCGAAGCCACTCTCCTCGCCGGTACCCGTTCCATCATTGAGCCGGAGGCCGGCAAGACCATCGTCCCGATTTATGAGCAGACGAACTTCGCAACCGGTGAGAGCAAGAGCATCAACGGAAAGAAAGTCACCTTCACCGCCGGAACCAGCATCACCCGGGAGCCGCTGCCGAGCGGCTACTACCTCTCGACCGCGGTAATCAGCGACACCCGCGGCGACAACTACTACTCGCAGGTCGTCGGTTCCACAACGGACGGCAAGACGATGAAGGACTGGACGCTGGACGAGCGCTTCATCGGACGCGACTACTGAGGCATCAGAAACACAGGATCGGACGATTTGGTTCAGAATTCGTTTTATCCCTTGCGAAACATCAGCGGACAAACTATAATACATGTATCATTGAAACAGGAGGATTCTTATGGAAAGCTACAGCTACACCGTTCAAAACAGCAGCCCGATCGCCAACATCATCAGCCTGGTTCTGCTCGTCATTGCCGTTGTCGGCGCATGGAAGGTTTTTGTGAAAGCCGGGATCCCCGGATGGCACAGCCTGATCCCCTTCCTGAATACCTATGACATTTGCAAGATCGCACTGAAAGACAGCGTTGGCCTGTTCACCGTCCTCAGCATTCTCATTGTCCCGGTTTACATCTATCCCTGCATCAAGCTTGCAAAGGCCTTCGGCAAGGGCACAGGCTTCGGTATTCTCACGTTCTTCTTCAGCTTTATCGGCATGCCGATTCTCGGTTTCGGCGATGCGGAGTACCTTGGCCCGCAATAAAAGACAATCAACCGAATCATCTGATCTGCACAAATCCGGCTCTTGAAAAAAGAGCCGGATTTGTGGCAAAAATATCGTTTTTTATTCTTGTTTCAGGAGGAATACCATGCAAAAGGAGAGTACGATACAACAATTCGGTCTGAAAGCAGTGGGCCTCATCCTTGCGCTTCTGATCCTGATCGCCGGTACAGTGGGAATCAATATCGCATATGCAGCAGACGACTGGGACGACGGCGGCTCGTGGGACGACGGCGGCTCGTGGGACGACGGCGGCTCGTGGGACGACGGCGGCTCGAGGGATGACGGCGGCTCGAGGGATGACGGCGGTTCCTGGGATGACGGCGGTTCCTGGGACGACGGCGGTTCCTGGGACGACGGCGGCTCGTGGGACGACGGCGGCTCGTGGGACGACGGCG
>JAGAFT010000148.1 GCA_017627975.1 Oscillospiraceae bacterium
CGTGAGCGGCACCTTCTATAACGGCGCGCCGTGCACGGTCTACTACACAGGCAGCCCCAGCACGAACACGGTGTATCAGGTTGACATCTACGGCTCCTATGATACCCCCTCCGGCAGCTCCTCCGGAAGCCAGACCTATGTTGAGGAACCGTACTTCAGCGACTACTACCTGGTGGACGGAACGGAAGTCATCGAAGCGGCGGACGGAACCGTGACCTATATTGACCCCGACGGCAGCTGGGCCAGCGCGTATTCGGACGGCAGCTGGGAATATTATGATTCCCTGACTGGAGAATCCGGCGGCGGTATGGTTTACGACTGACCGCGGAACAAAACAAGACAGACTGAGAAGGGCCGGTGAAAACCGGCCCTTCTTTTCCGTGCGGCGGGGGAAAGCAGGCTGAGCGACGCGGAGAAAAAACGGAAGTTTGCATGAATATACTTGCGAGAACGGCGAGTCCGTGATATTCTATACAATCAGAGAAGTATATATTCAGACTTTTTATATTAACAGAATGAGGAGACTGAACTGTGGAAACGATACTTGATAAACTGCAGCAGTACACCGAAAGGAACCCCGACGCAGCGATCCTCTTTGATGAGGTGCATACCAAGGGCATCACCTATGCCCAGCTGGATGATATGTCGGGGCGCGTCTATGCCTGGCTGAAGGCAAACAAGATCGGAAAAGAGGACTTTGTGCTGATCGATCTGCCGCGCGGCGTGCTGCCGGTAATCGCCATGATCGGCGTGTGGAAGGCGGGCGCAGCCTGGGCACTGGTAGAGGACACCTATGCTCCGGAGCGCATCGACTATATCCGGAAGGACTGCGAGTGCAAGCTGGAAATCTCCATGAACAACTGGGAAGACATCATGCGCGGTGAGCCGCTCACCGGGCACGAGAATCCGGGCGAGCACGACGCGGCCTATGCCATCTATACCTCCGGCACCACGGGAAACCCGAAGGGCGTGCTCCATGAGTACGGAAACCTGCAGCGGGCGATCGACTCGATCCGCATGGACGGCGAGGTTCCCTTTAACGAGAAGGACCGCCTGGCGACACTGGCCCCGATGAATTTTGTCGCGACGGTGATCGTAATTCTTGCGGCGCTGAATGTCTACTGCGGCAAAAACTACATCGTCGGGTATTCGACCCTCAAGAATCCGTCTGCGCTGGCCAAGTTCTTCCTGACCAAGCGGATCACCATCACCTTCCTGACGCCGTCGTATGTGCGCAAGCTCGGCAACAACACAGGCCCCTTCCTGCGGATGCTGTTTGTGGGAAGCGAGCCGGCGAACAACCTGTACAACAAAAATCTGGACCTCATCAACATCTACGCCTGCAGCGAGAGCGGTTTTGCCGTCGGCTTCTTCAAGATCGACAAGGCTTATGAGACCTGCCCCATCGGCCAGCCCCAGGTGGAGACGAAGATCACGCTTATCGGCGAGGACGGAAACGAGGTCGCGGAGGGCGAAACCGGCGAGCTCTGCTTCGTAAACCCCTATGTCCGCGGCTATATCAATCTGCCGGAAGAGACGGCGAAGGCGTTTGTAAACGGCGTCTACCATTCCGGCGACCTGGCGACCAGGGATGAAAACGGCAACTATGTCCTGCTGGGCCGCAGCGGCGACATGATCAAGATCAACGGTAACCGCATCGAACCGGCGGAGATCGAGGCCGCGGTCAAACAGGCCCTCAATATCGGCTGGTGCGCGGCACGCGGATTTGAAGAGGAGGGGAAGAGTTACCTCTGCGCCTATTACACGGCGGATGTGGACTTTGACCCGGCGGCGCTGCGCGAAGAACTGATGAAGCGTCTGCCGTACTATATGATCCCGACCTACTTTATGAAGATCGACTCCGTTCCCCTCAAGGCCAGCGGAAAGCTGGACCGCCGTGCCTTGCCGGCACCGGATGCGAGGGACTTCCAGAGCCGCTATGTCGCCCCGACCAACGATACGGAAGCGGCCATCTGCAATGCGATGGCGCAGGTCCTGGGGCTTACAAAGGTCGGCATTCGTGACGACTTCTACGAGCTGGGCGGCGATTCCCTGGGATCCATCGATGTGGTCAGCCAGTGTGCATTGGATGGCCTGAGCGCGGGCATTATCTTCCGCGGACGCACGCCGGAGAAGATCGCGGAGCTCTACCTGGAGAGCCTGAAGGACAACGACGGGGTACCGCCCGCCGTGAAGGAACTGCAGGCCAGAGAGACGGAGCACCGCCTCACCACCGAGCAGCTTTACATGGTCGACTATCAGCTCTACACGCCGAATTCCACCATGTACAATCTCTACTCCATGATGAAGCTGGACAAAGAGATGATCGACCTGGAGAAGATGGCCGAGACGCTGAAGGAGGTCATTTCACGCCACCCGGCCCTGCTGACGAAATTCTCCTGGAACAAAGACAGAGAGCTGGTGCAGAGCTATCATCCCGAGCTGCTTCAGGATATCCACGTGGAGAAGATGACGGAGTTTGAATTCCGCTATGTCCGCGACACGATGGTCTACCCGTTCAAGATCGTCGGCGGAAGACTTTACCGATGCAGAGTTTTCGAGACGGAAAAAGCAGGCTATGTATTCTTCGACGTGCACCACTCCGTGTTCGACGGCACCTCGCTGAAGGTGTTCATGAGCGACATCGGCAAGACCTATATGGGGATGGAAGCGGATCCGGACTTCTACTACCTGATGCTGCAGCGGCGTGAAGAGGCCGAGAATACGCCCTTCTATGAGGAGAGCCGGAAATACTTTGAAGACCGTTACGAC
>JAGAFT010000149.1 GCA_017627975.1 Oscillospiraceae bacterium
CGCACCGGCAAAAAGCACTTTCCATAAACAATCCAGACGTTTGTACAGAATTGGCATAATGATGCCCGTTGGTATAAACATGCTTATGTTACCGATGATGTTGATGGCAGCCTCGCGCTTTATGTCATAATCCAGAATGTTTACAAGCGGAATCAGGTTGATCCGAGGCGGCTGAATGTTTTTCATGTTAATGATAAGGGGCTGAACCTGACCGTTGACGGTAAAAAAAGGGTAAAAGACAAAACGAATAAGGACAGCAAGATTGATATACATCAAAAGAAGGAAAGCCTCTCTTTTCCATACAATCTTCTTCTTTTGTATCCACACCATTCCTCTGCTGAGAAGCCACAGCACGGTAAAAATCAATTCCCCGGTCAACAAAGAAACCTCGATCAAACTCCATACCTCCGATAAATTCCGAGTTGTCGAGATGGAGTATACCACATTTCTGAGGCTTTCGGAAGATGCTTTATAACCGCCCCTGCCTGTAAATGAAGGTCGTTGTTCCCTCGCTTGTGACGGACACGGAATTGCCCCCGTACCTCAGTTCCAGTTCCGGGATCTCCCAAGTTCCGGTACTGACGGTCTTGTGGAAAGATTCGCCGGCGACTGTCCAGCGCAATGTTGTCTCTGCTGTGGTCGTAATGACCGGTACTACAGGCATGTAATCATTGTGGAGTGTGAGTGTGCCGCTGCCGTTTATACTCTCGACCGTTTCCGACACATAGTAGAGAAAAGCGTCACCATCCGTGCTGGACAGCACAAGTTGACCCTTACCTGTAAGCGGATCATAGGTTGGATCGGCTTCAAGCGTTCCGATCGCATACAGCGTCGGGTCTTCGGTCAGCGTCACTCGGCAAAGCTGTCCGGCAAACTGATTCACGACAATACTGACGAGACGGTCAAAGTCAGCCCGATCACCCAGCATAGAGAAGGTCATATCAAAGGAGCGCGGCTGATAGGCTACGCGCCCCAGCGCCTCTGTAAATCGAATAGGAGTATTTCTTCCCGGCACTGTAATCGTGTTGCTCTGCGATTGCGGTGTCGGGAAGTTTACTGTCTCACGCAGCCAGCCGAGGCTGAGCATGGAGACTCCGTTTATCAGTGCGTCAGGCTTCATAGGCTCAACCTCGCGTTCAGTTTCTGCGTCTGGCCGAGCCCACTGTCGATAGCGGGCAGCAGGCGTCCGACCAGGGTACCGTCATCCAGATAGATCCCCTTGCCACTGTTGGCAGCGATGACGGCCAGATATTTCTCGACATTATGCATGTTCAGCTTGTTATCCAACATGGCTTCAAGCTGCTTATAGAATCCGCTCAAGGGCAGGATCGCTTCTGAGCCCGCTTCGCCACCCGCCATCAGGGCGCTACCATTCATGCCGAAGACCGTAGGCTTGGTCATGATGCCGCCCTCTTTGTACCAGTCGATAGACAGGTGCGGAACACTCGGAGGAGATATAGAGAGCGTACCAGATACCCGGAAGTGCGGCAGTTTGATGTGCGGCAGCTGCAGCTTCAGGCCGGAGAAAAACCCGCTGACTGCGTTGAGAGCGGCGCGGATCTTGTCCCGGGCCGCCTCAATGGGAGTGATGATCGCAGTCTTGATCCCGTTCCAGACGGAAGTGGCGGTGCTCTTGATTCCGTTGAACAGGTTTGTGGCGGTGTTCTTCACGGACTCAAACGCCGAGGAGACCTTGCTCTTGATCCCGTCGACTACAGTGCTGATCGCCGTTTTTATGCCGTTCCAGATTGTGGAGGCGGTTGTTTTGATGGCATTGAAAACCGTAGTAACCACGGTCTTCACGGCATTGATCTGTGCGGTGACGACGGAAACGATGCTGTTCCAAATGCCGGAGAAGAAAGCAACGATCCCGTTCCAGATAGTCTCAAAGAAGGATTTGATTCCCGTCCACACGGATTCCCATGTGGTTCCGAACCAGCCGAAAACGACCTCTGCCAGAGACTTCAGCAGATTCAGCGCCGTATCGAACAGGCCAGTAATGGCATCCCATACGCCAGAGAAGATTTCCTTCACGCCGTTCCAAAGCTGGGACCAATTCCCCGTGAACAAGCCAATGAACACATCCAGCAGTCCGGTGATCACATCAAGCACTGATCCGAGGACTGTAGAAACGACGGAAAAAGCTGCTTCAAATACCGGTGCGAGGAACTGGCAGAGGCCATCCCACAGGCTTTTCAGAACATCTACGATGGAGCCGAACTCAAAGCCCAGCGCATTCAGCCGGTCAACAATGCCCTGACAAAATGCCTGGATCTTACCGACGATCGTGTTCCAGATAGCGGTGATGGCATTGCGGAATTCCTCATTTGTATCCCACAGATGCTTGAAGGCGGCGACCAGCACGGCAATAACCGCTATGACGGCCAGCACCGGACCAGAGATCCCACCGAGCGCAGCGCCCAGCTTACCAAAGACGCCGGTGCCCGCTTTCACGGCGACACCGAGTTTCTTCACGCCGGTTGCCAGTTTTACGAAGCCCTGCATGGCCACTCCAACCTTAGAGATGACTGTGCCGAGAATCACAAGCAGCGGGCCCAGGGCGGCAATGATCAGTCCGATAGTCAGAACAGCTTTCCGCTGGCTTTCGCTCATACCGTTCAGCTTGTCCACAAAAGCCTGAATCTTACTGACGATTGCCCGGATGGCGGGCATCAGCATTTCTCCGAAGGAGATGGCGAGTTCTTCAAGCTGGGACTTCAGGATCGTCAGTTGCCCGCCGAGGTTGTCCTGCATGACAGCGGCCATCTGCTCCGATACGCCGTTGTATTCTTCAATCCAATCAATGCCTTCTTCAAGTGCCTGCGACATTGGGATAATCGCACCGTCCACAGTCTTGACGAAGGTATCCGAGCAGTGGTCAATAGAGTTGGCCAGCTTTTCAATATCCGCATCCCCGGCATTCATCAGAGCAAGGAAGCCGGACATGGCGTTCTTGCCAACCAGCGCTTCCGCGGCCTGAGCCTTTTCGGATTTGGAAAGCTGAGAAAAGGCCCCACGGCAATCTGCCAGAATATCTGACAGTTCACGCATGGAGCCATCTGTGTTGGTGGTGGCGATAGTGACTTCGCCCAGAGCTTTTCCGGTGATCTTTACCTCACCGGAAAGGTTGTTCATGATAGTGCGGAGCGCTGTACCGGCCTGCGTGCTCTTTATGCCCGCGTTGGCCATCAGGCCGATTGCCTCTGCTACGTCCTCTGCGGAGAACCCGAGAGCGCCCGCGATGGGAGCGCAGTACTTGAAGGTTTCTCCCATCATGGCGACATTGGTATTCGCGTTGCTGCTTGCCGCAGCGAGGATATCTGCAAAATGGGCAGAATCCTGAGCAGTCAGGCCGAATGCTGTCAAAGCATCCGTTACGATGTCGGATGTAGTCGCCAGATCTTCACCGGATGCGGCGGCGAGGTTCATGACACCCTCGATGCCACCGAGCATATCCTCGGTCTTCCAACCCGCCATCGCCATGTATTCCATAGCGGAGGCAGCCTCGGATGCGGAGAACTTGGTCTTGGCACCCATCTCGCGGGCCTTATCCCGCAGGGCATCCAGATCATCACCAGTTGCTCCGGAGATGGCGGCAACCTTGCTCATGCCTGCATCGAAATCCGCAGCGGTCTTTACGGCGGCAGCACCGAGACCGGCAACTGCCATAGAGGCGGGCATGATCGCCTGACCGGCATGGGTGACGGAATCGCCGAAGGACTCTATTTTCTTCCCGGCCTCGTCGATCTTGGCAAGCGCCACACTGGTGGAGGCTGCCTCTTCCTGCAGGCGGCGGAGTTCTTGCTCGGTTTCAATAATCTCACGCTGCAGGGCGTCATACTTGTCCTGTCCGAGATCACCATTTTCCAGTTGCTGCTTGGCCTGAGCCTGTGCCTGCTTCAGCGTTTCCAGTTTGTCGGTGGTAGCGCCGATCGCATCCTTCAGCGCACGCTGCTTCTGAGAAAGGAGTTCTGTATTGGATGGGTCCAGTTTGAGGAGGCGGTTCACATCCTTCAGCTGGCTCTGGGTGTTTCGGATCGTGGTATTAACGCTTTTCAGGGCTTTTTCCAGACCTGTAGTGTCGCCCCCGATTTCCACTGTTATGCCTTTGATGCGTCCAGCCATGATGCTCGCCTCCCTTCATCAGAAATTATCGAAATCCTTCTGCCCGGCGACACGCACGGTATCTTTCTCACCGTATTTGTAATCGTCGTTTCCTTTCTCCGTCCAGATATCCAGGACCATGCCGATGGTCAGGAGATCGAGGTCCGACATGGAGAGCCCGATCTCCAGGCATCGGAGTAGGAAAAGCGGCGTCGTTATCTCCCGGGAGCTGGGATTCCGTTTTTTTTAGATTCGATGTCCGTCACCAGATTCGCACCCCAGAGCTCAAGGATCTCCGGCAGCACCTGGTAGATCGAGAACATCTCAAACTCATCCAGCCACTCCTCAATGGTGCCGGGAATGGTTGGGTCAGCATGAAAGGCCATGATATAGGCCACATTCTCGAAGATCTCCAGATCTTCGATCTGCATTTCCTCACCGTCATCAGTCTTGCCCTTGTAGGACTTTTCCAGCTTGGTGAGGTCTTTGAAAATGTCCCGTTTGAACTTAATGCGGTAGAGCCGCGGGATCGCGGCGGAGGAACGGAACCGGACCTCCTTGCCGCTGATCACAACTGTTTTCTCCTGCATGGCTTATTCTCCCGGCTCCGTCGTGGGCTCCATCGAAGGAACATACACAGCGCCATACCAACCGTCATAGGTGGCCTTGGCAGTGGTGTCGCCGGTTCGGCTCTTCACCAAGCCGTCCTCACGGGGATCGGCGGTCAGGTTCAGAGTCTCCGTCCGCGGCTCGATCGTCTCCTCCTTAGTCTGAGACTCGATGCTCGGCCGGGAGGCAGCGCAGTTGTACAGGACATGACGGATGCCATGCTCGTCGCCGTCAAACTCGAACAGCAGCGCAAACTTCACGCTCTCAGTGTTGTCCGCTTTCTCCACCAGCACACCGTTGCTGTCCAGAAGCTCCTTGAGGATCTCCGTGCGGAACCACTCGGGGATCAGCGCGATCTCAAGATCACCGGAATAACCGTTGTTGGCATAGGTGCGGAAATACACAATGCCGTCGGCATAGAACGGAGAGCTTTCGCCCTCGGCATCCAGCGACAGACTGACAGCGCCGGGGATTGCCTTCGGCGTTGCATAGGAATAATTCGTCACACCGTCCACGACCTCGGTCGTGAGCTTTGCGGCGTGAACGTTTTTCAGGTTGTATTTCACCTTGTTACTCATGGGGTTTTACCTCCTCAAAAGAATAAAGGACTTCGTAGAGCCGTTCGCTCTCGATCCAGACCTCGGTCTTGTCGTAAAAAATGCCGTGCCCATCGAGCACGGTTTCAATGCGGGATTCTATTTCCGGATTCTTTTCGCCGGTGTACAGTTCAATATGAACGACATCAACTTTGAAATAGGCCCATCCGTCAGCAGCAAAGTTGTCGCTGCCGGGACAGAGAAAGCAGATAAAGGGCGGCTCCGGAGACTCGCCCTCGGCGAAATGGTCGTAGGCATACGGGATGCCGATCTCTTCCATGATGCTGACCAGATTATCCATGCCGTAGCGTCCTCCCGATCTCCGTTTCCAGTTCTTCGATGCCGTCCTGCTCAGCAGGCGCGATATGCACCTTGGCAGCAACCCGGCCGCCGTTACGCATAGCGTGGCCATGTTCCAGGAGATGCGCCAGCATATAGCGCGTCGGCGAATACACCGTGATTTCCAATGCTGAGGAGCTTTCCTTCGTGGTCTTGGTCCGCCAGCTTTTTGCATAACGTCCGGTCCGTTCCGGGGCTCCCGCCGTGATCTCTTTCTTCACAGTATTGGCGGCCTTTTTCACCGCTGCCTTCACGCCCTCGGTGGTGGTATCGGCGTAGTTGTCCAATTCCTGCATGACTGCATCGGCCAGACCGTCAATGCTTACCCTGCGTCCCATAGGATCACCTCTCAGCCAGCTTGGTATGGAGCTTCCGACTATTATGCTTGAAGCCCATCTCGTCAATGCTCAGAATGTTATAGATGCGGCCGCCCAGCAAAATACGATACTGCTTGGAATTGACGGCAGCGGTTTCGGAAGAATACCGGACCGTCAGATCCAACCGGTCTGCCTCGACAGTATGACCGGCGGTCTCATCTTCAGAAGAAGAAAGGCCGCTGGTCACAGCCGTAGCCCAGCAGGAGAAGTAATCCTGCCAGACAGATTTGTGATTCCTGTACTGATCTGTCACAGTCTCGTTTTTCTGGATGGTAACCCGCACCCGCAGACCTGCGATGTTCATCACACCACCCCTTCCCGGAGACCGAAAAGCAAAGACCGCAGCGTCAGTGTCAGAGCGTGATGATCCGCTTCCTCCCGATGCTCGAACAGATAGCCGAGCGCATAAAGGATTGCCACCCGCATGGTTTCCCGGACAGGAGCAAGGGCGGCGTCAGCGTTATCGTCGTTAACGGCCGCCCACTGCTCATCGGTGAGTCTCGCAACATCGGCGCAGAGCCTTCCGGCCGAGGACAAGAGGATGGCGATCATGGCATCCTCATCCTCCGTGTCCACCCGGAGATAGCTCTTGGCTTCGTCAAGAGAAATCAGCGCCATGACCGCTCACCTCCGTTTATCAGCCGCCGGAAGCAGCGCCGGTGCCGAGAGCCATGACCTGCATAGCCTCGGGCAGGATCAGCTTGCCGTCAACGCGCTGGGTGCCAATGAAGCCGACCTGATCGGTCACGGCATACAGCTCGTTCAGGCGCTTGAGGGTGCGGGCCTTGCGGTCGGCGATCCAGTAGTAATTGAAATCGCCGAAGAGCAGCACCTTCTTGTTCTTGTCCGCGGTGGCATTGCCGGTGATGGCGGGCATATAGCTGCTGGTGTAGATCGGGCGGCCCAGAATGGTGTCGGGCTTAGCGACATCCAGACCCGGCTTCCAGATGTAGTTGCCGTTCAGGTCCTTCAGCAGCATCAGCTGGAGCAGCAGGGTCTCGTTGCACAGGAAGGAAGCCTTTCTGCGGTACGGGGCCTTCAGGCTGTAATACAGCTTATAGATGTTGTCGAAGTGAACGGTCTGGGCGTTGGCAGTGGTGTTACCCGCGGTAGCCGTCACACTGGTAAGAATGCCGGTGGGCTGGCTGGGAGTGGTCTGCGGATTGGCAGACGGGCCGGTGCCGTTGATGAAAGCATCTTCCTCCGCGTTACCGAAACGCACGCCGAAACGCTGCGCGATATACGCGGCGATGTCGAAAGCGGAGTCGTTCAGGAGCTCGTTGCTGACCTTGACCATGCAGCCCAGCTTGTACGCAGAGAGCGTCTCCTGGGCGAAGGTCATATCAGACTCCTGAATGGCAGCGCCTTCCTCGATCCACGAAGCGGAACCGGTGTCAGTCGCCAGCGGGATGATGCGGGAGCCGGAGTTGGTGTGAATGGTGTGGGCCAGGGTACGGAAGATGTTGTTCTCCTCCAGCCCCTGAATGAGCTGGCGCTCAAACTCGTCGGGAACGGTATAGCCGCCGTTCTGGTCAACGCTGACAGACAGAGCGTCCCGGACTTCCGGGGAGCTGTGGCCGCGCATCATGTTCCAGAAGGCTTCACCGTATTCAGCGGTCGCGGTCGGGCTCACATTAGCCTTGCGGCCGGGCTTGGGATCAGCATGCACGGGCGCAGAGGTGGCGGCGGACAGCTTGGCGTCCATCTCCATCTGATCCTCCAGACGCTGGATCTCATCACCCAGAGCCTTCACATCAGAGGCCATCTTGTTGTACTGCTCGACAGCGGAAGCCTCTACGAGACCGTTGGCGTCGCGGTGCTCTTCCAGAAAAGCCTTGGTCTGCTCCCACAGGGTATTGCGCTTGTTGCGAAGTTCGATGATCTTACTCATGATCTTTTGCCTCCATAAAAAAGTATTGCCGGAGCCCTCAACGGAGGAACTCCAGCTGGTTTATAAGGATTTGATAGGGCACGGCCCCATCCTCGGTCTTGCCGTCCATACCGATCGTGGGAGCGGGCGGCTGCTCCTCTACACCCAGACGATTCAGGATCGCCCGGTCCATCACTCTTGTGGAAAAGATCTGTGCGTCAACCGAAACGGCATCATTGCTTTCTGGTTCCTCGGCAGCAGGTTCTTTTCCTTCGTACAGCACTTCATCGGCAAACCCCAGCTCGACAGCCTTTTTGGCATTGAGCCAGGTCTCCTCGCTCATGAGATCGGCGATCTTACTTCGCCGCAGACCGCTTTTGGCAGCATAGGCGTTGACGATCGCTTCCTTCACTTCATTGAGCGCGGCGATGGCTTTTTCCATGTCGCGGGTGTTGCCCATCGCAATGGTCGACGGATCATGGACCATGAGGAGCGCCGTCGGGGACATCTGGACCGTGTCTCCGGCCATAGCAACCACAGAAGCAGCGGAAGCGGCAAGGGACGCGATCTTCACTGTGACCCTCCCGGCATAGTCTCTCAGCATGGTATAGATCTCGGCGGCAGCAAAGACATTCCCGCCGGGCGAGTTGATCCAGACAGTGACGTCGCCGTCTTCGGCTTCGAGGTCCTCACGGAACATAGCCGGGGTGATCTCATCGCCCCAGAAGTTCTCACTGTCGATAGGACCCTCCAGCCGGAGGATGCGGCCCCCGCCGTCGTCATGAATCCAGTTCCAGAATTTCTTCATTTCTTCCTCCTTGTATCTTCCGCGGCGGGATCAGCCTTGACCTGCTTTCCGGCATCCTGCAGCTTCACGTAGCCGCCGTTGAGGTAATAATCGTCTCCGCCTTTCTCGGCAGGGATCAGGTTCATGTTCTCCAGACGGCGGATGTCGTTGGGAGACAGAAAACCGTTGCTGATGCCGGTGGCATAGCCCTGCATGCGGGAGGCATAATCCCCGCGGAGCAGCCCGTCCACATTGAACTTCGGGAAATACTGATCCTGCTCGCTTTCCAGCAGCAGGTCCTTCATGATGGCCTGCTCGAAACGCACCAGCCAGGGTGTCAGCGTATGCACCACGAAGTCGATGGACTGGTGCTCGATGTTCGAGAAGGTAGCGTGCTCCAGATCCTGCACCATGTGCGGCGGCACCCGGAAGATGCGGCAGATCTCATTCACACCGAACTGACGAGTGGAGAGAAACTGACTATCCTCCGGCGGCAGGGAGATTGCCTTGTAGGACATGCCCTCTTCCAGCACCGCGACCTTATGGGCGTTGTTGGGACCGCCATAAACATCGGACCAGTTTTCTCGGATCTTCTCCGGATTCTTCAGCACACCGGGGTGCTCCAGAACGCCGCTGGGCTGTGCGCCATTTTTAAAGAAGGCGCTGCCGTATTTCTCCACAGCCAGCGTGGTGCCGAGGCTGTTCTTCATCATGGCGATCGGCGAGAAGCCTACGAGCCCATTGAAGCCCAGCCCGGGGATGTGGAAAATCTCATCCCTGCGGAAGTAGATGTCCTTGTTCTGCTCACCGGGCACCTCGTCGGTATAGGCGTGGTAGATGTAATAGATCTGGCCCTTCTCATCACGATCGGGCTCCACGTTTTCCGGCAGCAGCGGGTACAGCGCCATGATGTTGTTCCGGCCGTCCCGAATGATCTGGGCATAAGCGTTGCCCCACAGGAGCAATTGAACCATCATGGTTTCCCGGAAGGAGAAACTTGTCATTTCCGGATTGGGCTGCCGGTAGAGCAGCTTATACAGCGGATGGTCCTTGGCCCGCTCTTTATCCTTCTCCGCATCATCGGTGAAGCGGTACAGATGTAGCGGCAGCCCGGCCACCGTCTCCGCGAGGAGCCGGACGCAGGCATAGACCGTGGCGATCTGCATGGCGGACTTTTCATCCACTTTCTCGCCGGAGTCTGCTTTGCCGAAAACAAAGGTCTGCCCAGAATCCCGAACGCTGTCCGTCACCTGGGGAGCGTCCCTTGCGCTGATCCCGAGCCAGTCAAGAAATCCCATAGTCATTCCTCCAAAAAAGAAAGGACCTCCCGGTCAGCCGGGAAGCCCTCGCGCACGTTTTCATGATATAAGCATAGCACAGATTCCAAGGTAGATTTTCTCCGCTTTTGGACATCAGAACACCATCAGCCCGCGCTCGTCATAGACGCTGCCAGCATTTTCATGCCGGATGCAGCGGTCCAGCGCCATGATCGCAGCGACAATGCCGTCGATCTTCTCCGGGCTTTTGGCCTTGGTGCATTTGATATTCCCGGCAGGATCGGTGTCCACCACAACGTTTCCGCTCATCCAGCGCATGATGGGATTGCCGCCGTGAATGATCCGGCCTTCCATCAGCAGCTTATAAAACTCCTTCGTAGGCGGGGACATGTCCTTGTAGCCTTGGCCGAAAGGCACTACGGTAAAACCCATGCCCTCCAGATCCTGCGTCATCTGCACAGCACCCCATCGGTCGAAGGCGATCTCAAGGATGTGGTACTGCGTGCCCAGGTCCTCGATGAACTTCTCGATGAAATCGTAGTGGATCACGTTGCCCTCGGTGGCATTCAGATACCCCTGCTTATACCAGACATCATAGGGAACCGATGCCCGGCGCACGCGGAGAGGAATGGTGTCCTCCGGTATCCAGAAGAACGGCAGCATCACATATTTCTCCGTCTCATCACGCGGCGGGAACATGAGCACGAAAGCGGTAATGTCGCCGGTGCTGGAAAGGTCCAGCCCGCCGTAACAGTCGCGGCCCTTCAGCGCCTCCAGGTCGATCGGCACATTGCCGAGATCGTAGATCTGCTCGGGGATAAACCGGGTCAGGGACGATACCCACATGTTGAGACGGAGCTGCTTGAAGACGTTCTCCTCAGCGGGATTGTCGATCGCTTCCTGAAACATCTCCCGGACGCGCTCGATCTGGATCGTCTGGCCGAGGGAGGGATTAGCTTTGTACCAGTTCCGCTCATCGGTCCAGTCCTCATCATCGGCAAGGCCGTACACAACCGGATAAAACGTGTGGTCGATCTTCCGGCCCGCCATGATATCCAGTGCTTTCATATGCAGCTCATAGCAGATGGATTCCTTATCCGTGCCTGCGGTCGTGATCAGAAAATACAGCGGTTGCTCACGGGCATCACCGGAGCCCTTGGTCAGAACATCGTACAGCTTCCGGTTGGGCTGGGCATGCACCTCATCCAGCACCAGTCCGGAGACGTTCAGGCCGTGCTTGGTCCCGACCTCTGCCGACAGCACCTGATAGAATCCGGCATTGCTGTAATTGACGATCCGCTTGGTGGCGGCAGCGACCTTGGAGCGCTTATACAACGCCGGTGCCTTTTCCACCATGCGCCGGGCAACATCGAAAACGATGGATGCCTGCTGCCGGTCCGCCGCCGCACCGTACACCTCTGCCGCAGGCTCCCCATCGGCGTAGAGCAGATACAGGGCAACGGCGGCTGCCAGCTCAGACTTTCCATTTTTCTTCCCGATCTCAATGTAGGCCGTGCGGAACTGACGGTGGCCATCCTTATCCACGATACCAAAGATATCCCGGATGATCTGCTCCTGCCAAGGCAGCAG
>JAGAFT010000150.1 GCA_017627975.1 Oscillospiraceae bacterium
GCAGGACGATTTTCACGCCTGTATGGTGGAGCAGTACCCCGACCTGGAGCGTGGGGAAAGCGCCAGCAAGACGGGCCGGAAGCATATCCCCACCCGGCTGTTCAAACAGGCGGTCAACCTCTCCAAACAGGCGAGGGCCATTGAAGCGGTTCTCTCCGGCATTACCCCGCTGAACGCCGGAAAGAAGAAAGAGGAAGCCCTCTCCATGCTGAAAAAGTGGTTTCCGCAGATGGAGAACTTCTCCGGGCAACTGAAAAAATACAAGGTCACAATCAATGACTTGTTAGCGGAAAATGAAAAGCTGGAAGTCAGGGCAAAGGCCAGCGAAAAAGGCAAGATGAATGACACGATGGAACGGGCGAAGTTAAAAAGCGAACTGGACGATATGCGGCGGCTGGTTGACCGTATCCCGCCGGAGATTTTAGCGGAACTGAAACGGCAACAGCGGCAGCATGGAAAGGAAAGGTGATCTTATAAGTAATATCAGATACAAAAAGGAAATCGAAATCGTGACTTTTCAGGGAAAGGAAATCACACTGGAAAATCTCTCCCCGGTGTTCACGCCGGAACAGGAAGCAGCCAAACGCCGGGAACTGGAACAGCAGCTTTATGAGGTGTTCCGCAAGTACGCCGACAAGCGGGAGAGTGAGGAAGCCGGGACATAAGGTTTTCCAAACCCATCATTGATTTGCGGGGCTGCTGGCGGTATAATAGAACTGTCAGCAGCTCCGTTTCTTTTTTAAGAAAAGGAGCGACAATATGAACAATCGGATAGACGCAATCTATGCAAGACAATCGGTAGACAAAAAGGACAGCATTTCCATTGAAAGCCAGATTGAATTTTGCAAATACGAGTTGAAAGGCGGTAACTGCAAGGAATACACAGACAAAGGGTACAGCGGCAAGAACACAGACCGTCCGAAGTTTCAAGAACTGGTGCGGGACATCAAGCGGGGCTTGATTGCAAAGGTCGTGGTTTACAAGCTCGACCGTATCAGCCGTTCCATTCTGGACTTTGCCAACATGATGGAGCTGTTCCAGCAGTACAATGTGGAGTTTGTGTCCTCTACGGAAAAGTTTGATACCTCCACGCCGATGGGACGGGCCATGCTGAATATCTGTATCGTGTTCGCCCAGCTTGAACGGGAAACGATACAGAAGCGGGTAACGGACGCTTACTACTCCCGCAGTCAGCGGGGCTTTAAGATGGGCGGGAAAGCCCCTTACGGCTTCCATACGGAGCCTATCAAGATGGACGGTATCAACACAAAGAAGCTGGTGGTAAACCCGGAGGAAGCGGCCAATATCCGGCTGATGTTTGAGATGTACGCCCAGCCCACAACTTCCTACGGGGACATTACCCGGTACTTTGCCGAACAGGGGATTTTGTTCCATGGCAAAGAGCTGATACGCCCCACGCTGGCGCAGATGTTACGCAATCCTGTCTATGTGCAGGCAGACCTTGATGTGTACGAATTTTTCAAAAGTCAAGGTACAGTCATTGTCAATGACGTTGCCGATTTTACGGGCATGAACGGCTGCTATCTGTATCAAGGGCGAGATGTAAAGGCCAGCAAGAAAAACGACTTAAAAGACCAAATGCTGGTACTGGCTCCCCATGAGGGTATCGTCCCCTCCGACACCTGGCTGACCTGCCGCAAGAAGCTGATGAACAACATGAAAATCCAGTCTGCCCGGAAAGCCACCCACACATGGCTGGCAGGAAAAATCAAGTGCGGGAATTGCGGGTATGCTCTTATGAGTATCTACAATCCCTCCGGCAAACAGTATCTCCGCTGCACGAAACGGCTGGACAATAAAAGCTGTCCTGGCTGTGGGAAAATCATCACTTCGGAACTGGAAGCGGTTGTTTATCAGCAGATGGTAAAGAAGCTGGCAAGCTACAAGACGCTGACAGGAAAAAAGAAAGCGGCAAAGGCAAACCCGAAAATCACCGCCCTGCAAGTGGAACTTGCCCATGTAGACAGCGAGATTGAAAAGCTGGTGGACAGTCTGACGGGGGCAAACAATGTCCTGTTCTCCTATGTGAATGTGAAGATAGCGGAACTGGACGGGCGCAAGCAGGAACTTCTGGCAAGGATAGCGGAGTTGACTGTGGAGGCCATCAGCCCGGAACAGGTCAGCCAGATTTCCGGCTACCTCGATACCTGGGAGAATGTATCTTTTGATGACAAGCGGCGTGTGGTGGATTTGATGATCACCACCATAGCCGCCACAAGCGACAGCTTGAACATCACATGGAAAATCTGACTGGCGGCACCCCTCCCGTCAGATACCTACCCTGTGTAGTCCCTTGTAAACTGTACTTTCTTGTGTCAACAGCTTTTTTATTTTGGAAATGTAAATACGGTTTCGCCAATGTCGATGAATCCTTTTATCTGACGATTCCATTTCGTCTGTGTCAGGGTGACAGCCTGTTTCTGCACGAATGGCATCTCACGCAGCTGTCAAGTATTCTTCTTTATCCGGCCATGTGGCTTTACCGGATCGTTTTCCCCGATACCGTTGGCATTCTGTTTCATTTCCGTCTCCTTTTCACCTTTGTTTGGTGCATTGTTGCCCTCTTCATTTTTTTCCGTCTGAAGAATCTCTCCATACTCGGTGCTATGCTGGCCTCTTTGGCTTTCCTCTACTATGCACCGTTTGGGATCATGGCGCTAAGCTATAATTCCATGGGGATTCTATTCCTCTTGTGCGCTTGCGTACTCGCTGTGAGTTCTGAGCATTCCAGGACTTCATGGTTTTTTGCAGGCTTTTTCTTGGCTGGAGCAGTCCTGTGCTGCCCTTATCTTCTTGTTCTGTATATTCTTTTAACTGCGGCTGCGGTTGCTTCTCTGGTTTGGCGGCGAAAGGAAGTCATGTATTGCTGGCTGTTCGTCAGCTGCGGCTGTGGCCTTATGTTCATCTTATTCTGCCTTCTTGTCTTCTCTCGAGCTACGCTACGGGATTTGATCGTTGTTTTCCCTGAACTGTTCCGAGATCCAGAGCATTCCAATTTCGACTTCTTATCCAAAACAGCGGTATATTGTCAAGTTATTTGGGGTTGTAACCGTGCCTTTGTACCTGGTTTGATCGTTTTTGCCCTTAGCTGCGTTCTCGCTTTCCGGAATAACGGGCGCAAGATTGGTTTCGTCCTTGTATGCTTTGCTGCTTTCTTTATCCTTCTTTGCTTTCTGGTGGAAAAACCTTATATTAATTATTTGATGTTTCCCATCAATCTGCCAGGGCTCTATTGTGCGCTCATCTCAAAAGATCAAAAGATTCGCCGCTTGTTTTTCGGTCTCTGGCTGCCTGGCGCCATCTACAGCTTTTGCCTCCATTTGTCTTCCAATCAGGAATTCTATGCAATTTCGTCCGCCAGCACCGTGATGACCGTTGCAAGTATCATGATCCTGATTTGCTATCTCAGTGATCAAGATTGGCAAGCCGATTCCTTTCGTTTTTATCGGAAAGCTGCATATTTTGCATTTGCATTGCTGATTTCCGTACAGCTGTGTGGTGAGATTTATATGCGGTATACCTCCGTATTTTGGGAGTCTGGCATGAATGAACAGAAGGTTCTATGCGAAAGCGGTCCTGAAAAAGGTATCTTGATGGCCCCGGAACACTTACAGGATTACCAAGTTCTGGAAAACGACGTTACCATCATTCAGGAAGATAAAAGTATTCAGAAGGTTCTGTTCCTGTCAAGAAACACCTATCTTTATCTTATTGCCCAGAAAGAATATGCTACCTATTCTGCCTGGCTTTCCGGTGTCAACACCCGTACAATGGAACGCCTTGATCGATATTATGAGCTTTTCCCGGAAAAGACCCCTGATGGTATATACATAGAGAAAAAATTCTCAGATTATGCAGCGCACTTTCTTGCCGCCGGATACATCGCTGATGAAATGCCTTCGGGGGCTCTATGGTTACACCATTAGACCAAATACGCCAGAATGTGAAAATAGATTCTGTAGATCCAGATTTACCGAAAAACTGCAATTCCCTGAACTAGCCTGCTGTGATGTCGCGAACTGCACCTCGGCGCAGCTGCACAGGCACATATTCCGGGAAAAAGCCGATGTCTCCTTGCTCTTTGTGCAAATGAGACATCGGCTTTATGTTACTTCTTTAATTCTTTTGCGGGGCAAAGTAATGCTCCATGGCGAAGCGGAAATGCTCCTCGAAGCGTGCAAACGCCTCCCGGACCACCCTTTTCGTCGGGAAAAAGATGTCATAGGCGTGGAACCAGTCCGGATATACGTCCACATGGGCGTCCACCCCGGCCTCCTGCAGATGCCGGACATAGTCCAGCGTCTCGCAGTAAAATGGCTCAATATCCCCGACATACGTGTAACACGGCGGCAGTCCGCGGTAATCCTCGCAGCGCGCCGGGGCCGCGTAAATCGGGACAAAATCGGTCCCATAGGCACTGCGCAGATAGCGCTTCCAGGCCTTTCGGTTGCGTTTTGTATTCCAGTTCGGAGCGTGGTTGTCCTTTGAAGACGGCGTGTCCCGGTCATCCAGCATGGGATAGAGCGGCATCTGATAGGCGATGTTTACCTCGCCGCGGTCCCGGGCCAGCATGCAGAGCGCCGCCGCCATACCTCCGCCGGCACTCTCGCCGCCGACCATGATCTGGTCCGATCGCACCCCCAGTTCCTCCGCGTGCTCCTTCAGCCAGAGCAGGGCCGTGTAACAGTCCTGCAGGGCGGCGGGATAGGGATGGTGCTTGGAAAGGCGGTAATTGGGCGCGATCAGCACCGCGCCGAACTTTACTACCAGGGACAGCGCCCGTGTGCCGAAGATCTCTTCCGCGGAGCCGGACTGATACCCTCCGCCGTGAACCCAGAGCACGCCCGGCACCGGATGCGGATGCCGCTCCAGCGGCTTCAGGACCAGCAGGCGGATCTTGTGGTCCCCCACCGGAAGGCTGTGCTTTTCGGTGATAAACAGGTGTTTTTTCATGCCGCTCTCAGAAGAAGAACCGCCGTTCCAGCTCATGGCGCATGGACGGAATGATTCCGCAGAGAAGCAGAAAGATCCCCGCTCCCGCAAAGCCGCTGAGCGAATAGAGGCTCCAGCGGAACATCGGCGTTCCGAATGTCAGATGCTCAAAGAACTCCACCAGCATCGTGAAGCCGCCCATCACGATCAGGAAACCGCCGAAGATGAAGAGCCGTCCGCCCCGTACATACTTCAGCAGGCAGATCATCGCCGTGGAGATCAGACAGCTTGCAATCACGATCGGCAGCGCAAAGCTCAGGAACCAGTGCCCTCCGGTTTTCATACAGATATAAAGCACATACAGGGCCGCCGCCACATGATCCAGCGGCACAAAGACCTCCCCTTTCGGCGCATGGAACCACTGCGGTAGAAAGGCAATCACGTAAAACAGGCCGATACCGCCGATGACGTAGCCGCCCCAGCGCAGTTCGCCGTAGAGCCGGAAGCAGACGATCATCACGACAATGATCTCCACGACGGCCAGCACCGTCATTGCCATGGCCAGCGTCCTCCCGGACTCACGGTGCCGTTCCGGCAGGCTGTCCGGGAAGCTTCTCTCCCGCACGAGCTGCTCCGGGTTCCAGACCGGTGTCTGGCAAAGGGGGCAGGTCTCGGTTCCGTCCTGCAGTTTTACTCCACACTTGACACAATACATTTTTCTATCTCCTGTTGCTTTCGATCTCCACCGGGATCCCCAGGTCTACCAGTCTGGAGAAGAAACGGCGCTCCAGCTCCGACTCGCGGATATTGCGGATCATGTTGATATAGGTTCTGCCGCCATAGCTGAGAACCGAACAGTTATTCGGATAACTGCGCTGGGGGCCGATGATAAACTCCATCCGCTCGATATAGGGATGCATCTCCTCGGGAAGATCCACATTTGTGATGTTCGAGATATTCAGGCAGCCGAAGCTCTCTCCGGTGCGCCGGTAGACCGCGTTCATCACGATGTTTTTCAGAAACACCGGCGCCAGCCGCAGCACAATCAGCTGCTGGGGCTGGACATTGGCGGCAATCATTCCGGCCATGTGCTGCGGCGTTGCATAGGCCCGAAGCTGGTGGAAAATGGTGCTGCAGAGCTCTTCAAGGCTGTAGTCGCCGTATCTGGGGTCCGCGCCGATGTTCAGCACCAGTGAGAAGTTCCGCAGCGTGCTGCTTCCGTAGAGCCGCCGCAGATCCACCGGGATCGTGATTTTCACCGGCCGTTGCCTTCGGCGCGGCCTTTCTTCGTTCTGCATAGAGATAATGCTCTCTGCCATAACCGCCGCGAGAAACGCCGTTACCGAGACATGGTATCGGTGCGCCGCTGCGACAAGCGCTTCGGTCTGCACAATGCCGGTCGTCAGCGTGCGGAAGCCCTCCTTCTCCGGGGTGCCGTGGAGACGGTAGCTGACTTCCTCCGTCCGGTCCGCCTGGACCTCTGCCGCGTTTTTGAGAAAGCTGTCTTCCAGCTCCTCCGCCCGCGGCGGCTCTGCGGGATCCCGGATGAGTTCGGTGCGCGGAATCACGATCCCGTGTTTCAGCTCCAGATAGCGGGCCACAAGATTTGCAAGGAAGACGCTTCCGCCCCGTCCGTCCGTCAGCGAGTGGAAGAACTCCACCGCGATCCGGTTGCGGTAGTAAAGCACCCGCAGGCAGTTGCGCTTCAGTTCTCTGCTTGACATGAAGGTCAGCGGATAGGCATAGTCCTCCCGTACCAGCACCGGAGCCGTGCTCTCTTCCAGGTAGTACCAGAACGCGCCCCGACGCAGCGTCACGAAGTAAGACGGGAAGCGCTTTCTCAAGTCGTCCGTCGCCTGCTGCAGGACGGCAGGGTCCACCGGCTCCGTGAGCCCCGCGGACAGCCGGAACACATTGCACCAGTCCCGGCGAATCGTCGCCGGGAAAATGAGCGCCGCCGTATCCAGGCGATACCAGTTTTTCTGCATAAGCTTCCTTTCCGCTGTGAAACCCTCCCGAAATCTCTTCCGGGAGGGTTCTGTCAGTCATTTTCAGTAAGGTTCAGCAGTCGTCCTCCGACGCTTCTCAGTCGATGCCCTGCTCTTCCTTGAGCTTCAGATAGAGCGCTGCACGGGTGCTGTACATGTAGGGCTCCGTCCAAAAGATGAGTCCGAGTCCAAGCGTGAGCACACCGAGGAGGATCCAGCCGATGAAGCTCAGGTCCAGCAGAAACGCACGCCATTTGTGTCCGTTCATCATCTCGCGGGAGCGTGTGATAACCTCCGTCGCCGACAGTTCCGGATGCTCCATCAGAATAAACGGAACCATGCAGTAGGAATAACCTTTGATCAAAGCGGGAATGATAAAAAGAAGCCCCCACAGAACCAGGAACAGGTCACGCAGAAACAGGGTCGCAAAGGTATGTCCGTAATTCTGGAATCCTGTCTTGATCAGCCCGAACGGGGCACCCGGCTCTTCGGTGTTTTTCTTGAAAAAGTGGTATCCGCCGACTTCAACCGGGTTGGCGATGAAGATCTTCACCAGAAGGCTGATGATGCTCACGATCGCAAATGTGATGAAGAAGCCCGCGAGAACTTCCGTTTGGCCGGATTCAAGGGCGTTCTGCATGTCAGAGCTGTTCCCCTGGGCACTGGACGAAAACGTTGTTCCTCCGGTAAGAACGCTCATCAGCAGCGAAACGCCGACGCAGGGCCAGTAGTTTGCCTTAAAAGCAGTTCTGGCCTTTTCCTTTACTTCCTGATTTGTCCACATAGTTGTGTACCTCCGTTTATCATACGATACAGATTCAAAAGATTGTTTTTCAAAGCCGCAAGTCTGCGGTGTGCTAAGGGAAAATGAACAGGCCTCCAGCGGACATCTTGCAGTGTTCGCTGAAGGCCGTCCGAATGGTGGAGATGAGGGGAGTTGAACCCCTGTCCGAAAGCACTTTAACCGAAACTTCTCCGGGCGCAGACGGTAATTTGCAGTCCCTCGCCCCAGCGCATGCCGTCATGCTCAGGGACTTGGTAGCTTCATGATTCATGATATGCGCAAAGCTTAGCATATGCACGTTCACCACTCGTCGACGCCCCATCCCAGGCCGTGGTCCTCCCGGGTGGGACGCTCACTGCTTAAGCAGCGAGGAGAACAGCGTTATTGTCGTTCTTTAATTTATAAGAATGCCCATTTTAAAGATGGTAGGCGCATCTGCCCGCTATTCCTGCCTCCATACCCCCGTCGAAACCGGTACATCCCCATAAAAGGGGGGGTGTAAACATTATTTGGAAATAATGTTTACAGGCTCCCCGTCGAAACCGGATAACAGGTAAAAGATGAACTGTACCTAAAGATGCTGGCAGATTGTTCGATTGAAAAAGTCTGCTGAAAAAGGTATATCCCGTCAGACCTTTTCAGGTTCCGGATACTCGACACCGAAGGTCTCAACCGTGACCTTCTTCATGACCTGAGGAATCCGGGGCTTGTCGTTATAGTCCGTGCGGACCGACGCGACATGGTCGACGGCCTCAATGCCCTCGATCACCTTGCCGAAGCCCGCGTACTGGCCGTCCAGATGAGGGGCGACATCGTGCATGATAAAGAACTGACTGCCGGCGGAATTCGGATCCATCGCTCTGGCCATGGACAGGACGCCGCGATCATGCTTCAGATCGTTCTGAAAGCCGTTTGCCCGGAACTCGCCCTTGATGCTGTAGCCGGGGCCGCCGATGCCGATTCCCTTCGGGTCGCCGCCCTGAATCATAAAGCCGGGAATGACCCGGTGGAAGATCAGGCCGTCATAAAAGCCCTTCTTCACCAGCGAAATAAAGTTGTTCACCGTGTTCGGGGCGATCTCAGGATAAAGCTCCGCCTTGATGATATCGCCGTTTTCCATTTCAAATGTCACAACAGGATTTGCCATCTCAGTAATTCCTTTCTTTCATCGCTCGATCAATCTCTCGTCTGGACTCACGCTCCGCGTCGCTTTCACGCTTGTCATGGAGCTTCTTTCCCTTGCACAGTCCCAGCTCCACCTTGACCCGGCTGTCCTTAAAGTACAGCGAAAGCGGGATCAGTGCCACACCGTCCTGCATCACACGGGCCTGGAGCTTCATGATCTCCCGCTTGTGCATCAGCAGCCGACGTGCCCGGACCGGGTCCCGGTTGAAGATGTTCCCATGCTCATACGGACTGATATGCATGCCCCGAACGAACAGCTCGCCGTCCTTGATGGTGCAGAAGCAGTCCTTCAGGTTCACCTGACCGGCACGGACGGACTTGACCTCCGTACCCGCCAGTTCGATCCCGGCCTCGAAGCGTTCCAGGACAAAGTATTCATGAAATGCTTTGCGGTTATCCGCAATTTTTTTGATGCCCAGCTGCTTCGGCAAGATCGTTCCCTTCTTTCTGGGGTATCATACCACATCGGAGGCAAATTGAAAAGCCTTTTTTGCCGGGGACTTCCTCATGACTATCCTCACGGAGCGATTCAGGAAAAAGCGTTCTCCAGATGGAAGATGCTGCAGTTTTCCTCCGTTCCCTGCGGCGCATATACTTCGATCACGTCGAATCTGGCCTGCAGGTCCTGGGCCCAGGGCCTGGCCGCCAGATAGTATTCCGCCGTCAGGAGGAGCTTTCGCTGTTTGGAAGCTGTGACAAATTCCCGCGCTTCCCCGTGAGAGGCATCCTTCCGGAGTTTCACCTCGGTGAAGACCAGATCGTTTCCCCGACGGGCAATAAGGTCGATCTCACCCATGCGGCAGCGAAAATTTCTCTCCACGATCCGGTATCCCTGCTGCTCCAGGTGCTCCGCTGCAAGGTGTTCTCCCAGCGCTCCAAGTTCCGCCCGGTCCGGTCCTTTGCTCACACGGCCTCTCTCCTCTCCATTTTTCGGCTTCCGCCCGCGGTTCCCTGATCACGAATCCGCGGCAATTCACGCCGCTCGCTTCAAAGGATCCGGACCGGGACAAATCCCACGGCGTCGGCACTCACCAGTTTGAACTCCGTACAGCCGATCCAGCCGTTATACGCCAGCGGAATCCCGCGTCCGTGAATATGGCCGTAATAGCAGCGGCGCACCCCGTAGTCCTGCAGCAGGCGCAGGATCTCTTCACAGCGGTAGTTCCGAAACACCGGCGGGTAGTGGAGAAAGACAATCTTCTCCCGGTCGCCTCCCGCCTTCAGGGAGGTCTCAAGACGCTGGATCTCACGAAGCATCATCTTCCGGTCGTGCTCGGTGCCGTGGTCTTCTTCATAGAACCAGCCCCTTGTGCCGCAAAGCGCAACGTCATTCCAGATGACGGCATTGTTATGGAGAATCTCCATGCTGTCGAAACCCTGCTCGTCAAAGAATTTATATGCCTTTGTGGCCGTGCTCCACCAGTAGTCATGATTCCCTTTCAGGATCAGTTTTTTTCCCGGAAGCTCATGGATAAAGCGAAAGTCCGCTTCCGCTTCCTTCAGGCTCATGGCCCAGCTCAGGTCGCCGCACAGGACGGTCAGATCATTCTCCCCCAGCGTGCGAAAGCCCTCACGCAGCTTCTCGGGGTGATTCTGCCAGGCTTCTCCGAACTTGTCCATCGGCTTGTCGCCGGCCAGGGAGAGGTGCAGGTCTCCGATGGTGTACAGCGCCATCACAGAAAACTCGGCCGATGCGCCGGACAGGGGCCATACTCCCGCAGGGCTTCATAGTGCGCCCTGGTCCCGTAGCCCTTGTGCTGTTCAAAGCCGTACTGCGGATACTCCCGGGAGAGCTCGACCATCAGATGGTCACGGCTTACTTTTGCGAGGATGGACGCGGCCGCGATGGAGGCGCAGCGTGCGTCGCCGTGGACGACGCAGCGGCTCGGCATTTCGATCTCCTTATTCCGGTTCCCGTCAATCAGAGCAAGCTCCGGCTTCAGGCTGAGTCCTGCGATGGCTCGGTTCATGGCAAGCATGGTCGCGCCGAGGATGTTCCGTTCCTCGATCTCTTCCACCGAGGCAAAGGCCACACTCCAGGCAAGGGCAGTCCGCTGAATCTCCGGGAACAGCTGTTCCCGTTTCTTTTCCGAGAGCTTCTTCGAGTCGTTCAGGCCCGGCAGGTCCGCCTCTGCAGGCAGGATCACCGCGGATGCACACACAGGCCCCGCCAGAGGTCCGCGTCCGGCCTCATCCACACCGCAGATCAGGCCGATGCCCTGGGTGTGCAGCTCCCGTTCGATTTCCCAGAGGTCCAGCTTTTCCATCTTCCCGCCCAATTTCTCTTTGATCATTTAACATTTCTCATTTAACATTTCTCATTGCTCACGGATTCGGCGCCTCGAGCGTGAGTCTGCCCAGTTTCCCGCTGTGGTACTCGGTAAGCAGGGTGTTCGCCATTCGCTCGATGTCGGCTTCACCGCCGGAGACGAGAAAGCCTCTTTTTCTTGCCGCGCGCTCCAGCAATTCCCAGGGTGCGGCCTCCGGGTCCGGGTCCAGCTTGTAGCGCTCCCGCACCGCCTCCGGATAGAGCGCGCACAGGCGCTGCAGGAAGCGGGCCCCCAGAGCTTCCCGGTCCACGACCTCGGCCTTGATGGCATTGGTCACGGCAAGCAGCTCCCCTACCGCCGGGTCTTCAAACTTCGGCCAGAGGATGCCGGGTGTGTCCAGCAGTTCCAGAGAGTTGTCCACGGCGATCCACTGCTTTCCCCGGGTAACGCCGGGCTTGTCCCCCGCCGCCGCGGCCTTCCGGCCTGCAACACGGTTGATGAAGGTCGACTTGCCGACATTTGGAATCCCGGCAACCATGACGCGGAGCTTTCGTCCTGTCTGGCCCTTCTCGCGCCACTGCTCCAGGCGCTCGGCAAGCTGGTGCCTCACCGCGGGTGCGAAGGCGCCGCAGCCCTTGCCCGTGCGTGCATCGCAGTCCAGGACTGCAAAGCCCCGGTCTTCATAGTGCTGCTTCCAGCGCTTTGTGAGCGCCGGGTCCGCCAGGTCCGCGCGGTTCAGGACCACGAGGCGCGGTTTTCCCGCGGCCAGCGTGTCGATCTCGGGATTCCGGCTGGCATTCGGGATTCGGGCATCCAGGATCTCACACAGGGCGTCCACCTGGTGGAGGCTCTCCTCCATCATGCGGCGCGCCTTGGTCATATGCCCCGGATACCACTGGATATTCAGTTGATCCATCCCATGTCTCCGGACGGGAAGGCTACATAAAACGCGCGGCCGAGAATCATTCGCGTATCGACCATGCCGATTTCCTTCTTGCGGCTGTCTGTGGAGGCGTTGCGGTTATCCCCCATGACGAAAATATGTCCTTCCGGCACCGTCTGCGGGCCGATAAAGTCCAGCTTTGTCTTGGTAAGCTCCGCGATATAGTCCTCCTCCAGAGGTTTCCCGTCGATGTACACCACGCCGCGGTCAAAGTCCAGACTGATCTCCTGGCCCTCGGTGGCGATGACCCGCTTGACCAGGGCTTTGTTCGGGTCGTAGGTGTCGGTCTTGAAGACGATCACGTCGCCGTATTTAGGCTCATAGAACAGATTGGAGACGATCATCTTGTCGCCGTTGTGCAGCGTCGGGAACATGGAGGACCCGCTCACGTCAATCACACGGACAACGAAGATGAACAGCGCAATGCAGATCACCAGCGCCACCATCAGCGACTGGATCCAGTCGTACAGGTCCAGGCGCAGCTGTTCATCGGGTGGGAGTTTTTCTTTTTCTTCGATCTCTTTCTTCTTCATGGTTTCAACGGCCTTTCCTTTTGTTGTTCAAGTCGGTCATCAGTTTCACCGCGCGCCAGTCGCCCCGGCAGATCGCATCCGTGAGAAGGCGCAGACGCAGCGGTGCATGACGGACATAAGGACTTTTTCGAAACGCAGGGTAGCGGCGCAGATAGTCGTCGCGCAGCTGCTCCTGGATCGCACTGTGAGGATCGATCCGGTTCACGCGGGTGACAGAGGCCAGCAGCTCTTCGTACCAGAATTTGTACGTAAGTTCCGGAAGATAGCGCTCAAAAGCGCCCTCCTCGCGGTAATACCGCTCCACTGTCTCCGCCACCGCAAGCATGTCGAGGTTTTTCTCCGCCCGGGCAGCGCTCATGATGGAGCCGGGGCGCTGATAATAGCGGTACCACGCCCGCCGGATCGGGAGAATCCGTTTAAGCTTAAGGCAGAGCTTCGGCACCGTCGCCAGATCCTCAAACCAAAGCCGGTCCGGGAAGCGGATTCCCGTTGAGAGAAACAGCTCCCGTCTCCAGAGCTTGTTCACGGCGTTGTGTGCCGAAAAAAGAAATGTCGGGTCGGCGGCAAAGGAGAATTCGCTCTCGTGTTCCGTGCCCCGGACACAGCGGAGCTCGCGTCCTTCCTCATCCACATACATGAGGTCAAATACCACCGCGTCCGCCTCCGGATTCCGCTCCAGGACATCCAGCATCTCTTCCACAGCCCCCGGCGTGAGATAGTCGTCGCTGTCGACAAAAAGGACATATTCCCCTCTCGCGGCATCGAGGCCTGTGTTCCGCGCGTGGCCGAGGCCTCCGTTCGGAGTCTCAATGACGGAAATCAGTTCGGGAAAGCGCTCGGCATACTGTTGAAGGATCGCGGCGGAGCCGTCTGTGGATCCGTCGTTGACACAGACAAGCTCCAGGTCCGCCTCGCTCGCCTGAGCTGTGCCGGAGCCTTCTCCCCCCTTCGGGATCAGCGAATCCAGGCACTTTCCAAGCCAGGCTTCGGTGTTATATACGGGGATCACGACGCTTAGTTTCATGCCTGGGCTCCTTCCCCGGCCGCGGCGGACGCATCCACGATCACCGTGCGATAGTTCCGGTAGATCACCTTTCCCGGCAGCGAGCCGGAAGGTTTCTTCACATTCAGGACCATGGTGTAGTCCACCGCGGTGCGGCCGCTGTCGCGGGCCTGCGAATAATACGCCGCAAGTTCCGCGGCCGCGCGGATCGCCTCCGAAGAGGGCTCCAGCCCTTCGCAGCGCAGAATCACATGGCTGCCGTGAAGCTGCTGGACATGGAACCAGTAGTCCGTCCGTCGGGCTTCCCGTGTGGTGAGCTCGTCATTCTGCAGGTTGTTGCGCCCGACAAGAATCTCCATCCCGTCCGGGCTCTCAAAGCGCATCGGCGCCATGGCTTTCACGGCGTTTCGCTTCTTCGGGTTCTGCCGGCGCTGGGCTTTGAGCCAGCCGGTGCTTTCCAGTTCGGCGCGGATTTCGTCGAGTTCTCTCGCGTTGAGTGCCCGGGAGAGCTCGTCCAGAACACTGTTGAGGTATTCCAGCTGCTTCTCTCCCTCTGCAATCAGCTTTGTCAGGTGCTCCTTCGCTCCCTTGAGCTTGCGGTATTCCTTGAAATGCGCGTTCAGGTTCTCCTGCGGCGTTTTCATCGGGTCCAGCGGAATCGTCACCAGGGGGGAATCTTCTTCGTAGTAGTTTTCACACTCCAGTACGCGGTCGCCCCGGCGGACACGGTAGAGGTTCGCCTGAAGCAGCTCCGCCTGGCGGCGGATGTCTTCAAGTTTTTCGGTCCGGCGCAGCTCCTCCGCCTGAGCGGCGAGCTTGCGCTGCTGCCGGTCGCGTGCACGCCGCACGGATTTGACCAGCTCCTGCGCCCTTCTCTTCTGCAGTTCCTGCCGTTCCATGGCGCCGTAGCGGCGATCCAGAAGCTCGCTGATGCTGCCGCGGTCGGATTCCGGCAAAGCCTTTGCCGGAGCCGCCTCCGTTTCGGCGCTGCCGTCTTCCTGCTTCCGTCCGAAGCCCTCCGGCACCGGCGGCAGCTCATATCGCAGTCCGGGAAGCAGGGCACGGGTTCCGTGTTCGGAGAGCGGGATACGGCGCAGGCAGTCGAGGATGCGTCCGTCTGTTCCGACGAGAACCACATTTGCCGCTCTGCCCATCAGTTCGGTGATAAGGCGGAGCTCCGTACTGTCGCCAAGCTCGTTCCGGCTCTCCAGGCGGAAGGCGATCAAGCGGTCGAAGTTTGGCTGTTCGATGCTTTTTACACGCGCGCCGGTCAGGTATTTGCGGAGCAGCATGCAGAACATGGGCGCTTCTTTGGGATTTTCGAAGCTCTGTTCCGTGAGATGCACACGGGCGTTGGGCCCGGCGGCACGGATCAGGAGCTTCCGGTTCTCCCCTTCTGAGCGCACCGTCAGTAGGAGCAGGTCCTTCTCCGGCTGCTGGATCTTTTCAATTCTTCCGTCTGTGAGGCGGTCGGAGAGTTCCTCCGCCAGCGCCGAGACGGTTGCGGTGTCCAATGCCATTGTGCCTCAGTCCTCCGTCACGGCGTCAAACAGTTCCCGGATCCGGTTCTGTCGTCCCGTGAGATACAGCCAGCCCAGCAGGGCTTCCAGCCCTGTCGCACTGTGGTATTCACCGGGGTTTGCATGAGCGGGGATTCCATGGACGTGGCTGTTCCGCCCCCGCTTATACACCGCGGTCTCTTCTTCGCTCAGCAGCGGCAGAAGGCGCTTTACGGTCGCCGCCTGGGCTTCGGCACGGACGTAGGCGACGGTCTGCCGATGCAGGTCGTGCACCGCCGCCGGGCCTCTTGAGGCCAGCATGCTTCGCACCAACAGTTCATATACCGCATCACCCACATGGGCCAGGGCCAGACTGCTCATGGCGTTGGCCTCAGTGACGCTGATCGGTTCAGAATTCTTCATCCTGATCCTCAAACGCCGCTTCCTCCGGCTCCGGTCCCGGATCAAGATCCAGCGGGCTGTCGGCCGGGATCCAGCCCATCTTCACCTGCAGGTCGTGCCAGCCCGCCTTGTCGACGGTGACACTGCGCGGCTTGGCCCCCTCGTAGGGTCCTACGATTCCAAGCTCTTCCATCTGGTCCACAATACGCGCCGCGCGGGA
>JAGAFT010000151.1 GCA_017627975.1 Oscillospiraceae bacterium
ACAACGCCATTTACGGCATGACCGGCGGCCAGATGGCCCCGACCACCCTGGTCGGCCAGAAGACCACCACCTCTCCCTACGGCCGTGACGAGGCCTGGTGCGGCGCGCCGATCAAGATGTCCGAGATGCTCTCCGAGGTGCCCGGTTCCTACTACATCGAGCGCTGCGCGGTGAACACCAACGCGAACATCCTCAAGACCAAGAAGGCAATCAAGAAAGCGTTCGAGTATCAGCTGGATGGCAAGGGCTTCTGCATGATCGAGGTTCTGTCCACCTGCCCGACGAACTGGGGTCTGAGCCCGGTCGAGGCCATGAAGTGGCTGGAAGAGAACATGATCCCCTACTATCCACTGGGTGTGAAGAAAGACAAGGGGGCTGAATAATCATGATGAAACAGTATGTTTTCGCGGGCTTCGGCGGACAGGGAATGCTGCTCATCGGCAAGTTCCTTGCCATGGCCAATATGCTTGACGGCAAGCATGTGTCCTGGCTTCCCTCCTACGGCCCCGAGATGCGCGGCGGTACGGCCAACTGCTCCGTCGTCATCTCCGATGAGCCCATCGGCTCGCCCATGGTCGATAACTGCGATGTCCTGATCGCGATGAACCTGCCCTCTCTGGACAAGTTCGAGCACACGGTCAAGCCCGGCGGCCTGATCGTCGTCAACTGCTCCATCATCGACCGCAAGGTGCAGCGCGATGATGTCCGTGTGGTCTACTGTGACGCCGCTCACATTGCCGAAAATGTGAAGAACCCGAAGGGCGCCAACGTCGCGATCCTCGGCGCCATGATGGGTGCGGATGAAAACTCCGTCTCGGTCGACAAGATGGTCGACGCCATCAAGATTGAGCTCGGCGAGCGCAAGATGAAGTTCCTCGAGGGCAACAAGGCCGCCCTCGCCGCCGGCATGGAGGCCGCCAAGGCCTGAGAAAGATCCGGCGCAGATTCGTAAAGCAGCAAACAATAAAAAACACCGCCCACGGGCGGTGTTTTGCTGTATCAGGATCCATGAAGGGACAGATTCAGAATAGAAAAATCAAGAAATAATTGCATTTTTCTATCGAATAAATGTAAATCAGCTGCGTTTTTCGATGGAAAAACGCAGCTGATTCATTTCGAGCTCATCTCGAGGACTCCCGGATATAGTCCAGCGTCTCCTCCAGGCTTCCGCCGAAGACCGGGGCGGGATCCTCTTCCCGATACGCGAGACAGCGCCAGCGCGTCCCGTCCGGGTTTCGGTACAGGATCCGGATCCGGGCGCCGTTTGAATCCTCAAACCAGGCGTACTTCTCCGAACTCTCCGTGTAGTCGGCATGGTAAAACACCGGCAGGCCTCGCTTCCTTGCCTTCAGAAAGAGCACATAGCTGTAGTATTCCCGGCTGACGGAACCGGTCTGGGTTCGGGAGAGAAGCAGAATGTCGTCGGGATGATTCATGCGGATAAAGCGCTTTTCGGTCCGGAACACCCACTCGCCCATGGGGTCTGCCGCCTCAGCACCGGAGAGACGAACCGAGGAAAGAATCTCCGGCATGGTGACAAAGTATTCCTTCCAGCGCTCAACGCCGCGGAAAATCTTCCGTGAAATGATCCGCTGCAGCTGGGATGCCGCGGGCTGCTTTTCGTCCAGGTCATCCAGAAGCTGCAGAAAAAGCGCTCGCCGGCCGTCGTTTTCCTCCCACAGCAGGCGGCGGAAACCGAAGTCCCGGTCTTTGCTGTCAAGAAAGCACAGGCGCGTCCTGCCGGATGGCAGCAGGTAGCACTCCTCTCCGCCGTAACAGAGAAGCGCCCGCTGCAGAAGTGCCGACAGCTCCAGTTCCGGGTGGACTCCGTCCCGGTCAAAAAGAAGCTCGATCCGGCGAAGGCAGCGCAGAAACAGCGCATACTCCTTCCCGTCCGTCGCGGGTACGGAAAGCGAGGCAGAGGAGAAAACATCCTCGGCCCGGATGCCGGAATACCGGAAAAGCAGGTCGATGCGCCCGCCCAGGAAAGAGCGCCCGGCGGCCAGGATCGCCTTTTTCCACAGGGGGCTGCTCTGCATGAGAGCGGCTTTGACCGCTTCCTCGGCCAGCTGGGACGCGGGAAAGACGGAGAGCGCCTCCGGCAGGCGGGGCCAGCGCAGGATCGCTTTCCGGCTGCGCAGCGCAAAACCGCTCTCCACCAGGCAGTCCACGGCGCGGACCATCGCGAAGAAGGCATCGGCCTGCAGGCTCGAAACGGCGCCGCTCAGGCGGAAGATCAGGCTCAGCCAGCGCGCGAGCGCGGCGCTGTAGCGGAAGCTTCCGTCCGGAAGGGCATAGCGCAGCAGGAAACGATATTCCGCATAGAGCAGGAGCAGTTCCCGGTATCCGAGTTCCCGGGGATCGGAGGCGATCAGACGGCGGAAAGCAGCCTCTTCATCGAAAACAGGACCGGGATCAGCGGAGCGCTTCAGAAACGCAAGGCTCCCGGCCCTCTTTTTCCGGCTCGCGAGAAGGTCCAGGAGCGCCCGGATGCGCTGAAACGTCCGGACGGTGACCGGCGGCCTCTCGCAGCACAGGCTTTCTACCGTACGGAAACCGTCCCGAAACAGCCGGGAGAAAAACGTATTGTCTCCCTCCCCCATGAGAGCGGTGAGGACCGCCTCGAGATTTCCCCGGTCGGGGACGGGCTCCAACCCGGTGAGATAATCGGTCAGGATCACGAAACGGAAAAACCGCAGCATCGGCCGATCTGTCGTCGGGAAGGGACCGGATTCCCGGTATTCCGGCCTCCAGAACAGCGCGGTCCAGGGACCGTTCAGCTGCCGAAGAAACCACTCGGAAAAGCCGCTTTCCCCGCTGCCGGCGGCATCGGAAGCCAGAAAGGCCGAGAGTTCGGCCTTGAAGCCCTCAAAAAAGCTCAGAGGCCTGCCCCGGGCGTTCATTTTGATGTAAGAGGAGTCTGCGAGGCCTGCATCGCCGAGATTCAGAAACAGGAAGGAGACCGGCGGCCTCGCGGAGGTCAGACAGGAGAAAAGCCGTTCCGTCGTGAGCCCCGCGTCGGCGAGCGTTGTGAGCATCTCCTGCAGAGCGTCGAGCATGACCAGCATGCCCCGGACCGAGAGGCTTTGTTCACAGTCCTCCGAGAACCAGGCACAGTTTCGAATTTCGGAGGAAATCCATCGGCTCCCGGTACCGAAAGCGGATGTGCTCGGGGCCTGCAGAACGAGTTGACGGCAGAAGCGGTCGGCAGGCTCCCGGCCTTCATAGTGAAAGCGAAGCAGTGCTTCCCGGACATCGGGATCCGATTCCAGCCGGCCGCTTCGGAAGGCGAGCAGCCAGTGCAGCAGGAAGAGCGTGGTCAGACGCTGCTGCCCATCCATGGGAATCAGGCCGCGGTCCTGATCCACACTGCCGCAGAGAAAGCCCAGATCCATACCGGACCGGAGGCCGGCGGGATCAGAGGCAGCCTCACGGAGGACGTCAGACAGATCGCCCAGAAGCCTCCGGCGGACGGGTTCGGCTTGGGCATCGTGCCGCCCCTGGACATAATCCCGGTGATGAGCCGGGATGCGGACGGTGAGACCGCGTACCGAGAGCAGACTCCAGAGGCTTTCGCGCGTCGCGGCGGCCGTGGAGAGGGAGAGCGCCGTGCCGGAAAGGAACCCGTCATCGAGGGCGGGATCCGTAAGGGCCGTGATCGGATCCGATTCCCTCTCCCGGGAAGGGTCTGCGTCCTGCGCCCCGGTCAGATAGGGGACCCGCGCCTCTGTGGCTTCGGCAGGGCTCACCGGCTCGGCCGTCATGACTTCCGGCAGGGGGCGGGAAGGGTCTTCAGCTTTCATGCCCGGTATCCTCCAGATTCAGAAAAGAACAGAGAAAACGGATGATGTCCTCTGTATAGGCTTTTTTGTCGGTTTCACTCCAGATCGGGGAAGCTTCCGCCCCCGGGAAGTCCTTCATGAAAACCCGCCGGGTGCACAGCGGGATAAAGGTTCCCCGGACGTTTTGCTCCAGGATGACCCTGCGTTTTACGGAAAAGGGGTCATTCTGGTAGGTGCGGTTGATGAAGCCATCGAGCAGGGTCAGATTGCCGATGGAGTGATCCGGTTCTCCGGCAGCGGGGGCCGCTACGGCATTGATATGCTCCAGATCCCAGTTGAGCCGGGAATCGCGGTAGAGTTCAAAGGGAAAGCGGTTTTCCGTCCCGGCAGCCTCCAGCACGGCAAGATTGTAGAGCAGAAGGACCTGACGGATGCGGTGGGCATCCTTCGGGTACTGCAGTCCCGTAAGCCATTCCCGGAAAGCGGCCGGGGACGCCGGCGCCGTGCCGAAGAGCTCCCGGCGAATGAGCGCGAGCAGCGTTTCATCAAAACGGTTTTCGGAGAGAGCGGACCGGGCGTCCCGATCGGCCTCTGTCAGATCCGCCGTCAGCTCCGCGGCCGGACGCAGGGAGGCCGCGGTCAGAAAGCCGATCCGGTGATATCGGGGCGTATCTTCATACCAGGACCGAAGCAGCCGGTAAAGCTTACAGATGCTGTCCCAGATCTGCGGGACGGCGCTGTCACCGCTGCCTTCTGCCGCCGTCCGGCGCAGAAGCTTCAACCAGGCGGAGAAGACAAAAAACGAAAACCGCTCCCGGTTGGCCTCTTCCCGGATCGCCCAGGGGGCCCCTTCCGGAACCTGCCGGTCTGCGTCGGAGAGAACGCCGCGGTTGACAAGGAGCGCAAGAACCCGGAGAAGGAAATCAAGCCGCGTGGGGGAGGAGACAGCGCGGTCCCCACCGCGCCCGCCGGTGAGGAATTTCCAGAACCGGTCGTCCCGGAGCGCTTCCTCCATGTCATCCCACCCGGACGCAATGTTTTGCTGCAAGTCCGCCGCGCCCGATGAATCCGGAGCGGACCCGGCCAGCCCGGTTTCCCGCTGCAGAAGAAGCGCCCGGATGAGCTCGGCATCCGTCAGAGCGATCTTCCCGGTGTTGAGCTTGGAAAACAGCGCCGCCTGATCTGCGGCGCTGAGGTTCGGAAGCTCATACCAGATGAGTCGGACCCGGGTGTCGAATGTGTGTTTCAGACTGCCAAGTCCTGCGCGGGCATCAGGGCTTTTCAGAAGCTCGTGCAGCCAGTCCCCGATGCAGCGGTAGGCCTCCAGAAGATAGTGGCAGTCGATATCGTCCTCAAACTCCGCCATCTCGGCGGCAAAGCGGCCGGCGCCGGCGTATTCCTTCTCGGAAAGCACATCCAGGCATTCCTGAAGCCGGGGCCTGTCGACATAGCGGAGAGAAAAGGGAAGAAGATTATAGCGGGCGGAGGGTGGCAGCATCCAGGAACAGCAGCAGTAGAACAGATACAGGGTCGTGAGACGCTGCTGGCCGTCGATCACAGTCCAGGAACCGTCAGGCGCGGACGTGACGACAAGCGGCTGAAGACAGTAAAAGGCGCCGCTTTCGGCAGGGTGTGCGAGGGAAAACTCCCGAACATCGTCCAGAAGATCCCGGACTTCGGCCCGGGTCCAGCGAAAGCCCCTCTGGTATCCGGCAATCGTAAAGCGTGCGCTGTCCTGCTGAAGATGGGCAAGGGTCTTCAGGGTAATCTGTGCATCAGGCATGGAGATCTCCGATGGAATTACACCAGGTGGCAGGCGACGAGGTGACCGTCGGCTGCTTTTTTCGTCTCAGGGAAAACCGTGCGGCAGGCTTCCGTACAGTGGGGGCAGCGCGTGTGGAAGGGGCAGCCGGGGGGCGGAGAAAGCGGGGAGGGAAGCTCCCCCTCCAGGACGATCCGCTTCCGATGGGTCCGGGGGTCCGGGGTCGGCACCGCGCTGAGCAGAACCTGGGTATAGGGGTGCAGCGGATGGGTAAAGAGCTCGTCGGTCTCCGCTTCCTCGACCAGATGGCCGAGATACATTACCCCCACGCGGTCAGCCATGTAGCGGACCACCGACATGTCGTGGGAGATGAAGAGGTAGCTGAGGTTCCGCTTTTCCTGAAGGTCCAGCAGCAGCCGGATGATCTGGGAGCGGACCGAGACATCCAGTGCGGAGACCGGCTCGTCGCAGACGATGAGCTCCGGCTCAGGCAGGAGGGCGCGGGCGAGGCCGACGCGCTGGCGCTGGCCGCCCGAGAGCTCGTGGGGATAGCGGTAGAAGTGCTCCGGCAGAAGCCCAACCTGATTCAGCAGCTGCAGGACCAGCTCCATGTTTTCCTTCCGGTTGCGGTGCTTCTGAATGACGAGGGTCTCCATCAGAATGTCACCTACATGCATCCGTCCGTCCAGAGAGCTGTAGGGGTCCTGAAAGACCATCTGCATCCTGGCGCGCAGCGGGAGAAGCTGCCGGGAAGAGAGCCGGGTGATGTCCGTCCCGTCAAGAAGCAGCTGCCCGTCCGTAGGCTCCAGCAGACGGATCAGGGTCCTGCCGAGGGTGGATTTTCCGCAGCCGGTCTCTCCGACAAGGCCATAGGTCTCCCCGCGATACAGGGACAGAGAGACATCGTCGACGGCCCTGACGCTGCCGACGGCTTCCCCGACAAGGCCGCGGACGGGAAACCAGGTCCGGATTCCCCGAGCCTCGAGAATCGGCCGATCAGACATCAAGAAGCCTCCCTTCGGCGATCTCCGCCGCCCGGAAGCAGCGCACCGTCTGCCCGGAGGCCAGCGCGGTCAGTTCCGGCATCCGTTCGGCACATTCAGGGCGGGCGCAGGGACAGCGCGGCCGGAAGCGGCAGCCCTGTGGAATCTGGTTCAGCAGGGGCACCGTCCCTTCGATGATATAAAGATCCTCCCGTTTGCTGTCGGTGACGGAGGGAATGCTTTTGAGAAGGCCGCGGGTGTAGGGGTGGCAGGGGTGCTCGAAGAGGGAGAGCACGTCGGCCTCTTCCACAATCTGACCCAGATACATGACCGCAACGCGGCTGCAGGTCTCGGCGACGACGGAGAGGTCGTGGGTGATGAGAATCACGCCCATGTCCAGCTCCCGGTTCAGATCGACGATCAGCTCCATGATCTGGGCCTGAATCGTGACATCCAGAGCGGTGGTCGGCTCGTCCGCGATCAGCAGCTTTGGCCGGCAGCTGAGCGCACAGGCGATCATGACGCGCTGCCGCATGCCGCCGGAGAGCTCGTGCGGGTACTGGGAAAAACGCTTTTCCGGATCCGGAATCCCGACGAGGCGGAGCATCTCAACGGCCTTTTCCTTTGCCTCCGCGCGGGAGAGTTTCCTGCCGTCCGGATTGCGGGTGTGGATCCGTATGGATTCCATGATCTGTTCGCCGCAGGTGAAAACCGGATTCAGAGAACTCAGGCTGTCCTGAAAGACCATGGCGATCTTTCCGCCGCGCACGGCCTGCATCTGCTTCTCCGACAGGCTGAGGAGGTTTTTCCCTTCAAATAGAATCTCACCCTCATACCGGGCGAGACGCTTCTCGTCATAGAGGCGCATGATCGTCTGGCTGGTGACCGACTTGCCGCAGCCGGACTCGCCCACCAGGCCGAGAATCTCACCGCGCCGTACATGGAAGGAGACGCCCTGCACCGCGGTCATCAGACCGCGCTCCGTGCGGAAGCGGGTGGTGAGGTGATTGACTTCAAGAATGTTTTCGGTCATTATGCTTTCCTCAAAAGAATCTGCAATCAGGTATAACAGATGCTCTTCTCCCCGCCTGCGGCGGGGAGAAGAGACCGATCGGGAGCCATTGAGCTTTCCTCAAAAGAATCTGAGGGATGCGGAGCGGTATTGTACCCCGCAGAAACGGTCCTCAATTGGTATGCGGGTCGAGGATGTCCCGAAGCCCGTCGCCGAAAATGTTGGTGCCCATGACGGCCAGGGCGGTCGCAAGCCCGGGGTAGACCACCATCCACCAGGCCTTGGTGATAACCTCGCGGCCTTCGGCAAGAATGTTGCCCCAGCTGGGCTGCGGCGCGGGAACCCCGACGCCGAGGAAGCTCAGCGAGGCCTCGGTGATGATCGCGTCGGCAAAGTTGAAGGAGGCCTGCACTACCACCGCCGGAAGAATGTTCGGCGCGATGTGCCGCCAGATGATGCGGAAGGAGGAGGCCCCCTGAGAGCGGAGCGCTTCGATGTAGGTCTGCTCCTTGACCACCAGGGCGGCGGAGCGGGAGATGCGCGCCATGCGGGGGATGTAAACGATGCTGAGGGCGAGAATGACGTTGACAAGACTCTGCCCCAGCACTGCCATCAGGGCGATGGCAAGCAGAATGGAAGGAATGGCACTGAGGCCGTCGCAGATCCGCATCAGAACGTTGTCGATGGCCTTGTAGTAGCAGGCATAGAGGCCGATGATCATGCCGAAGAGCATGGAGCACAGGCTCGAGGAGACGCCGACGATCATGGAGACCCTTGCGCCGTAGATGATCCGGCTCAGAAGGTCCCGGCCAAGCTTGTCCGCCCCGAGAAGATACCCTGCCGTGCCGGGTTTGGCAAAGCGGTTGGCAACGGTCTGGGCCAGGGGGTCCGCCGGAGCCAGAAGGGGCGCAAACACGGCGAGCAGCACCATGACCAGGATGATCAGAGCGCCGGCAACGGCGTGGCCGTTCCGGAAGAAGCGCCGGATGTTGAGGCGCCTCTGCTCGCGAAGCAGTTCACGCCGGCGCTCGGAAAGCCGGCTGCGGTCGGCGGAAGAGAGAGAATACTCCGTCATAGGCGTACCTCAGTTCAGGCGCACGCGCGGATCGATCAGGGCATAGAGCAGATCGAGGATCAGCGTGCACAGCACATTCATCAGGGAAACCAGCAGCACAACGGCCTGGACGACTTCGTAGTCGCGGCGCATGACGGCGTTGAGCGTGAGCTTTCCGAGGCCGGGGATGTTGAAGATCGTCTCCGTCACGGTAGCGCCGCCCAGGCAGGAGATGAAGGAAAGCCCCACCACGGTGAGAATCCCGATCAGCGCGTTCATCAGCGCATGCCGGAAGAACATCCTCCGCCGGGAAACGCCCTTGGCCTTGGCCATGCGCATATAGTCCGCGCTCAGGATCTCCAGCATAGAGGAGCGAGTCATGCGGATGATCAGGCCCATCTCGATAAAGCCGAGGGCAATGCCCGGCAGCAGCATGTAGCGGATGTGGGTCTGCCAGCCGAAGTCGGCGATGGACTTGTACCCCGAGGACGGGAGCCAGCGCAGCTTCACGGAAATGAGAAGCACCAGGCACAGGCCCATCAGAAAGCTCGGCAGCGAAATGCCGACCGAGGAGAAAGCCGAGATGATCCGGTCCAGGGGGCTTCCGTGGCGGATGGCGGCGAGCATGCCGAGGGGGACGCCGATCAGCGTCGCGAAGCCGACGGCAACGAGGGTCTGCTGAAGGGTGGGAATCATATGGGCCCCGATGATCTCCAGCATGGTCCCTTCCATGAAGAAACTGGTCCCCCAGTCGCCGCGGAAAAGCCCGGCAACCCAGCGGAAATACTGCACCGGCAGCGGATCATTGAAGCCCAGCGTCTCCCGCAGGGCGGCGATCTGCTCCGGACTGGCCTCCTCGCCGAGAATCGCGGCGGCGGGATCGCCGGGAACCAGATGGATCAGCAGGAAGATGGCCAGCGACACCACAAACAGAACCGGGATCAGCGACAGGAGCCGCTTCAGGAGGTACTTATGCATGGAAAAACGTCTCCTTTCGCAGAAATTTGTTCCACTATATCACAAAACAGAAGCGGGATCAATCCGGAAATCCCGCCCCGGGAGGGGCGGGATTGAATCAGTCCGATTAACGAAATACAGGTCACCGGACAACCAGTTCCGTCAAACGGGATCTATCAGCCGGTTGTTCCGAAAAGCGGCGGATCAGCCCTCGACCGGATGGGCGTCCACCCATACCAGGCGCTCCATGATGAAGGCGCCGGTAATGTCGCTGCGGCAGACACCGCTCAGGTTGTTGGTGCCGAACTTCACCACGGGGACGAACTCCTCGTACATATAGGCCTGCAGGTCGGCCCAGGTCTGCTGGGCAGCCTGAAGATCGGTCCCGGAGGCGATGGCGGCCAGGTCGTTCTGGATGCGCTCATCGGCGCACCAGCCTGCCCAGGAGGCAGAGAGGAAGAGATTCATGTTCGGCAGGACCTTCGGTCCGAAGTTGGTGATGAAGGCATCCCAGGCTTCGGGGTGGTTGTTGCGCACATCGCTGTAGGTGGAGGCGTCATAGGCCACCAGTTCACAGTTGATGCCGATGGAGCGAAGCTCTTCCTGAATCACCTGGGCCTGGGCGAAGAAGTCGGAGACATCGGTGCGGACCAGAATCCGGAACACATCGTCATCGGTCCAGCCGGCTTCGGCAAAGAGCGCTTTGGCGGCTTCGGGATCGTTCTGGTTGTACTTCTCGCTGCCGGCGTCCGTATACCAGGTGGGGGAGCTTTCGAACATGTAGGAGGAATAGAGCTTGTAGCGCTCGGGGCTTGCATAGGCGGCAAACATCACGTCCTCGCAGTTGACGACGGCCTGGACCGCCTGGCGCACCAGCGCGTTGGAGGCGACACCCTGGGACTTGTTGAAGATCAGCATGGGAAGCTCGGCCTCGGCGGAGAAGATGGTGAAGTTTTCATCACCCACAAAGGTGTCATAGTCGTCGCCGTTGAGACGGTCGGAGATGTCGAACTCACCGGTCTGGATGCCGGAGACGACGGTGGCGTTGTCACCGGGGAAGTAGAAGTACACTTCATCATACCACGCGGTCTTGTAGCCGCCCCAGCCGGAGTAATCCCCCTCGGTGCCGTAGGGCTGATAATTGGGGTTGGCCTTCAGGCGGATGAACTGGTCGGCTTTCCACTCGTCATAGACATAGGGGCCGGTGCCGATGTATTCCTGGACCAGTTCGCCCTCGCCGACCGCGCCGATGACGGAGGCGGGCATGATGACGGCCTGCTGGCCGAGTCCGGCGATCATTTCGTTGAGGTAGAGGGTGCCGTGCTCCATGGTGATTTCAACCGTATAGTCGTCCACCGCGGTGAAGTGCGCGCCGCCCACCAGAGAGTTGGCGTTGTCCGCCGCGTCGATCCAGCGGTTCATGGAGGCGACAACGTCGGCGGCCTTCATCTCTTCGCCGTTGTGGAAAAGAACACCCTGACGCAGGTGATAGGTGTAGACGGTGTTGTCCTCGCTGACCTCCCAGGATTCGGCCAGCTCGGGAATAACCTGGCTGTCGCCGTTGAAGGCGACGAGTTTTTCAAAGACCGGACCGAAGACGACCTCGGATGCCATGTCCATGCTGCTCATGGTGACATCCAGATGCTCCGGCTGCCCGTCGAGGGCGATGTTCAGGACGCTTCCGCCCGCGGCAAAGGACGTCGGGGCGAGGGCGCAGATGCTCAGACAGAGGGCGAGCACCAGGGTAAGGGTGAGTACTTTTTTCATGTGTGTCCTCCTTGGGTACAGCGTGATCCGCGCACCGATTTCCCGGCACGGCGGTCCAGAATGACTCCGTCCCGAAGGACGGGCTTCCCACCGACAAAGACCAGCTCGATCCCGTCGGGCGGGGTCAGCGGGGCTTCGAAGGTGGCACGGTCGATAAGTTTCTCCGGGTCGAAGATCACCACGTCGGCATCCGCGCCCACAGAGAGCCGGCCCTTCTGAGAAAGGCCGAGCTGAGCCGCCGGCAGAACGGTCATCCGCCGGATGGCATCATCCAGAGTCAGTATCCCGCCGCGGACATAGCGGGAGAGCACGCGGGGGAAGGTGCCGCAGGCGCGGGGGTGGCCCATGCCGCGGTCCAGGGTGGCGTCGCTGGCCACCATGACGTCCTCATGCCGATAGGCCAGATCCACATCCTCCTGCCGCATCACGTGGCAGACGGTCTTGCAGTCCGGCTTCTCCCGGCGGATCCGGTGGAAGAGTTCTTCCGTACAGCGCTGCCCGAAGTATTCCGGCAGGCAGAGCTCCAGCACGCTGTAGTCGCAGCCGTAGCGCTCCAGCCAGCCGTCGTCATAGGTGGCAGAGCCGAGATCCGTGGAGAAGGCGTCGTAGGGGTAGCAGTCGCAGCAGATATCCGAACGGAGCGCGCGATAGGAATCGATCAGCTCCAGAAACTCCGTCATCTGGCCGAAGCCGGCCATGCTTCCGATGTGGGAGACCTGCAGCGGGACATCCAGCTGAAGCCCTGCGTCAAGAAACTCCCGTGTGGCGGAAAAAATCTGTGCCGCGTCGTCCCGGACATGGGCCGCAAGAAGCTTTCCCGTGCCGCGGATCCCGGCCGCCGCCTCAAGAAACTCGCGGGTATCCATCCCGGGCTCGTACCGGATCCCGAAGGAGACGCCGATGCAGCCGCGCTGCAGGGCTTCCCGGATCCGGCCTGCCATGCGGTCGCGCTGGGCGGCGGTGGCGGGGGCGTAGCGGTCGAGGCAGCCTGCCTCGTGCCGAAAGAAGCCGTGACCGGCCAGCATGGCCACGTTCACCGGCGCGCCGTCCCGGTCAACAAGATCGAGATAGTCCGCCGGATGGAACTTGTTCTCGCCGCAGTTGCCCGCGACGGCGGTGGTCACGCCCATGTGCAGCATGCAGGCGAAGACCGACTTTTCGTCATAGGACTCCAGCTTCCCGTCGGCATCGACGGGGTCTTCGTGCATGTGAATGTCGAGAAAGCCGGGGCAAACGATTTTCCCCTTCGCGTCGATTACCCGGTCGGCCTGTCCGGCGGGCCCGGCAATCCGCGTCCCGTCGATCCAGAGGTCCCGGACCTCGTGCACGCCGGAGGCGGGGTCGACGACGGTTCCGTTTTTGATCTGTATTGTCATGATCTGTTCTGAACGAACCTGTCCTTCTTCTTGAATAAGCAGATGGTATACCTTTTCACGAACTGCGGTGCCTGTATATCGCCTGCGTTAAGCAGATTCTAACAGAAAGAAATTGCAAAAACAATTGCATGATATGCCAAATAGATTGCAAAACGTGCTGCATCGGATGCTTTCTGAAAGTCCGGTACAGCACGATTTCAACTGCGTTTCTGTTTTTTACAACAAACAATTCCGTGAATCAGGATCTTTTTCGATCACTGGTCCAGCGCGACAAGGTCCTCCAGGGTCTCACGGCGGACGGCGAGGCGGCTTCCTTCCTCCGTGAGCATCACGACGGGCGGCCGCGGGAGACGGTTGTAGTTGGAGGCCATGGAATAGTTGTAGGCCCCGGTGGTGCAGACGGCAATGTGATCGCCGCGCTGGGTGTCGATGGGGAGCTTGACGGCGGGCTGGATGATGTCCCCGGATTCACAGCAGCGTCCGGCCAGGTCGTAGACGGCGTAGAACTGTGCCTCGCGGTCGGCGTGCAGAACGGTGTAGGGCGCCCCGTAGAGGGGGTAGCGGGGGTTGTCCGTCATGCCGCCGTCAATGACGACGTAGTATTTGTAGCCCGGGATGCGCTTGACGCTGGAGACAGTGTAGACCGTCATGCCGGCGTCGGCGACGATGCTGCGGCCGGGCTCCATCAGGAAGAAGGGAAGCTTCAAGCCGTATTCACTGCAGCGCTGCTTCAGGTGGGCGGCGACGCTGCGGATGCGGGCGGGAATGTCGATTTGCTTGTCCGTGTCGAGATAGCGCACGCCGTAGCCGCCGCCCACGTTCAGCATTTCGGTCACATAGCCGAAGCCCTTATAAAGCTCGGCCATAAAGGCGGTCATGACGTCAATGGTGTCCTCGAAGACCGTCTCGTCGAAGACCTCGGAGCCCACGTGGCAGTGCAGCCCGCAGACCGAAAGCGAGGGCAGACAGAGCGCGTCCTGCACAAAGGCATAGGCCTGGCCGGTCTCCATCGGGACGCCGAACTTCACGTCGACGGTGCCGGTGTTGACGGCCTTGTAGGTGTGCGGGTCGATGCCGGGCGTGACGCGGAGCAGCACCTTCTGAACGAGGCGCATGCGCGCGGCCTCCTCGGCCAGGCGGCGCAGCTCGTCGGGGTTGTCCACGATGAAGTAGCCGACGCCGTGTTCCAGGGCGTAGCGGATGTCGGCATCGGTCTTTCCGTCGCCGTGGAAGAAGATTTTTTCCGCGGGGAAGCCCGCCGAGAGGGCGGTGTGGATCTCACCCGGCGAGACGGCGTCGATGCCCATGCCCTCTTCCTTCACAATCCGGTACATCGCCCGGAAGGAGGCGGCCTTCCCGGCGTAGAGGGGGAGGGCGGCTTCCCCGAAGCATTCGCGGAAGGTCCCGGTATACATACGGCAGTTATGACGCAGCCGTTGCTCGTCCATCAGGTAAAGCGGGGTGCCGTACTGCTCGGCCAGGGCCGGAACCGAGTGTCCGGCAAAGCGAAGAGCCCCGTCGGGGGCGCGCTGAATGTTGTCAGAAAGCATTTTGCTCTGCCGGCTCAGAAGCCGATCTCCTCCTTGTGAGCGGTCATGCCGTCGATGCAGGCCTGCATCACCACCGAAGGCTCCAGGCCCAGCATCTCGAAGCCCCGGTTGATGACCTCGCGGTTGCACTTGGCGGCAAACTTCAGGTCCTTGAATTTCTTTTTAAAGCTCTTGACGCTCATGCCGTCCATCTTTTCCGGCCGCATCAGGGCGTAGGCGTGGACAATGCCGGTGAGCTCGTCGACGGTAAAGAGGCTCTTTTCCAGGTTGCTTTCGGGCGGAACCTCGTCCGTGGTGATGCCGTAGCCGTGGGAAATGATGCTGCGGATGTCGGCTTCGTCCACCCCCTCCGGCTCCAGGAACTCCCGCACATGGTGGCAGTGCTCCTCGGTGGAGGGATACTGCTCATAGTCCACATCGTGGAGCCAGCCGATGGCCTCCCAGTGGTCCCGGTCCTCGCCGAAATAATCCGCCATCGCGCCCATGGCCGCGCTGACGCAGGCGGCGTGGACAAATAGATGGTCCTCGGTGGTGTGTTTGGAAAGAAGCTCCTTGGCGCGCTCCAGCGTTAACTTGCTCATGAATACCACATCCTCTGAAGATACTTTCCGTCAGAATAACGCAGACAGGGGGGAATTGCAAGCATTTTTTGCCTTGCAGAGCCGACGCTGAAATGATACAATAAAAGCTCATCAAAAAGACTTCAGAAATCAGGTGACTGTTTTTTATGGAAGAAACCATGAACCGGGACCGGTTGATCGTCCGGACCAGCGTTGTCGGCATCGTCGCAAACCTGTTCCTCGCCGCGTTCAAGGCGGCGGTGGGCCTGCTCTCGCATTCCATCGCGGTAACCCTGGACGCGGTGAACAACCTCTCGGACGCCCTCTCCTCGGTTATTACCATCATCGGAACCAAGCTTGCCAACCGCCAGCCGGACAAGAAGCACCCGCTTGGCCACGGCAGAACGGAATACCTCAGCGCCGTGATCGTCGCGGCTATTGTTCTTTACGCCGGTATTACCTCGCTTGTGGAATCGATCCGGAAAATCATCCACCCCGAGACCCCGGACTATTCCGTCGTCTCGCTTGTCATCATCGCCTCGGCGGTGGTGGTGAAGCTGATTCTTGGCCGCTATGTGAAAGCCCAGGGACAGAAGGCCAACTCCGGCGCGCTCATTGCCTCGGGAGAGGATGCCCGCTTCGATGCGATCCTCTCGGCCTCGGTCCTGGCCTCGGCGGTGATCTTCATGCTCACGGGCCTCTCCCTCGAGGCCTGGGTCGGCGTGGTGATCTCCGGCTTCATCATCAAGTCAGGCATTGAGATGATGATGGAGACGCTGGACGATATCATCGGCCACCGGGCGGACCCGGAGCTCACGCAGAAGATCCGCCATCTGCTCAACGAAGAGCCCGAGGTCCGGGGCGCCTATGACCTGTTCCTGGACAACTACGGCCCGGACCGGAACTACGCCTCGGTTCATCTGGAGCTGCCGGATGTGATGACGGTGGAAGAGGTGGACCGCCTGACCCGCCGCGTGCAGGGAAAGGTCTTCAAGGAGACGGGCGTCATCCTCACGGGCGTCGGTGTTTACTCCTACAACACCGGAAACGACGATGTGGCCGCCATCCGCAACGCCGTACAGGAAAAGGTCATGGCCCACGACTGGGCCCTGCAGATCCACGGCTTCCACCTCAACCCAGAGACGAAGGAGCTGCGCTTCGACGTGGTGACGAGCTTCGACGTGGATCCGAAGGAAGCGATCGCCACCCTGCAGAAGGAGACCCAGGCCATCGTCCCGGACTACAGCGTGTTCATCACACGGGACGTGGACATCGCAGACTGAAAAACAGAGAAAACAGAAACCCTCGGAATCCCGAGCGAATCACCCCGGTCAGAGTTCTTCCGACCGGGGATTTTTGCGGCAAAATAATCCCCCTGCGCAAAAAAGGCGAATTTATTGACGCTTTTATTGACGCCGGATCTGGTATACTTGCAGGTAAGAATGGGAAAACCGTGTGAAAAAATACTGAAAAAACTTGTACCTTTCCGGTACTTGTGCTATATTGATAACTGTAAAATTAGGCTTAAAATAGGCTGTTTCCGAACCGAATCCAAAATGTATATATTATGACATTCTGATAGAAGGCAGGGCTGAAAAAATGAATGAATCTCTGTTGAACCGGATCCTGAAAGACCGTAAAAGACGGACCAGGTCGCTTGCGCTGATTCTGTGTCTGTCGATGATCGTCTCGCTGGGCACCTTCGCCGGCTTCCACAAGACGGCGATCGCGAAGGTCTATACCAGGGAGGTCCTGGACTGTCCCTATACCCACGAGGGTGCGGAACCGGTGGCCCACGTGCACAACGACGACTGCTACGAGGGGGAGACGCTGGTCTGCACCCTGCCGGAACGGGAGGCGCATATGCATAATGATACATGCTATGCAGAGAGCAGGATGCTCAGTTGCGGCCTGGAGGAGAACCCCGGTCATCAGCATTTCGAGGAGTGCTTTGATGAAAACGGCGAACTGACCTGTCAGATCCCGGAAGGGGAAGGCGCCCACGTTCATACGGATGCCTGTTATACCATCGAGCGGGCGCTGATCTGCAACCAGCCGGAGCTGCCGGTCCACGTCCATGACGCCGGCTGCTTCCGCACGGAGGAGATCACCGTCGACGAGCCGGAAGAGACAGCCGCATCCGAGCAGGCCGTGAGCACGGTTCCCGAGATGCCTGTCAGCGATCCGGACGCGGACCTCGAGACCGCGGATGACTGGAACCGTGAGTTTGAGAATCTGGAGCTCAGCGGCAACTGGGCAAGAGACCTCGTTCTCGTCGCCGCCACCCAGCAGGGACGTGGCGAGAGCCCAAATAACTTTGAAGCCGTTCTGAACGACGCAGGCGACGCCTGGGTCACGCATGGCTATACCCGTTACGGCGCCTGGTACGGCTATCCGTACGCGGAGTGGGACGCGATGTTCGTCTCCTTCTGCCTGCGCTATGCCGGCATCCCGGTCGAGAACGTCCCCAACAACCCGACGGCCGCCTTCATGGCCGAGAGCTTCTCCATGGGTGAGCTCTTCGCCGGACGGGACTATGTCCCCGTGGTGGGCGACCTGATCTTCTTCGACACGGTCGACGACGAGATCACGAACATCGACCACATGGGCATCGTCTATCACGTGGACGCAGAGAACGGCACCATCAACACCGTCGAAGGCGACCGTACAGACGCGGTGGCGACTTTTGGCTATTACCTGAATGACGAGCAGATCGTCGGCTATGGCATCCTGCCGCAGAACCCGAATTACATTCCCGCAGAGGGAAATGATGAAGCGTTCGACGGCTTCATTTTCATGACCACGGACGAGGATGAAGAGACCGAAGAAACCACAGACACGAAAGAAGAAACCGTGCCTGCCATTCCCATGCCCGCCCAGAGCTGGGAGAGAACAGCCGGCGGCATCAAGGTGTCCGTCGAGGCCCCCGAGGGCGCCTTCCCGGAAAATACAAAAATCGCTGTCACGCCCGTGAACGGCAGCAGCCTGATGGACACCGTCTCCGACGCGGTGAGCGGCGAGGTCCTGGAAGTCCAGGCAGTCGACATCACCTTCTTTGATGCCGAAGGGCATGAGATCGAACCCGCCGTCCCCATCCGTGTGGTCATGACCCCGGCGGCGACGGAGCACGCGGAAGAAAAGGCGAACGTTGTCCATGTGGACATCGCCCAGCAGACCGCGGAACTCATCGAGCAGGCCGAAGGCACCGAGGCCGACAACAGCGAAGTCGTCTTCGACGCGGAAGCCTTCACCATCTATGCTATCGTCTATACCGTGGACTTTGAGTACGAAGTCAACGGCACGACTTACACCGCTTCCATACCCGGTGCAAAGGACATTCTGCTTTCCGAGGTGTTTCAGGAACTTGATATTAAGACTGAAGAAACGGCAGAATCTGCTGCGTCCGCCGCGGAAGAGGCAGAAAGCCCCTCCGAGACCGATTCTGAGCAGGAGCAGGAGGAAAAGCTGGAGAATCCGGCAACAAAGGAATTCACCGCGGCTCCGTCAGCCTTTAAAGACAGAATCACAGCTGTCAGCAGCTCCAACATCGATATACTCACCGTTACCGAGACTGAAAACGACTGGCTTATCCGTGTTCTGAAGAATACGGACACCCCGGAGAAACTCCTTGTTACACTCCAGGATGAGACAACTCTGGAGATCACCGTGGAAGCACAGGGCGTGACTGAAGTCAGCACCGAAGATAATTCCGCAGTGATCAGCACAGTCAACGACCTCTTTCTTCCGGAGAGTGCCAGCGCCTATGCCACAGTCCTGACCGAGGAGCAGGGCGCATCCGCCGTTGCCGCCGTGCAGGCAGCCGGAGAAGTTGCCGCCCCCGAAGCGGAGATTGTCGAAGAACCCTCGGCGGAACCCTCGGCCGATACGCTCTTCGCAGCGCCGGATTCTGAAGATACAGCAGATGAGACAGGCTCAGAGGCCACATTTCCCGATGCAGCCTCAGAGATTCCATCGGACGCAGCCGCCGACACCGTCTATCAGGTGTTTGACATCGGGTTGACCGATGTGGATCCCGCGGATTACAGCGAGGGCTTCCAGGTCACGCTGCAACTTCCCGAAGCCCTGACCGGCAGAGATTTCCATTTGTATCACCTGCATGATGGTCTTGTTGAGGAGATTGAACTCAACACGGTAGCAGAGGCGCTTGAAGACGGGACAGAGCTTGTAAGCGCTGTCAGCTTTGTTACGCCATCCTTTTCCGAGTTTGTCCTCAGCTACAGACAGCTCCACGCGACTCTGATCAGCGCCGGCGGCGAGACCTGGGAAATCACCGTGACTTATGACGAGGGCGCCGGGATTCCGGATAACGCCACCCTGCAGGTGCGGGAGATCCTCCCTGAAGACGGGGCGTATCAGGCGTACTACCAGAGGTCTATGGAAAAAGCAGGCGTAACGGTTCCGGAAACGGTCGGCGCAGAGGCCACAGCTGCCGGCGAGACGCTTTCTGAGCCTGAAGAGGCAGTGGCGAGCACCGATACATCGGAGAAAGTCACAGATCCCGAAGAAGCGACTCAGATATCTGCGAAGAAAGTAACTTCGGAATATATCCGTATATTCGATATCGAGATCTGGGCGGATGAACAGCAGATTGAACCCACGGCGCCTGTCACTGTGAGCATCAGATTGCTGGATGCGCCCCAGGAAGCCGGAGCGGTTCCCCAGGTGGTTCACTTTGCCAAAGATGGCGAAGAGCTGATGGAACTCAAAGATCAGGCAACCAGAAGTGAAAACGGAGATATCCTCTTTACCACCGATGAATTTTCCGTCTATTCTGTCATGTACACGGTTGATTTTCTGTATGAAATCAATGGTAATGTCTACAGTTTTGCAATGCAGGGGGCAGATTCCGTGAGTCTGCGTGCGCTTGTCGGGGCTCTGCATGTTTATGAAAAAAACGGGGAGAAAGCCCCGGAAGAGACGCAGGGGAAATCAGATACCGCGAAGAAAACGCCTGAACTTACGAGTGCAGAGCTATCCGAAGAACAGGACAGGACGGAAAGCAGCGAGCTGGATGCATTCATGAAGGATATTGTCTCTGTCACGTTCAGCAACCCTGATCTTCTGGTTCCCGCAAAAGTCAAAGAAACCACAACAGTTGGCAAAATCAAGACAGATCTGAAGCTGTTCCCGACATACCCGCTTGGTCTCAGTCAGGAGGAAGTTCTTGAACTGAATGCCCGGGAGTATACTGCCGGCGACTGGGTGCTGATCAGTGTGAAAGCGTTTGATACCCAGGAGACTCTGACGATTGAAATGGCTACAGGAGAAGCGTTCACAATCAACGTCACAGATGCCCAGAACGCCCAGATGATCGGCGATGTGGTCCAGACCATATCCAACCCCGCAGGGACAACAATTGATCTTTTCGATTACTGGATCATTTCTCAGGATATCGCCGGCAGGGACGCCTGGGGAGATCTGAACCAAAGCTGGGGCAGACACGACGACAGTGAAGGACTCAACGGCTCTGGAAACAATAAGGGAATCAACTCCAGCGCATCAGATCCAGGTCACGGCCATGCCCTGAAGTTCTCCCCAGCCTGGGAAGGCACGGTGTTTAACGGGACGAAGGATAACTGGACCAGTCTGAATACCAACGGCAGGGACGGGCTGAACAGCTATACTGGCAACGGCAACCCCTTTCAGGGCATTGTGCAGGGAACGCTTCAGGGCGGTTTTCCAGTCCTCACGGACAATGGCACGATCGGTTCCAACGGCGAGTCGCTGGCTTATCTGTTTGACCCGGGCATCGCTCATAATGGAAAGGCAAGCTATCCAGGCGTTGACCAGCTCCTCTATGTGGATCCGGACGGTTATTACACCTATGACAGCCGTGACTACCGGGCGGATTTCAGCGACGGTACCTTTACGTTAACCGAGCAGACATCGGACAACACGGAAATCCGCGGCTTCTGGCCCTTCGGAACGCAGAACTTCTGGGTTGGCATGCACGTGAACACCCAGTTTTCCATGCCGGTAAACGGACAAGTTCTAAATCCACGCGGCGAATACAAGGACATGCAGTTTGAATTCTCTGGTGATGACGACACCTGGCTGTATATCGACGGCGTGCTGGTCGGTGACGGAGGCGGCATTCACAACAGGACTGAGATTGATATTAATTTTGCTGCCGGAACTGTGACGGTTACGGGCAGGAAGGATTCGTCACATCTAGGTGATTTTGAAGAAACAAAGTATCTGGACGATATCTTCCAAGCAGCAGGGGCGTACAATGAAGCGGACTGGGAGGACATCGGCGACGGCAGCGGGCATAAGCGCTTCAAGGCAGGGACTTATCACACCTTCGACATGTTCTATCTGGAACGGGGCGGTGGAGAGTCAAACCTGTATATCCACTACAACCTGGTCTCAACCGCGGACTTTACGGCGCATAAATCGTACAAAGGCTATGACGAAAACGACGTCCTCCTGAGAAATCAGTTCCGCTTTGAACTGATCGGACTGGACGGCAAGTACCGTTCTGTCTGGAGTGATGACGCGCAGGATTATGTGCTCATACAGGAAGACACCACCTCGAAGGCGATTATGCCGCATGCATCGGGAACCGGCGCCGGGACGACAGTCTCTCCGTATTACAACGGAAGCACCTCAACATCGTTGAGTGACGGTTCTGTTACCGGATCACAGACCTATATTACCGGAAACACGGAAGACGGTAATGTCAATTTCGGACATGCAGAGATTTCTGAGCAGGACATGCACGACTGCGACGAAGGGAACCCACCGGTCTATCGGTACATTGTAAGGGAAACTGTTCCGGACGACGCGGTAAACGCGGATAACATCACCTGGGCGGACGCCACAGACGAGCAGAGAGCCGCTGGAGGCTTTAAGAAGGATTCTGTCATATACGACGGGACAGTCTATTATATGACGGCACGGGTTACGTCCTGGCTGGAAACCGACGCAGTGGGCAGAACGTTTACGCGCTACGGACTCAGCAAGACATATTATACGGATGACACCTATACAACCAAAAAGGCAGATACACAGTTTATTGACTTCAGAAACAGATATATGCCTGAATTCGCGGATCTGGAGTTTGACAAGGTCAATATCCAAAGAAAGGCGCTCCCAGGGGCGGTATTCGGCCTGTTCCGTGACTCTGCCTGCAAGATTCCCGCAATGGATGGAGACAATCAGAACATCACCGCGACTTCGAATGCTCAGGGCAAGGTCAGCTTTACCAACGTACGCACGGGGATCTACTTCCTGAAGGAAATCTCCGCACCGGAGCCCTATGAGGTGAACCCAACGGTTTACCGGGCGACAATTTCCACACAGGGCTCGCATATGTCTGTGAATTCGGATCAGAACAACAATATTGTCACAGAGGTTGTGAATACAAATCCGGGGGATATTTCCGTTATTAAAAAATGGATCGATCAGAACGGTAAAGAAGTGAGCGGGGAGGGCTATCCCGCAACCGTACAGCTGAGACGCTATCATTATGTCCGGACCGGACCGGAACCGCAGACGCATAACGTCACCCTTCATTTTCATTTTCCAGATGCGGGATGGAATCAGCCGAATAAAGATTTTGGCCCCTATGAAGTGACCGGGAATTCCGTAGTGATACACTGGAATGTGGGCGGTTGCAAGTTCTTCTGGGACAGTTCATATACCAGCCAAATTACAGATGGCAGCGGTGATAATCTTTTACAGTATCCTCTTAACAGTGATATTGAGTTGGATATTTATGGGAACCAAGACTGGGCGTCCGGTAATCTTAATTCCGTATCTGTAGACGGCGCCTTCGATGACAGCAAGGAGCTGCGCAAGGACGAGGCATTCCCATCAGCGGAAGAAAGAGAAAAAGCCACTCATCAGCTCACAAATGAGCAAAACATGTGGGCTTGGTCGATTGGCACAGGAGATGAGTATGATTTCCCCGGGTCAAATGAAGTCGGTGAGTATCTGTATTATGTGGTCGAGCTTGATGCGAATGAGAATGCGGTCGAGATTGGAGGAGATGCGGGAGAGGGCATGACCCTGCGCTCGATCGTATACAATCCGGAAAAAACATCAGACGCAGGCATTACCCATGGCCTTGTCACGGTCACAAATCAGCTTCCCGCCCCGGAGAGCATCGACGTCGTGATCTGGAAAACCGATGAGGCAGAAGGCAGCAAGAATTACCTTTCCGGTGCGGTGTTCAAGCTGGAATACAGAGCGGATTCATCTGGCAGCTGGGTCAATGCCACGACCCTGGAAGGCATGACGATCGAGCAGCTGGATACAAACAGCCAGTTCACGGTTCCGGATACCGGGATTAAGCTAACGGGGCTTATCAATGGTCAGTATCGTCTGAAAGAGGTTTCTCCGCCTAAGGGTTACGTGATTGCATCAGCTTATCCGGTGATGTTTACAGCAGGGGCTGGCGCGATCACCAATACGGAAGGCACAATGGAATCGGTGACGTATACGGCGGCGACAGAGGACGACGCCGCAAGCTTCACAATCCCAAACTTCCCCGGGATTGAACTTCCCCAGACCGGCGGAATTGGCACTACGCTGTTCACGGCGCTCGGCGGGCTCATGACGGCCACCGCCGGTGCGATCCTGACAATTCGCCGGAAGCGAAAGCCAGCAGAAGGCTGATCGATCCCACGCGAAAGCAAAAATCACCACAAAAAACAAGACCGCGCTCCTCGAACCGGGGAGTGCGGTCTTGCGGCAAATTGTGCAAATTGTTGAAACCGCCTTGAATTGTTCACAGGTGTTCGGTATAATTAATGTAAAAGACAGTCTCATGCAAGGAGGGGAAGCCATGCCGGAACTATCAAGATTTTACGGAATCATCGTTAAGATGATTTTCAATGACAATGACAGGCACCATAAGCCACATGTGCACGTTTATTATGGCGAGTATGAGGCGTCTGTCGGACTGGATGGAGAAGTACTGGAAGGAAAGCTTCCTGTTAAACAGTACAGAATTCTGGCAGGATGGATGGCTCTGCATGAGGATGAACTGTATGCTGCCTGGAATAATGCTGTCCGCCAGATCCCGTTTGAAAGAATAGACCCATTATCCTGAGGAGAGCAATCATGTATTATTGTGATGGATTTGTGTGCGGCGGGGAGCCGGAAAAAATGGTCAAGATTGTCCGGGTGAAGGCACTTCCGGATGAGATGATGATTCTGACATTCAACAATGGGGAAGACCGTTTGTTTGACGCAACGATTCTTGATGGACCGATCTATGCGGACTTGAAAAATAAGGAAGTATTCATGTCCCCGGTGCTGGATCATGGCGTTGTAACCTGGAAAGACGGAGAAATTGACTGCGCCCCGGAATACATGTACAAACACAGCTTTGAGTATGCAGGAGTTGTATAAGAGAGACTGCAGACCTGCGGTATCGGCACGACGCTGTTCACGGCGCTCGGCGGTCTCATGACGACCACGGCCGGAGCGATCCTGACAATTCGCAGGAAGAGAAAGCCAGCAGAAAGCTGATCGATCCCACGCGAAAGCAAAAGCGCACAACAAAAAACAAGACCGCGCTCCTCGAACCGGGGAGTGCGGTCTTGCGGCAGAATGGTCGTAAGTGTAAAAACTGCCGCGGCGCTGAGCCGTTAAATGGCGAGAATTTCGTTGAAGCAGGGGCGGATGTCTGGTATAATTTCACTTGAATCAGTCTGTTCAAATGGAGAGAAAGAGCAATGAGCGACAGCAGAAAAGAACTGGAAGCGGTCCTGTGGGCTGGGGCGGATGTCCTGCGCTCCAAGATGGATGCAAACGAATATAAGGATTATCTCCTGAGCTTTGTTTTCTATAAATATCTGTCGGATACGTTCCTGGTGAAAGCGTATGACCTCATCGAAGACCGTGAGCCGGAGAGCATCGAGGAAGCCCAGCGCACTTATGAAGAAGCTTATTTCGGCGAGGACGCCGCGGATCTGCTGAACGATCTGAGGGACTCCTGCCGGTATGTGATTGAGCCGCGTCTTACATTCCACGCGCTGGCAAAGCAGGCGGCGAACAACGAATTCAAGCGCGAGGACCTGAAAAAGGCCTTCAATGACATCGAGACTTCCGATCCGATCTTCAACGGCCTTTTTGCCGACGTGGATCTGTATGCCAGCCGGCTTGGCGTCGGGGATACGAAGCAGAGCACCACGGTTGCCGAGCTCATGAAGGTCATCAACCAGGCGGATGTGCTGCATGCCGAGGGGGACGTCCTCGGGAACGCCTATGAATACCTGATCGGTCAGTTCGCGTCCGAAACCGGGAAAAAAGCCGGGGAGTTCTATACCCCGGCGGGACCGGCGGAGATTCTGACCCGGATTGCGATCTCCGGGCAGGAAGAGAAGAAAGGCCTTCTTGTCTATGACCCATGCATGGGTTCGGCGAGTCTTTTGCTGGATGCCCGGAAGTTCTCGAAAAAACCGGAATATGTGAAGTATTTCGGTCAGGAACTGATGACCTCAACGTATAACCTCGCCCGGATGAACATGTTCCTGCATGGGATTGCGCCGGAGAATCAGGTGCTGCGCAACGGGGATACCCTTGACGCGGACTGGCCGACGACGGAAGAGACAGAGTTCGACATGACCGTCATGAACCCTCCTTATTCCGCCAACTGGTCCGCAAAACAGGGCTTCCTGTCCGATGCACGCTTCACCGATTACGGCGTTCTGGCGCCGAAGTCAAAGGCGGACTACGCGTTTCTGCTCCACGGCTTCTATCATCTGAAGCCGACCGGGACAATGGGCATCGTGCTTCCGCACGGCGTGCTGTTCCGTGGCGGAACGGAAGGCACGATCCGGCAGAAGCTGCTGGAGAACGGCTCGATCTATGCGGTGATCGGTCTGCCGGCAAACATGTTTTACAATACGGGAATCCCCACCTGCATCATCGTCCTGAAGAAGCAGCGCCCGGGACGCGACGTCCTGTTCATCGACGCGTCGAGGCTCTTTGAAAAGAAGAAAACGCAGAACGTGATGAACGCGGAGCATATCGCGCGGGTGCTGGAACTGTACGAGGACAGAACGGATGTGGAGAAGGAAGCCCATCTGGCCTCATATGAAGAGATCAAAGAGAATGACTTCAACCTGAACATTCCCCGCTATGTCGACGCAACGGAGAAGGAGCCGCCGGTCAGGCTTTCTGATGTCAATGCGGAGCTGAAGGAACTGAACGCGGGAATCGCGGAAACAAGCGGAGAACTGAAAGCGATGCTGGGGAAGCTGCAGACGGAAGACAAGGAAATGGCCGCGGCAGTGTGTGAGTTCATGAACCTGTTGGAGGACGTCTGACATGGGAAACGCTCCAAAGCTGAGATTTGAAGGATTCACTGACGCTTGGGAACAGCGTAAGCTGGGCTATTACTTTGAAGAAAGATCTGAAAGACGCTTACATGAGGATGACGAATTGCTCTCTGTAACCATTGCAGATGGCGTCATAAAACAAGCAGATTCTGATAAAAAGAATACGGCCTCTTCTGATACTTCAAATTATAAAATGGTTTATCCAGGAGACTTGGCGTACAATTCAATGAGAATGTGGCAAGGAGCTGAAGGCGTGTCAAAATTCGTTGGAATTGTGAGCCCTGCATATACGGTTATAAAACCAAAGGCGAGTATAGATACCACATTTTTTGCATTTATGTTCAAACAGGAACGGATGCTCAAAACCTTTGAAAGAAACTCCCAAGGATTGACATCGGATACTTGGAATTTGAAATTCCCTGCTTTATCGAAAATTACTGTATCCGCACCATTAATTGAAGAACAACAATCCATCGTTAACTGTTTAAATGACATTGACAGCCTTATTACCCTTCATCAGCGTAAGTGTGATGCGCTGACAAAAGCAAAAACCTTTTATTTGCAGAACCTGTTTCCTCAGGAAGGGGAGAAAGAGCCGAAGCTGAGGCTTGAAGGCTTTACAGACTCCTGGAATCAGTACTCTCTTGGAGACTTATATACAGAACGCAATGAACGGGGAAATGAGATGCTCCAGATCCTGACAGTATCGATTCACACGGGGGTATCAGACGGAGCGCTGGAGGAAGATGAACTCGGGAAAAGCGTACGGCGAAGCGAGGATAAAACGCTGTATAAACATGTTTATGTCGGAGATCTGATCTTCAACATGATGCGTGCATGGCAGGGCGCGATCGGTGTGGCAAAAAGGGAAGGCATGATCAGCCCGGCCTATATCTCCGCAATCCCAGACGAGAGAGTTTTTCCGCCGTTTATGAACTATCTGCTCAGACGAAAAGAGATTATCAGCCAGATCAACAACCTGTCCTATGGCGTCACGGATTTCCGTAAGCGCTTATACTGGGATTCCTTCATCAAGGTGAAATGCAGTCTGCCGTCTGTTGAGGAGCAAAAACGTATCACGGATGTGTTTGAACAGCTCGACACCCTCATCACCCGGCAGGAACACAGAATTAAAGCCCTCAAAACCATGAAGAAGTTTATGCTGCAGAATATGTTCCCACAGGAGGGATAGGCCATGGCGGAGCTTGAATCGTCTATTGAAAAAAAGTTGATAGAACAGCTGCGCTATGGGGATTCCCAGTGGACTTACCGGCCGGACCTGAAGACGGAGGAAGACCTTTGGGCCAACTTCCGCCACATTCTGGAGCAGAACAACAAGGCGAAGTTGGATGACATTCCGCTCACCGATTCCGAGTTCGAGCAGGTCCGGAACCAGATCCAGTTTGCCTCCTTCTATGACGCGGGCAGGTGGCTGGTCGGCGAGAACGGCAGAGTCTATGTCCATGTCCAGCGGGGAAATGATACCCTTCACCTGCTGGTGCTGAACCATGCGCATGTCTCCGGCGGCACCAGCGTCTATGAGGTGATCAACCAGTACTGTGCCTTCAAAGAGGAGGGCGAGGAGCAGCTGGATGAGCGGGACCGGCGCTTTGATGTCACGATGATGATCAACGGCCTGCCGCTGATCCATGTTGAGCTGAAAAACCGGGAGCATTCCTATATGGACGGCTTCCGGCAGATCAGGAAGTATATCGGCGAGGGCAAGTTCAAGGGCATCTTCTCCGCCGTGCAGATGTTTGTGACCAGCAACGCCGTGGATACCAGATACTTCAGCGCGGCAAGAGATACCGAGCTGAACCCAAAGTTTCTGTTCAACTGGCTGGATGAGGAGAACAGGCCGGTCCCGGGATATCTGGACTTTGCCGGGAAGATTCTCCGGATCCCGGAGGCGCATGAGATCGTCACGAAGTATACCGTCCTGGACAAGGACGCCAGGCGGCTGATCCTGCTGCGCCCGTATCAGATCCATGCCATTGAGGCCATTCGCCGGGCTTCGAAAAGAGGAATCTCCGGCTTCGTGTGGCATACAACCGGGTCCGGAAAGACGCTAACTTCCTACAAGGCGACGCGCAATCTTCTGACCGATATCCCGGCCGTTGAGAAGACCGTCTTTCTGATCGACCGGAAGGATCTGGATGAAAAGACCACGATGGATTTCCAGTCCTATGCGGAAAACGACATCGTGGATGTTGACGAGACGGACAACGTGACGGATCTGATCCGGAAGCTTGCGGACGATGACCGCCAGATGATCGTGACCACAATCCAGAAGATGCAGATCATGATCAACCGGCGCCTGACAGAGAAACACCCGAAATACAAGCGGATCCGGTCCCTGAAAATCGCCTTTGTCGTGGATGAATGCCACCGGGCGGTGACGCCGGCGACGAAAAGAGCCTTTGAAACGTTCTTTACCGGCTCCCTCTGGTACGGTTTTACCGGCACGCCCCGCTTCCCGGAAAACCCCTATCCCATGATGGGCGACCTGCCGAGGACGACTGAGGCGCTTTACGGACCGTGCCTGAGCAGATATACCATCAAGGATGCGGTCCACGATGAGGCGGTCCTCGGCTTTATGAATGAGTACCTGATCGATTCGGACATTGATCCCAATGACCCGGACATCAATCCCGGCCTGTATGAGCGGGAGTCCCACATGCTGATGGTGCTGAACACCATCCTGAACAAGTCAAACGAGAAATTCGGCATTGCCAACGGCAAAGGGAAAACCTATGAGGCCATTCTGACCACGACCTCGATCCGGCAGGCGCAGCGCTATTATGACTTGCTGAAAAAAGTGAAAGCCGGCGGGACGCCCATCCGGATCAACGAGGAGATCCGCAAGGTGCTGCCGGACTTTCCGAAATTCGCGATCACCTATTCCATCTCTGAAAACGAAGAGGGCTCCGCGGTGAATCAGGACAAGATGAAGGAAGCCCTGCAGGACTATAATGACATGTTCGGAACGAGATACGGGATTGACCAGATTGACGGATACAACACCAATCTGAACAAGAGGCTTGCCAGAAAGGAAGAGAAATTCAAGGCGAGAAGCAGGCAGCTCGACCTTGTCATCGTGGTGGACAGACTGCTGACCGGCTTTGACGCGCCCTGCCTTTCCACCGTGTTCATGGACAGGCCGCCGATGCAGCCGCATGATATCATCCAGACCCTGTCCAGGACCAACAGACTTTTTGATAAGCGGAAGCAGTACGGACAGATCGTCACCTTCCAGGAGCCAAAGCGCTTCAGGGCAGCGGTGGATGAGGCCCTGAAGCTGTTTTCCGCCGGCGGAATCGGAGAAGCCTTGGCGGGCGACTGGGATGAAACGGAGAGCGCCTTTGTCGCGGCCCTTGCCGATCTCCGTGCTTTGACGCCGACCCCGGCGGATGTGACAGGGCTGTCCAAAAGGGAGAAGAAGAGATTTGCTGCCCTGTTCCAGCGGTTTGACAGACTGCTGACCCAGCTCAGGTCCTTCACGGTTTTTGACGGCAGGAACATCGAGGACTATGGGATCACCCAGGCGGAGTACGAGGATTACAAAGCGCACTATCTGAACGTGATTGAGGAACTGCGCGGAGACAGAGACGACGGCGGAGAAGACGACGGGGGAGAAGTGCCTCTCAACATGGATTATGAGCCGCTGGCGTACGACTCGGTGAAGATTGACTATGAATACATCATCGGCCTGATCCAGGATGTGGTTTCCTCCGATGACGAGGAGGAAGACTTCGCCTCCAAAGTCATAGAGATTCGAGGCTATATCACGGAATTCAGCCGGGAGAACGAAAAACTCGGCGGCATGATGCTCCGGATCCTCGACGATGTGGAGCGGGACCGGCAGGCTTATGCAGGCAGGAACATTTCAGAGATTCTGGCGAGAATGAAGTCGGAGGCGATCTACGACGTTGTAGACAGCTTCAGCGAAAAATGGTTTGTCTCCCGGGAAGCGGTGGAATATGCGGTCGAGAACAACAACCACGGCGCAATCCCGAACGCCACCGTTCTGAAAGACTCGCTCCGGTATGCGGAGTATAAGGAATCGACGGCGGAACCGCTGAAGAAGCCGAAAGCGCGGTCACAGATGATCGCAGAGCTGGAGAACGTCATCGAGAAGGAGATTCTTCCGCTGCAGAACGGGGTAAGATCATAAATGGATACTCGGAATCGGAAATGGCATTCTTTCGGCAGCCGATTCAGAATAATGCTCACGCAATCCTGGAGTTCTCAAAGGACGGAGGCGTGCTGAATGCCGCAAATTTTTAGAATCGGGCCTTATACAGCCCAGTCTTCCAGTTTTAAATTCGGTACACGGTTGAATTCCCCTGTGTTATGTGTAACGACAGTCAGTCCCCTTGAAAGACCCTGAGCGGCAATCAGGATATCATACGCGCCGATGACCGTGCCTTTGGTTTCGAGATAACGACGGATTCTCCCGGCGGCGATCGCATCATTTGCATCGAATGGGAGAATGGTAAAAGGGGCAAGAAACATTTTCATCTGATTGCGCGTTTTGCTCCCCCAGTTGCTTTTCGCCGCACCATATTCCAGCTCCAGCACCGTGATAGATGAGATGGCCAGCTCGGACGGATCATGGGCAAGAAGTCTGTCGGTAAGTATGGGAATGGAGTTTTTCATAAAATGGATACAAACATTTGTGTCCAGGAGATACATCACAGAGCCTCCCGTTCGGGCAAGTCCAAAATAGAAGGCTGATCTCTGTCATCCATAAAGTCAGCGGGGAATGTGCCGATTACCTGACGCACCGGAGCCCATGGATCATCAGCCGGATAAGCAATGAACGTGTCACCGATCTTCTGGATGAAATACTCCTTTTTTTCAGTTCGAAGCTCCTGGGGGATGCGGATCGCCTGGCTGTTGCCGTTTTGAAAAACGCGAGTAGAAACCATATCAAAGCTCCTTTCGATAGTACACACGGTTTGTACACACATTATACATGATATTAAACGGAGAATCAAGCCCGAATAGGAAGAGCCCGGAAGAGAACCCAACAAGGGAACTGTTCCGGGCTGTGCGTTTATGAACCCTCCGGTGATTCAATCCACATGGCGGGTCTGACATCAACATACATTCGGTTTGCCATGCCGCTGAAAAAAGCTCCGGTGCGGTATACATACTCGGCGCAATTGGGGTAGAGACCGGGAGACCGCAGCCACCATGAGCTGATCGCGTTGTCATAGGACGGCGCATGCAGCGATTTTTCGCAGAGCCGCATGGCTTCTTCCGGCAGAAGCCGCGCAGCTTCATCATGGCTGAGCAGAAACACCCTGTCCTCTGTGGCGGCGCTTCCTTCGGTATACTTATATTCCGGATTCACACAGGAATTGTCGACTTCTGTCAGGAGAATGCGCGCGGCTTCATCGGGCGTAAAGGCGGAGTCCAGAAACGCACCGTTCAGCCAGGTACGCAGGCTGCTGGTTTCCCATGTGACAGGATCATCTGTGTCGTGATAGGGCATTGTTTCCAGGGCGCGCTTGCAGAGAAGCAGAAGACGGTCATCCTGCCGGTCCAGGACAAGCCACTCAATCGGATGATCCATATAGGTTCCGAAAAAGACAGTATCGAAGTCAGATAAAGGATCGGGCGTTGACCGGGGAAGCGGAGCCGGTATGGAGAAGATCCCTGGCGTGGAAGATGGTTTTTGCGACGGAACAGGTACTGTGGGCGGGGTCAGATCAAAGGTAGACTGAGGTTTTGGCGCGGCTGTGGACTCGGACCAAGGCAGAGCAGGCATTTTGATGGAGGAAAAGTCCACATCTCTCAAAAGGTGGACAATCAGGACAACTGCGACAAGGCTCAGAACGACCACAGCGATCAGCGCGATGATCGCAATTTTCCGGTTTTTGTTATCTGACATACAGATCTCACCGCCCTTTCTGTAACTGCAGTATACCACAGTACCTGCAATGTCCACAACTCTATTTCTTCCAAAAAAATCAGGGCCTCTGCCGGATGGCAGAGGCACTGAGCAAATCTTAAGCTGTATGCAAAGATCAGATGCTGGTGTTCTTCGGCACAACGGTCGGGAGCTTGGCGCTGCCGGTGAGGACCGTGCGGTCGGAGAAGCTGGCATACTTGTCGGCGACGATGTAGCTCAGCTCTGCATTCTCGCCGACGGTGACGCCGCGCATGACGATGCAGTTTTTGAGCTTGGTGTTGGCGCCGATGCGGCAGCCGGAGAAGACGATGCAGTTTTCAATCTCGCCGTCGATGATGCAGTTGTCGGCGACAAGGCTGTTCTTGCAGACCGCCTGCTCGGTGAAGTAGGTGCTGACCTCTTCGTGAGTCTTGGTGCGGACGGGACGGTCGGCCGGGAAGATCTGGTGGCGCTTCTCACTGCAGAGCATGTCCATGCTGGCGTTATAATACTGCTCGACGTTGCGCACGGCGCAGACATAGCCCTTGTGGGTGTAGACGTCCATCTTGCCGCCGTCTTCCAGGAAGCCGATCATGGCCTGGCGGTGGAAGGCGTAATGGTTGCGGGAGGCGGCCTCGTCCATCAGGCGCAGCAGGGCGTCCTTGTGGATGATGTAGCCCTCGAGGCTCTTGAGGCCGTTCACGCTGTCGCCGCGGTCGAGGTGGATGCCGGTGACATAGCCGTCCTCGCCGAGGAGATACTGGTGGTTCAGGCCGACGGTCTCACCATCGGAGCAGATGGCGGTAATCTCGGCGTCGCCGGCCTCATGTTTGGCAATGGCGGCGGAGAGGTCAATGTTGGCGATGAGGTTGCCGAGCATCAGGACGATGTGCTCCTGGGGAATGTCATGGATGTAATCCGCGACGGCGTTGAGGGCTTCGATGGTGCCGCCGTAATTGCCGGTGTGGGCATGGGGCAGACCGAAAGGCGGAAGCATCCGCAAACCGCCGGAGCGGCGGCTCATGTCCCAGTCCTTGCCGCTGCCGATGTGGTCGAGCAGGGACTGATAGTCACGGGCCATAATGACGCCGACGTCGGTGATCCCGGCGTTCTTCATGGAGGAGAGGGCAAAGTCGATCAGACGGTAGCGGCCGCAGAAGGGGAGAGAGGCGACGGTGCGTTCTCTGACCAGGTCGCCCAGCTCGGGGGCGTCCTTATAGGCGAAGATAATACCATGATACTTACTCATGACTTATGCCTCCTCTCCGGAATAGATCATCGCACCGGCCGGAATGACCTGGCCGGGGGCGATGGTGACGTTCGGGCCGCAGGTGGCGACGCCCCAGCCTTCGGT
>JAGAFT010000152.1 GCA_017627975.1 Oscillospiraceae bacterium
CCTCTGGAGCGCGGCTACGGCACGACGCTTGGAAACTCTCTTCGCAGAGTTCTGCTCTCATCCCTCCCCGGCATCGCGGTCACCAGCATCAAAATTGCCGGTGTGCAGCACGAATTTTCGACAATTCCCGGTGTGAAGGAAGACGTGACGGAAATTGTCCTGAATGTGAAGAGCATCATCGCAAAGCTCCACTCCAACGGACCCAAGACGATCTATCTGGACGCCTCGGGAGAAGGTGTGGTGACTGCGGGTGACATCAAGCCCGATGCAGAGGTTGAGATTCTCAATCCCGACCAGGTCATCGCGACGCTGGGCCCGGAAGGCGCCCTCAACATGGAACTCGTTGTCGATCACGGCCGCGGCTATGTCCCGGCGGACCGCAACAAGAATCCCGCAATGCCGATCGGCACGATCCCTGTGGACTCGATCTTCACCCCGGTGGTAAAGGTCAACTACAGCGTTGAAAACACTCGTGTCGGCAACCAGACGGACTTCGACAAGCTGACGCTGGAAGTCTGGACGGACAAGACGATGTCTTCCCGCGACGCCGTATCGCTGGCCGCGAAGATCCTGCTGGATCACTTCACGCTCTTCACCGATCTGTCCGAGAATCTCACGGACGAGTCGGTGGTCGTGGAGAAGGAAGAGCAGGAGACCAACGACCTCATGAGCATCACGATCGAAGAGCTGGATCTCTCCGTGCGCAGCTTCAATTGCCTGAAGCGTGCGAACATCAACACGGTGGAGGATCTGGTCAGCAAGACTCAGGAAGAGATGATCAAGGTTCGTAACCTTGGCCGCAAGTCTCTGGAAGAGGTCGAGCACAAGCTCAACCAGATGGGCCTCCATCTGGCTGACGACAGCGAAAGCAGCACCTGATATCCAACACAGGGAACAATGACCGAACCTTAAGGAGGAAATAGTACAATGCCTGGAACCAGAAAGCTCGGCAAGACGACTGCCCAGCGCATGGCGATGCTCCGTCAGCAGGTTACCGATCTGCTTGACAAGGGAAGAATGGAGACCACCGTCACACGCGCCAAGGAGATCGCTCCGATGGCCGAGAAGATGATTACCCTTGGCAAGGCGAAGGATCTGGCATCCTATCGTCAGGCTCTGAGCTTCATCACCAGAGAAGACGTTGCCAAGAAGGTTTTTGATGAGGTCGCTCCGAAGTATGCCGACCGCAACGGCGGCTACACCCGCATCACACGCATCGGCGCCCGCCGCGGCGACGCTGCCGAGATGGCGGTTATCGAACTCGTCTGATCTGAAACACAAATGACAAGCCCCCGACCGAAACCGGCCGGGGGTACTTGCTATATGGAGGTTAAGGATGAATCAAACGATCACGACCGTGCTCTTCGATTTCGACGGAACGGTTTTCGACACCGTGGAGGGGATCACAAAGAGCATCCAATACGCGCTGCGCAAGCACGGGAGAGATGCCGCGCTCGAGGAGCTGCGCTGTTTTGCGGGACCGCCGCTGGTGGACAAGTTTATGGAGGTCTACGGCGTCACCAGGGAAGAAGCCGAGCAGCTTGTGACCGACTTCCGGGAGCGCTATGTCCCGATCGGCGTGTATGAGTCCAGCCCCTTCCCGGGAATCCGGGAGCTTCTCGAGGCACTGCGTGCGGCAGGGAAGAAGGTCGCGATTGCAACCTCAAAACCGCAGCCGCTGGCAGAGCTGCTGCTGGAGCGCGCCAGACTGAGAGAACTCTTCGATGTCGTCGTCGGAAGCGGAGCCGGCGTCAACAACGACGCCAAGTGGCAGATTGTCACCCGGGCGATGGAACTCTGCGGCGCAAAGCCGGAGAACTGTGTCCTTGTCGGAGACACCAAATATGATGTCGAGGGAGCCCGGAAGTGCGGCATCCCGTGCATCGGTGTCCGCTGGGGCTACGCCGCCGAAGGCGAGCTGGAAGCCGCCGGCGCGCTGATGGTTGCGGAGACGGCGGGAGAGATAGATATTATTTTAAAAGAGACGCTGACATCGTACTAATCCGTAGGCAGGCTATCATATTTTTTACTCAAGACCGACTTGGATATCCACTTTCTATCATCCTCTGCAAACCATGCATAGATCAAATCGCCATCTGAATTGTCACGATCCCATGTTGTAATAGAATAAAAAGGCTGTTCATTCTGGGATTTATATTGGAATCTGTACCATGTAG
>JAGAFT010000153.1 GCA_017627975.1 Oscillospiraceae bacterium
CCCATGTTGGTGCCGGTGTCGCCGTCCGGTACCGGGAACACGTTCAGGTCGTTGATGGCCTGGATATTTTTATGCAGTGCCGCATCCGCGCAGAGAATCATCTCTTTAAAAGCTGCGGCATCAATATAGTCTTTCAAGATATACCTCCGGGGGAGGGATAAACCGGAAGGGCTTATCCGATGATTGTATCGATATATACATCCACGGCCTTCACGGGAACGCCGGTGTTTTTCTTTAATTTATAGCTGACCTCATTGATGATGCTGCGGGAAACGGCGGCGATGTTGACGCCCTGGTCCACGCCGATGTGCAGCTCGAGGGAAATGCTCTCGTCGTCGTTGTAATGGACGACCACGCCCCTGGACATCGACTCCCTGCGCAGCAGCTGCAGCGGACCGCCTTCCTTGCTGCGGCCGGCCATGCCCTTCACGCCGAAACAGCTGGTCGCCGCGTCGCCGGCAAGAAGAGTAAATACGTCATCGGTAATACGGATGCTTCCGCTGTCGTTGGTGATGTTGATCATAGTACAAACTCCTTTCTGCAGAACTGAGTGACTTCGGGCAGAAATCAATCAGCATATTATAATACGGAACGGGGAAAAGTACAAGGATTATTTAAGAAAAGCGGAAAACAGCCGGAGACGGAAATAACAGGTGTTTCGGCAAAAGGTCAAAATATATAGAAATAAGGCGGCAAAAATTATTCATTTTTTACATCTCAAACTGTTTACAATTTGCAAAAAGAATGGTAAACTATAAACTGTCTCTTGGCGGGCACTTGCCGGCCGGAAAAGAATTTTATTGACTGGAGTGAAAGTTAGAATGCAGAGACACTTCAAAACCATGGACGGTAACAACGCAGCCGCCCATGTATCCTATGCGTTTACCGAAGTCGCAGCTATCTATCCCATCACACCCTCCAGCCCGATGGCAGACTACGTTGACCAGTGGTCCGCCGCCGGCCGGAAGAACATCTTCGGCAACACCGTAAAGGTGCAGGAGATGCAGGCAGAGTCCGGTGCAGCCGGTGCCGTTCACGGTTCGCTGAACGCCGGTGCCCTTACCACCACATACACCGCCTCTCAGGGCCTGCTGCTGATGATCCCGAACATGTACAAGATCGCGGGCGAGCTGCTTCCCGGCGTGTTCCATGTGAGCGCCCGTACGGTTGCCAGCCACACCCTGAACATCTTCGGCGACCACAGCGACGTTATGGCCTGCCGCCAGACCGGTTTCGCGATGCTGGCCGAGGGCAGCGTGCAGGAAGTCATGGACCTCTCTCCGGTTGCCCACCTCGCCGCCATCAAGGGCAGAGTTCCGTTCCTGAACTTCTTCGACGGTTTCCGCACCAGCCATGAGCTGCAGAAGATCGAAGTCTGGGACTATGAAGATCTCGCCGATATGGTCGACATGGACGCCGTCCAGGCTTTCCGTGACCGTGCTCTGAACTCCGAGCATCCGACGATGCGCGGCTCCCACGAGAACGGAGACATCTTCTTCCAGAACCGTGAAGCTTCCAACAAGTACTATGATGCCGTCCCGGCCATCGTCGAAGAGTACATGGGCAAGATCAATGCCAAGCTCGGCACCGATTACCAGCTCTTCAACTACTACGGCGCTCCCGATGCAGACCGCGTCATCATCGCCATGGGCTCCATCTGCGACGTCGCAGAGGAAGTCATCGACTACCTCACCGCACAGGGTGAGAAGGTCGGTCTCGTGAAGGTCCGTCTGTTCCGTCCGTTCTGTCCGGACAAGCTCCTCGCCGCCATTCCCGCGACCGCGAAGAAGATCGCCGTCCTCGACCGCACCAAGGAGCCCGGCGCACAGGGCGAGCCGCTCTACCTGGATGTCGTCACCGCTCTGGCCAACGCCGGCAAGACCGATATCAAGGTCATCGGCGGTCGTTACGGCCTCGGCTCCAAGGATACGCCTCCCGCCTCCGTCTTCGCCGTGTACAACGAGCTGAAGAAGGATGACATGAAGCGCATGTTCACCCTCGGCATCGTGGACGACGTGACCAACCTCTCCCTCGACGAGAGCCACGCCCCCAACACCGCTGCCGAAGGCACCATCGAGTGCAAGTTCTGGGGTCTCGGCGGTGACGGTACCGTCGGCGCCAACAAGAACTCCATCAAGATCATCGGCGACCACACCGACAAGTACGTCCAGGCCTACTTCCAGTATGACTCCAAGAAGACCGGCGGCGTCACCATCAGCCACCTGCGCTTCGGTGACAAGGTCATCAAGAGCCCGTACTACATCAACAAGGCCGACTTCGTCGCCTGCCATGTTCCTTCCTACATCACGAAGGGCTTCCCGATCGTCCGTGACGTCAAGCCCGGCGGTGTCTTCCTGGTCAACTGCCAGTGGGATTTCGCAGAGCTCGAGCATCATCTGGATGCCGCTTCCAAGCGCTATATCGCCAAGAACAACATCCAGCTCTACATGATCAACGCCATTGACCTGGCCAAGAAGATCGGTATGGGCAAGCGCACCAACACCATCCTGCAGAGCGCTTTCTTCTCCCTGGCAAAGGTCATGCCCGAGGCAGAGGCCATCCAGTACATGAAGGACGCCGCCCTCCACTCCTACCTGAAGAAGGGCCAGGATGTCGTCGACATGAACTATGCCGCCATCGACGCCGGCGCCACCGCCTATGTCAAGGTTGACGTTCCCGCCTCCTGGGCCGACGCCGTCGACACCAAGGAAGTTGCCCCGAAGACCGGCCGTGAGAAGACCGTCAAGATGGTCAGCACCATCCTCGATCCGGTTGACAAGATGGACGGCGACAGCCTGCCTGTCTCCGCCTTCGTCGATCACGCCGACGGCACCTTCGAGCTGGGCGCCTCCGCTTATGAGAAGCGCGGCATCGCCGTCTCCGTCCCGAAGTGGGATGAGACCAAGTGCATCCAGTGCAACCAGTGCGCGTTTGTCTGCCCGCACGCCACCATCCGTCCCTATGCGCTGACCGCAGAAGAGGCCGCGAATGCTCCCGCC
>JAGAFT010000154.1 GCA_017627975.1 Oscillospiraceae bacterium
AATAAGGACGCAGCCGCCGATGCCTATAAAGTTGCTGTTAAGACTGTTGACCGTGCTGCCGGCAAGGGCCTGCTGCACAAGAACAATGCGGCACGTAAAAAGTCCGCGATGGCCGGTAAGCTCAACGGCCTGAACTGAGAACATTCTTGATGAGATGACGAAGGGGCGCAATCTTTGCGTCCCTTGGGCTTTTTTGGAGGCAAATTCGAGATGAAAAAGCTGATGCTCATTGTCAATCCGGTTGCCGGGCGGGGAGGCTTCAAGACGCTGTTCGGCGAGGCGATGCTGACGCTTGCCAACGGCGGTTTGCAGCCGGACCTCTATTTTACGCAAAACCGCGGCGACGCGACTGACTTTGCGGCAAACCATGCGGCCGAATATGACGTGGTTGCCTGTATCGGCGGCGACGGAACCCTGAGTGAGGTTCTGGCCGGCCTGATGCAGCTCAAGAATCCGCCTCCCGTGGGCTATTTTCCGATGGGAACGGCGAACGACGTTGCCACGACCCTTGGCCTGCCCAAAAACGATACCATCGGCGCTGCAAAGCGCCTCCTGAACGGGTCGCCGCATCCCTTTGATGTGGGCGGTTTCGGCGATCATGAGTACTTTGCCTATATCGCGGCCTTCGGCGCCTTTACCGAAGTGAGCTATGCCACACCCCAGGACCAGAAGCGCGCCCTCGGCCATCTTGCCTATGTGCTGCAGGGGGCGGCACAGCTCGGAAAAATCGAGAAGATTCCCACCCGGATTGAATATGACGACGGCGTATACGAGGGAGACTTGGTCTACGGCAGCATGTCCAATTCGACTTCCGTGGCCGGAATCGTCCATCTCCGGGAAGAGATGGTGAGCCTCGGCGACGGCATGAGCGAGCTGGTGCTGGTCCGTGACCCCGGAACCATCGACGCCTACGGAGAGCTGGCAGCCGCGGTTCTTTCCAGAAGCTTTGACAGCCGCTATCTGACCATTTTGCACACCAAACGGGCAAAATTTACATTTAATAAACCTGTCGCCTGGACCAGAGACGGAGAAGCCGGCGGAGAACACCGGGAGATCGAGCTCTGCAATTACCACAGCCCGGTCCAGCTGATTTTTTAAAGGAGACGATACTCTATGAAAAGAGAGAAAATCGCTGCCATCTATGCCGACGCGCAGCACTTCACGGAACAGGAAATTACGGTCTGCGGCTGGGTACGCACCGTCCGCGACATGAAGAACTTCGGCTTTATTGAGCTGAACGACGGAAGCTGCTTCAAATCTCTGCAGGTTGTTTTTGCCCGGGAAAGCCTCTCCAATTATGACGAGATTGCCAGACAGAACGTGGGCGCGGCCCTGATTGTGAAGGGGCAGCTGGTTCTCACCCCCGAAGCCAAGCAGCCGTTTGAGCTGAAGGCGAGAGAGATTGCGGTGGAGGGCGTTTCCACCCCGGATTATCCGCTGCAGAAAAAACGCCACAGTGTGGAGTTTCTGCGGACCATTCAGCATCTTCGCCCGAGAACCAATCTCTTTTCGGCGGTCTTCCGTGTGCGCAGTGTTGCCGCGCAGGCGGTCCATGAGTTTTTCCGGGACCGCGGCTTTGTCTATGTCCAGACCCCGATCATCACGGGTTCCGACGCCGAGGGTGCCGGTGAAATGTTCCGGGTCACGACGCTTGACCTGAACAATCTTCCCCTCAAAGAGGACGGCACCGTCGACAACAGCAAGGATTTCTTCGGAAAGGCCACGAACCTCACAGTCTCCGGCCAGCTGAACGCCGAGAACTTTGCCATGGCCTTCGGCGACGTCTATACCTTCGGTCCCACCTTCCGTGCCGAAGTCTCCTACACCCAGCGGCATGCCGCGGAGTTTTGGATGATCGAACCGGAAATGGCCTTTGCGGATCTGTATGATTACATGGACACGGCCGAGGCAATGGTGAAATACATCATCAACACGGTTCTCGAGCGCTGCCCCCAGGAGATGACCTTCTTCAATGCCTTTGTGGATAAGGGCCTGTTGGACCGTCTGGGCAACGTGATTTCCCATGAGTTTGGACGGGTCACCTATACGGAGGCCATCGACATTCTTCAAAAGAGCGGAAAGAAATTCGACTATCCGGTGCAGTGGGGCATCGATCTTCAGACCGAGCACGAGCGCTATCTCACCGAAGAGGTCTTCAAAAAGCCGATCTTCGTTACGGATTATCCGAAGGACATCAAGGCCTTCTACATGCGCCTGAACGACGACGGAAAAACCGTCGCGGCGGCGGACTGCCTGGTTCCCGGCATCGGTGAGATCATCGGCGGCAGCCAGAGAGAGGAGCGCCTGGACCTGCTTGAGGCGAGAATGGACGAGCTGGGTCTGAAGAAAGAGGACTACTGGTGGTACCTCGACCTGCGCCGCTACGGCAGCTGCCGTCACGCGGGATACGGACTGGGCTTTGAGCGCCTGGTGATGTATCTCACCGGTGTCAGCAACATCCGTGATGTGGAGCTTCATCCCCGGACCACCGGCAACGCGGACTTCTGATCCCGATTTCCGCAGAACAGATCCCAAAATGTTTCACGTGAAACAATCATCAAAAGAGGCTGCCTCCGAACGAGACAGCCTCTTTTCCAAGACAGGGGACCCTGTATGAAAAAAAGAACCAATCTGATTTTGCTTCCGATTCTGATTGTTATGCTTTTGCTGCTGGCCTTTGTGGTGAGTCAGAATCTTCGTCTGAGCCGGATGATGGAGACAGCCGCGGGCGCCGCAGCGGAACCGGTGCCGGAAGCTTCCGCCGCACCGGAAGTCACGCCGACTCCCACGCCAACCCCGACCCCGACTCCGACCCCGGAACCGGTGTATGTCCAGACCATCCAGGAAAACGCGCTCTGGGGAATGATTCCGGATCCGGAGGGGTATCATGAGAGCATGGACGCATCCGATCTGAGCAGTTTTCTGCGCCTGGAAGAGGTACAGGAGCTGATCGGAGACAAGACGCTTCTCTGGAATCCGGAGATTGTCCGCTATCCCGATACGCCGGTCCGCTGGTATTTTGACGAGACCATCCTCTGCATTGTCTGGCAGGAGGTGGAGGCGCAGGCGGTCGGAACCTTCTCGGAGGTCATCATCGCCGACGGATCCCAGCTGCGGCGCAAAATCTCCGCGGATGAGCTCTGGAGCTTTGCCTTCAAGACCACCAGCCAGTTTGCCGCGGAAGCCAACGCGGTGCTGGCCTTCGGCGGGGATTTCTATTATCACGGCCGCGCCTGCGGCATCGGAATCTACCAGAGGGAGTTTTATCGCTTTGATCCGAAGACCTGTGACACCTGCTACATCACCTCGGACGGCGACATGCTCTTCTCTTACCGGAACCAGTTTACCGACCAGGCCCAGGCGGAGCAGTTTGCCGCGGAGAACGACGTGCTGTTTTCCCTGGTCTTCGGGCCGGTACTGATCGACGAGGGCAGGGACGTCACGCCGGAACAGTATCCCTGGGGCGAAGTCACCGACACCTATGCCCGCGCAGCGCTGGGACTGCTGGAGCGGCATCACTATCTCACCATGAACATCAACTGTGCCCAGCCGGGAACGGAGTATTATAACCTGGCGACGCTGCGCCAGGAGGCGGACGCCATGCTGAAGCGCGGCTGCTGGAAAGCCTATGCCCTGGACGGCGGCCAGACGGCGACTACTGTCTTCGGCGGACAGCTGATTAACCCCGTTCAGTTCGGTCAGGAAAAGGAAATCAGCGATATCATCTACTTTGCCTCCGCCCACGGAGGGGACCTGAAGGAAATCCCGCGGACCTGATCGCTTCGGGAAAGAATCGAAGATAAAAACGAGAACCAGACAGCAATCCGTGTTCCCGGCATGGGACGGATCTGCTGTCTGGTTTTTGTTTCCGGAAAAGAGATGTTAATGGAAATCGATGAACCGATCAGGCCTCCTGCAGCAGGCAGTCGCGGATGATGGAGCCCACCTTGTCCGTGCCGTCAGAGCCCCCGATGTCGTGGGTGCGGAAAGCGCCTTCCCGCATGGCCGATTCGACCGTTTCTTCAATCCGTCGGGCGGCGCCGTGTTCTCCAAGCTCATCCAGCATCAGGGCGCCGGCCAGAATGGTGGCAACGGGGTTGGCGAAGTTTTTACCGGCATACTTGGGAGCGGATCCGTGGATCGGCTCAAACATGGAGACGCCGTTGGGGTTGATATTCCCGCCGGCTCCGAAGCCCAGGCTGCCGCAGATTCCGGCGGCGAGATCGGAGAGAATATCGCCGAAGAGGTTGGGGGCCAGCAGCACGCCGAAGTCTTCGGGTTTCTTGATCAGCCACATGGCGGCGGCGTCCACGTTGATTTTTTCCGTATCGATGCCGGGATACGCCGCGGCAACGGCGTCGAAAGCATCCTCCCAGACGGAGTACATCTGCGGCACGGCGTTGCGCTTTGTGACGCAGGAAACTTTTGCAATCCCTTTTCGCTGGGCCAGGTCGAAGGCATAGCGGGCGATGCGCTCGGAGCCGCTGTAGGTAATCAGGCCCAGGTTATAGCCGTAGGCGTCGCCGTTGGAAACGGACGAGCGGATGTCAAAGCTGCAGTCATAGAGACCGCGGGAAACTGTGGCACAGAGCTGCTGTTCGCCTGTTTCAGACGGGAAGGCCGCACCGGTGCGGATGTAAAAGCCCTCGGTATTTTCCCGAACGATCTGTACGTCAAAATGCTCGGCGCCCTTGACGGGAGATTCCACCCCGGGCCAGAGGCGGGCGGGACGGAGATTGATATACTGATCCAGCTCTGTGCGCATGGCAAGGAGGAGCTGCTGCTCGATGATGCCGGGCTTGACCCGCGGATCCCCTACCGCGCCGAAGAAAATCGCGTCGTGTTGTTTTAGCTGCTGAAAACCGTCCTGCGGCATGACGATGCCGGTTTCCACATAGTAGGCCCCGCCGAAGGGGTAATGGGTATAGTTCAGGGTGAAGCCTTCCACAGCCGCGGCGGCGTTCAGAACCTTGATCCCCTCCCGGACGATTTCCGGACCGATGCCGTCTCCGGGAATGCAGGCGATGTCGTAGGATTTCATAACTCAGCCTCCTTTTTTGCTTTCAGATAGGCAAGCAGACCGCCGTGTTCAATGATGCCGCCGATGAACGGAGGAAAGGCGGCGGCCTGAAAGCGCTGACCGCTGGTCTCGTCAAGGATCACGCCGGTGGAGAAATCGACGCTGACGGTATCCCCGCTCTGAATGGCAGCCGCCGCTTCCGGGCATTCCAGAATCGGAAAACCGATGTTGATGGAGTTCCGGTAGAAGATTCTTGCAAAGCTCGCCGCAATCACGCAGGCGATGCCGCTGGCTTCGATGGCGATGGGGGCGTGTTCCCGGGAGGAGCCGTAGCCGAAGTTCCAGCCGCCGACCATGATATCCCCCGGTTTCACAGAAGAGACAAAATCGGCGTCAATGTCCTCCATGCAGTGTTTTGCCAGTTCCTCCGGAGAGGGTGCGTTCAGATAGCGTGCGGGGATGATGACGTCCGTGTCGATGTTGTCGCCGTAGCGATGAACCGTTCCCGTAATCATGCTTCTTCTCCTCCTCTGTCATAGTCTGCCGGGTCGGCGAGGCAGCCGGCTACGGCACTGGCTGCGGCAAGGGCCGGTGAAGCCAGAATCACTTCGCTGCCGGTATGTCCCATGCGGCCGACGAAATTGCGGTTGGTGGTGGAAACCGCGCGCTCCCCTGCGGCCATGCAGCCCATGTGCCCGCCCAGACACGGCCCGCAGGTCGGCGTTGAGAAGGCACAGCCGGCTTCCAGAAAAATCTCGGTAAGGCCTTCCCGCAGGCACTGCAGGCTGACGGCCTGGGTGGCGGGAATGACAATGCAGCGGATACCGGGAGCGACCTTGCGGCTTTTGAGAATCGCCGCGGCGGCGCGCAGATCGGAGATGCGTCCGTTTGTGCAGGAGCCGATCACCACCTGGTCGATGGGAAGTCCTTTGACCTGATCGATGGTTTTGGTGTTGCTGGGCAGATGCGGCATGGACACGGTGGGCCTCAGCGCGGAAAGGTCGATGACGACTTCCCTCTCATAGACCGCATCCGGATCCGCCTCATAGACGGTATAGGGACGGGTAAGACGTTCGGAGACATAAGCACGGGTTTTTTCATCCACCGGGAAGATGCCGTTCTTCGCGCCGGCTTCAATGGCCATGTTGGAAATGGTGAAGCGGTCGTCCATGGAGAGCGAGGCGACGCCCTCACCCGTGAATTCAAGCGAACGGTAGAGCGCTCCGTCCACGCCGATCTTTCCGATCAGGTGCAGAATCACGTCCTTGCCGCTTACGTGCTTCGGAAGAGCACCGGTCAGCGAGACCTTGATCGCGGCAGGCACTTTGAACCAGTTTTCCCCGGCGGCGATGCCCGCGGCCATGTCCGTGGAGCCGACCCCGGTGGAAAATGCCCCCAGGGCGCCGTAGGTGCAGGTATGGCTGTCCGCGCCGATGATGCATTCTCCGGGAGCAACCAGACCTTTTTCCGGCAGCAGGGCGTGTTCGATGCCGGCCTGACCCACATCGTAGAAATGCCGGATCCCGTGTTTCCGGGCAAAGTTTCGGGAAATCTGGCAGAGCTCGGCGGATTTGATATCTTTACAGGGCGTATAGTGGTCCAGCACAATGGCGATCCGTTCCGGATCGAACACGGCTTTGAATCCGGTCTGCTCAAACACACGAATGGCAACCGGCGCCGTAATGTCGTTTCCCAGAACCAGGTCCAGCTTTGCTTCAATCAGATCCCCGGCCTGAACCTGCGGCAGACCCGCGTGGGCTGCGAGGATCTTCTGGGTCATGGTCATGCTCATGCGCTCGCCTCCTCCGGAATGCGCACCGCGGCGCAGAAATTGTTGATTGCATCAATATAGGCGTTGATGCTGGCTTCAATGACGTCTGTGGACAGGCCCTTGCCAGTATAGGTCCGGCCTTCTGCATACAGACGGACCGTAACATCGCCCAGGGTATCCTTGCCCTCGGAGATGGAATGAATGTTCCAGATGCCGAAGGTGTGCTCAGGCGGCTGCGTGATCTTGTCGATGGCGCCGTAGGCCGCGTCGATGGGACCGTCGCCGAGGCAGACGTCCATGAACTTCTCTCCGTCCTTCTTCAGGCAGATGGTGCAGGTGGCCGTGGTAAAGTTGCTGGTATGGACGCTGAACCAGTCCAGCTCGTAGCCCTCCGAGGAGGAAAAGACCGGTTTGATGCTGCGGTGCTCCACCAGGGCTTCCAGGTCCGCGTCGGTCACATCTTTTTTCTTGTCGCAGAGGGCTTTGAATTCCTCGAAAATACTCTGGACCTCTTCCGGGGTCAGACGGTATCCGAGCGTCTCCAGCCGGTCGGTGACCGCGTGCTTGCCGGAGTGCTTGCCCAGGACCAGGTTGTTGGTATGGATGCCGACGGATTCCGGCGTGAGAATCTCGTAGGTCTGCTTGTTGGCCAGAACACCGTGCTGATGAATGCCGCTTTCGTGGGCAAAGGCATTGCGCCCCACAATGGGCTTGTTGAGGGGAGCGGCCTGGCCGATGATGGTATAGACCGTGCGGCTGGCGCGGGCGATCTGCGTCGTGTCGATCCGCGTCTCGTAAGGCCATATACCGGGGCGGGTTTTGATCGCCATGATGACTTCCTCCAGAGCGGAGTTTCCGCTGCGCTCGCCGAGGCCGTTGATGGTGCATTCAATCTGGCGGGCACCGCCGGCCACGCCCGCCAGGGAGTTTGCGGTGGCGAGGCCCAGGTCATTGTGGCAGTGGACGGAGAAGACGGCCTTGTCACTGTCGGGAATCTGTTTCCGGAGATACTCGATCAGCGCCTGCATCTCTGCCGGGGTTGTATAGCCCACCGTGTCGGGAATGTTCACGGTAGTGGCGCCGGCCCGGATGGCGGCGTCTATGACCCGCACCAGGAAGTTCCAGTCGCTGCGGGTGGCGTCCTCTGCCGAGAACTCCACATTGGAGGTGTATTTTGCCGCATGGGCGGTCATGGCGGCGGTCATCTCCAGAATCTCGTCCGGTGTTTTCTTCAGTTTGTACTGCATGTGCAGGGGACTGGTGGCCAGAAACAGATGAATGCGGGGGTCGGCGGCGTGCTTCACGGCTTCCCAGGCGGTGTCGATGTCCTTGACAGAGGCTCTGGCAAGAGAGGCGACAGAACAGTCCTTTACGACAGAGGCAATGGTCTGCACGCTCTCAAAATCGCCGGGAGAAGAGATGGCGAAGCCGGCTTCAATGATGTCGACCTTCAGACTCTCGAGGCATTTGGCCACCTGGATCTTTTCTTTCAGGTTCATCGAGCAGCCCGGCGACTGTTCTCCGTCGCGCAGGGTCGTGTCAAAGATGCGGATGCGGTTGTCCATGTTATTTGTCTTCCTTTCGGATAAAATAAAAACCGCACAGCATGAAAAGTCATACTGTGCGGCAATCAACCGTATTGTTCTGCAGAATCGGCTAGGCCAGGATGCTCTGCAGTCTCCGCGCATGACTTTTCACACTGCCCCCGTCTGCAAGAAGCAGAGCAAGAGCAGCGCTAAGCAACAGATTCAGGCTGAGAACTGCAGCTGTCATACGAAGAAAAAACCTCCCGGAACAAAACATTGGTCAGGTTGCGGTCACTATATCACAGAGAAATAGTGATGTCAACGGAATTGTTCATACTTTTTAACATGAAAAGGGCCTTAAAAAGCAAGATTAAGCAATATTTCAGAATATAATCAGCATAATTAAAGAAATGCACAGGGAAAACGTCGGGCGAATTTTGAAAATGTCTTGTTTTTTTCGCCGGGCTCCTGTAAACTGTTTGAGAGTGGAATAAACGGAAAACGGTGGTGATGGGATGAGAATTCTCGGCGCGGGGATCATTGCGGCAGGCCTGCTTCTCTTTGCACAGTTTCAATATCTGCCTGCCCTGATCTGCATCGTCATCGGCGCGGTCTTCATGGGAAAACCGCGGGCGCCGAAGCCTGAGGAGGCGGATGAGGAAACGGACGGGGAGACAGACAGCGAGCTGGTCCGCGTAAACGCGCCGCTGACGAAGGTGCGCAGTGTGAGCGGTGACCACCGAAGGCTTGCCTTCCCTGTGGACGGCGTGACAAAGAACAACGACGATGGCTCCTCCCGCCAGGAAGCCCTCCGCAAGCTCTGCGAAGGGGAAGACATGATGGTGGTGGAAGTCTGGTTTGACGACTACCTCTTCGGCGGAAAGCTGAACATCCGGGTCATGACCGATCAGGGCTGTGTGGGAGAGATCCGCTCGAAGGATGTGGCCACGGTCCGGTCCTATTTCGGCAAGGCGGTCCGGATGATCTACCTCGAGATCTCCAGAGCGGAGGGAGCATCCGGAGCGGACGAATACCATGCCGATGTTGTCATCATTGAAGAAACAGAGAAAAACAAACCCAGTGTTGAATGAAGAAGAAACCATTGATAAAGTGTCATACAGGAGGAGCATATCATGAAGACAGAAGCTTATCGCGGCCTGCTGAGCATCACATTCTGCGTCCTGCTGCTTTTTCTGCTGCCGGCGAGCCTTGCCTTTGCGGAGGGGAACAGCGAAAGCGCAGCATTCCCTTTTCAGATCGATGACCATGGAATCATGACCCTGGAAGGAAGCGGCCCGCTGGATGCCGAGGCCTTCGCCGAACTGAATGAAGATGTAAGGCTCTCCGTGCTGGCAGTCTCAGTTCCGGAAGGCGTCACGGAGATTGGAGACGGGGTCTTCTCAAACTTTCGGAATCTGCGGGGGATCGTCCTGCCCGACAGCGTCGAGCGCATCGGGTCGAAGGCCTTTCAAAACTGTGAAAGCCTGAGCAGCCTGACCCTTCCGACCGTTCTGCGGGAGCTGGAGGCGGATGCCTTCGAAGGCTGCGGTGCGCTGAAGGCGGTGTACCGCTGGTGTGATTCCGGCATCAAAGCGTCCATGCTTCCGGAAGGACTGAATCTTAAGATCATGCACCGCCCGAACATGGTCTATGCCAATTACGCCTGGAGCGCGGACGGTACCTTCTGCGCCGCCTCGGCACCCTGCGTCCACCACAATCACGGCCCGATCAATGAGACGGTCAGGACCGATGACCTGGTCATAAAGGAACCGACCTGTGAAGAGAAGGGGAACGTGGAGGCCGCCGCCGTGTTTTTGAATCCCGGCTTTGGCATCCGGACCCAGGCGGTGACGCTGCCGGCGAGCCACAGGCTGATCCATCATGCCGCGACCGCCGCCGACTGTGAAAACGGCGCGGTGCAGGAGTACTGGGAGTGCGACCTCTGCGGCGGCCTCTTCGGCAATGCCGCTGCCACCTGGAACCTGAGCGCGCCCGCGGTCGGAAAGCCCCTGGGTCACAACTATGCCTTCAGCGACTATGCCGAACGACCGACCTGCCAGGACGACGGCCTGGCGCGGTATCTCTGCACCCGCTGCGGAGACGAGAAGACCGAGACGGTTCTTGCTTCCCCGCGGTATCACGTATTTGACTATGAGCATCAGGACGGTGCGTGGAAATCCACCTGTTCCAAGCACGGCGGCGTCATCTATCACTGCACGGTCTGCGGCGTAAAAACGGTGGTTGAGCTTCCCCTTCTGGACCACGAGTGGGGTGACTGGGTGGTGGAGAAGGAAGCCACCGAAGACGCGACAGGGCTGATGGTCGTGAAATGCATGCACTGCGACGCCAGGGTTCACGCCGTGATCCCGAAGAAGAAATAGCAGAGACGAGAATGCCCTCCGACGGAGAGGGAAGCTCTGCGCATAACAGAAGAAAACAGACAGCGGGAACCCGGAGAAGGTGCTTTCTCCAGGTTCCCGCTTTGATTCCGCCAGCTGTTTTTATCCGAGGGCATCCAGGGTGATCTCGTCCTCATACTGTCGGGTATAGAGCCTCCAGTAGCCCCCGCGCGCCGCCATGAGCTGCTCATGGGTGCCCTGTTCGACGATGCGTCCGTCTTCCATGTGCAGGATCCAGTCGGCGTTTCGAACCGTGGAGAGCCGGTGGGCGATCACCACCGAGGTTCTGCCGCGGATGACGGTGTCAATGGCGTTCTGGATCTTCTGCTCGGTGATGGTGTCGACCGAGGCCGTGGCCTCGTCCAGAATCAGAATCCGTGGATCACAGAGAATGGCGCGGGCAAAGCACAGAAGCTGCTTTTCACCGGTGGAGAGAAGGTCGCCTCCCTCCCCTACATCGGTGTCCAGGCCCTGTTCCAGCCGGTCCACAAAGTCCCTGGCCGAGACGAGCTCCAGCGCCCGATCGATCTGTTCCGGGGTGGCTTCCGGGTTTCCGTAAAGAAGGTTCTCCCGGATGGTTCCGGAAAAGAGCTGCGGCGCCTGGAGAACATAGCCGATCGAGGAGTGCAGCCAGAGCTGGGAGCGCTCGCGGGCGTCCCGTCCGTCGATCAGGACGCGGCCATGGGTGGGCTCATAGAAGCGGCAGATCAGGTTGGCGAGGGTGGACTTCCCTGCCCCGGTCTCTCCGACGATGGCCAGACAGGTCCCGAAGGGGATCTTCAGATTGAAGTGCTCCAGCACGGTCTCCTCCCCGTCGGGATAGCGGAAGCTGACGTCCTCAAACTCGATGTCGCCGATGAGCGTTTCCCAGTTCTCGCGCCTGGGCTGGAACGCGTCGCCATAGCGTTCCAGCACCTCCGGACGGTCCAGCACCTCCGGTTTCGTGTCGAGAAGCGTACAGAGACGCTCAATGTTGACCTGGGTGGTGATGAGTCCACCGACGGCGTCGACGATCCAGCGTACCGGCTCCATCATCCCCTGGGCATAGGACATGAACATCGAGAAGGTGCCGATCTGGGTGGCGGCGATGTAGCCGCCCTTCCACAGCACCAGCGCAAGGGCCATGGATGAGGCAAAGTGCATGGTGCTGCTGAAGAAGCCGCGCAGCCTGGCGGCCCGGATGCTCTTTCGGCGCATGTCCGCGGTGTCCGCCGTGAAATCCTTCTCCATGCGGTCTTCGATCACGAGACTTTTGATAGTGCGGGCGCCGGTGATGCCCTCGTTGAAGTTGCCGGTGATGCGGGAATTGACCTCACGGATCTCGCGGTTGACCTGAGTAAGCCTGCGCTGAAACAGACTGAAGATCAGCGCCGTGACCGGAAGAATCGCGATCACCGGAAGCGCCAGGCGGGTATTGGTAAGCAGCATCACCAGGATCGCGCCGATGAGATAGCAGCCCTGCCAGACCCCATTGAGCAGGGTCCAGGAACAGAGTTCGCCGATGCGGGAGGTATCGCTCATGACGCGGGCGTGGATGTAGCCGACGCTGTTCTGGTTGTAGTAGGAGAAGGACAGGGTCTGAAGGTGAGAGAAGGCGGCGTTGCGCAGGTCCATGTCCACGCCGACCTCAATTTTCATGCCATAGATGCAGCTGATATAGTTAAGCCCCGCGCTGACGAGAATGACGGCCAGGTAGAGGATCAGAAAGAGCGGAAAGCTGTCCAGCGTGCCGAGCGCGACAAAGTGATTCAGGGCGTAGCGCTGAAAAAGCGGAACGCCGATGTCCACGATGCTGCCGAGGCCGCTGGTGAGCAGCATCAGGAAAAGAGGCCTGCGATAGCTCCCAAGCTGCGGAAGGAGACGGCGGAGACCGAAAAGCCCGTAGGGATTCTTTTTCATTCGGCAGCCTCCTCTCCAATGCCGGACTGGATGGCACAGATCCGCTGATAGAGGCCTCCGGCGGTCTTCAGTTCTTCATGACTCCCCTGCTCCGCGATCTGTCCATGGTCCAGAACCAGGATCCGGTCTGCCTTGGAGAGCGTCGTAATGCGGTGGGAGATGAGGATCACGGTGGCGCTGCCGAAGCGGGCTTCGAGAGAGGAGCGGATTTTCGCATCGGTCTCGGTGTCCACGGCGGAGAGCGAGTCGTCAAAGATGAGAATGGGCGTCCGCTGCACCAGGGTGCGGGCAATGGCCGTGCGCTGTTTCTGACCGCCGGAGAGAGTCAGACCGCGCTCCCCTACCAGCGTGTCATAGCCTTTGGCAAAGCCCATGACGGTTTCGTCCAGGCAGGCCGCCCTCGCCGCTTCCCGGATCCGCTCGCGGGAGAGCTCATCGTCGTGGATGGCGATGTTCTCGGCGATGGTGCGGGAGAACAGAAACGGCTCCTGCAGGACCATTCCGATGTTCCGGCGCAGGTGATCGGTGCGGATGTCACGGATGTCCACCCCGTCGATCCGGATCTGTCCCTGCCCCTCGGAGAGCTCATAGAGTTTATCCAGAAGCATCACCAGGGTGCTCTTGCCGCTGCCGGTGCCGCCCAGAATGCCCAGCGTGGTTCCGGCGGGAATGCGGAAGCTCACGTCGTGCAGCACTTCGGCGTTTCCCTCATAGGCAAAGGAAACGTGGTCAAACACGATTTCTCCCCGGATCTGCGGCGTCAGACGCTGCCCTGCGTCCTCTTCCTCCGGGGCCTGCATGATGGCGCGGATGCGGTCAAGGGAGATGCCGGCCTTGCTCATGTCGGCAATCATGCGGCCGAGCATGCGCACCGGCCAGGTCATCATGGCGCAGTAAGAGAGAAAGGCGAGGTAGGTGCCCGGATGCATCCGGCCGCGGAGGCAGAACAGCGCGCCGAAGGCGACGGTGAGAAGAATCTGCAGCCCGGAGAGAACGTCCCCGATGCTCCAGAACGCGGCGAGAGGCCGGGCCAGCTTCATCCACTTCTCGGTGTAGAGGCTGTTCTGCGCTTCAAAGCGGTCCTGCTCATAGCGTTCGCGGCCGAAGGCACGCACGATGCGCACGCCCGTGAGGTTCTCCTGGGCAATGGCGGAGAGAAGCCCTTCGTTTTCGTCGCAGTCCAGGAAGGCTTCGCCGATCCGGCGGTGAAAGAAAAAGGAATAGAGAATGATGACCGGAACCGGAAGCATCGCGATCAGCGTCAGACGGGGGTCCATCCCCAGCATGAAACTCAGGGAAAGCAGCAGCAGAATTACAATCCGGATCAGATTGGTCATCTGCTCGGCCAGGAAGTTTTTCAGCGTCTCGATGTCCGAGGTGCAGCGCTGGATGATATCGCCGGTGCTGTTGTGCATGTGCCAGGCGTAGGGCAGGCGCTCCAGGTGCGAAAAGAGCCGGTCGCGCATGGTTTTCACGAGGGTCTCGGCGGCGCGGGTTTTGCTGACCTCATAGCCGTACTGGGCCAGAACCTTCCCCAGCGCCACGAGCAGGAGCGTCCCTGTCAGCAGGGCGATCTGCCGCTGCATCGGCCCCTGGCCCCGGGCCGCGGCCAGCAGCCGGGCGGCCCAGGCTGGAAGCTGCGTGGGCGGCGCACCGCCGATCACATG
>JAGAFT010000155.1 GCA_017627975.1 Oscillospiraceae bacterium
ACCCGTCTCTGCCGTTACCTGTTTGCTGAGCTCCTCACTCCGGAAGGAAAGACCCACGAGGATCTGACCGGCGCTGCGAAGTTCTTCAGCACCCCGATCGTGTCCACCCTGATCATGGTCGTCATCGGCTGCGGCATGGGCTTCATGGGCCTGAGCCAGATCTGGAGCGTGTTCGGTTCCGCCAACCAGCTGCTCGCCGGCGTTGCAATGCTCGCTGTCTGCACCTGGCTCGGCAAGATCGGCCGCAACAACAAGATGTTCTTCTTCCCGATGGTCTTCATGCTCTGCGCCACCATCACGGCTCTCTGCTTCACGATCATCAACGGCTTCAAGACGATCGCTGCCGGTGCTCAGTGGGGCACCTACTTCCAGGTGATCTGGTCCATCGTTCTGGTCATCCTGGCTGTGATCCTTGCTGTCACTGCTTTCAAGACTCTGTCCGAGCAGGCCAAGAAGAAGGCCTAAGCCTGAGGCTTACAAACAAACATAAAAAAATCACTCCTTCGGGAGTGATTTTTTTATGGCCGGATACCGGGTTCAGAGCGGAATCTCCACCTGCTCGGCGAGTTCCTTGAGGCGGGTTTCGATCTGCTGGGAGATGTCGCGGCTCATGCGGGCGTTGAGCGCATTGAGCTCCGCGCTGTCGGCACTGTTCAGAAGCTTTTCATAGTTGGAGAGAATCTTACTGCGGATGGTCTGCATACGCCGGTCTGAAATGCCGTCATCACTCCAGGAGATGCGCGGCAGCAGGTGGCGCTTTGCGGAAGCGCCGGAATCCGCCGCCTCGGAATTGCTGCCCTCCGAGGACAGAAGCTTCCCGAGGCCGCCTTTTACGGCGCCGGACAGACCGAGCTTTGGCCCTTCGATCCGGGGCAGGACATTGGACAGCGCCATTTTTCGAATGGACAGCGGGAGATTCGCGTTCCGGATTTTCTCGTCGATTGCTTTTTTGCCCATGGCATGACTGGCCAGCAGCACGACAAAGGAAACAAGGAAGCCGATCAGGATGCCGACCGGGCCTTCGCTGACCAGGACGACGCCGCTTCCGCCGCAGAGCATGGCAATCAGCAGCGAGATGATGGACTCGACAAAGACCGCGGTCCAGGTGAGCGAATCCCCGTCAAGAACATCCTTCGCCTCCAGCTTTTCCAGGAGATGGAAATCGCTGGCGGAGAGGGCGGAGGAGATTTCCAGCGAACGGTCCGGCACATGATATTTCCGACAGATTTCGGAGGTATAGGGCTCCAGCTCTTCGGAAATCCGCAGCAGCCAGTCGGTTACCGGCTTGTAGAGGCAGGCTTTGGCATCTTCGGAGTAGAGGTATATTTTGATGCGTTCCTGCAGCGCGGTTTCCATATCGCTGAGCCGGGTGATCTTTCCGTTGCGCCAGTCCAGCAGGACGGGCTTCACCGCCTTCTCCAGCAGGGGATCCAGAAGATGATCCAGCACCGCCCGGTAGAGGTCATCCAGCCGCCCGGACACAATGGACTCGACGGTGCTGGAGGAGATGAGATGGTCGACATCCGCCCGGAAGCGGATCAGCTCATCGTCGATTTTACCGCACCAGGCCAGGCCTCTGGCCACGCTGAATTCCGGTTCGCGATCGGTATAGATGACGGCCTGAGGAAAGACTTCCTGGCACCAGGAGCGGATTTCCTCCATGCGGGAGACCCCGCCGGTAAGAAAGAGGAGTTCCGGCGGCTCCTTACCGATGCTGTCCCGGACCTCGCGCAGGCCGGCGGTGAAAACGGAACGAAATGATTTCCCGTTCAGCTGCGGGCAGGGCTCTTCGGTAATTCGGTGAGATACAGCGGAGTTCATCACCAGGTCAAGGATCACAGGCTCGTCGTAGGTGATAAGCAAGGAATCCCTGCAT
>JAGAFT010000156.1 GCA_017627975.1 Oscillospiraceae bacterium
AGTATGCCGAACTGACCGAGATGATCCGGGCCGCCGTCAATGGCGAGCTGGGAGATCTGGATACCATCTGATTGGCATTAGATAAAATAAAAGAAAACACCACCGTGCCGCAACAAGCTGCGTTTGTTGCGGCACGGTGTTATCCTTTTGCAGTGTTGGCTTCATAAAACTTGTAGCAGCATTTACCGGTGACGCCGAAGCAGGTAAGCTTTGAACAAGCAAAGAAGGGTTGAAGGATCTGCCCGGGTCATGAATTAAAAGGCAGTAATCTTTGAGATTGCAATATTGAAGGTCTGAGACCCTGGTTGGACAATCGATTACTCGTACAGCGCTGTGCGTCGAAGCTGGGTATAGGGCTTGCGGCTGCGGAGAACGGCGGCCTCACTCAGGTCAAGTTCACAGAGCAGGAGTTCCGCTTCGCTCCCGGCAAGTGCAAGCGTCTCACCGGAGGGACCGGCGATGATGGACTCTCCGGAGAAGTGCATCGCACCTTCAAGCCCCACGCGGTTGACCATGGCGACGAATGCGCTGCTGTGGAATGCCTGAATCTTAATCTCCCACCGGAACAGCTCGGAGGGTTCATCTGTGGTATTGGCGGTGGGAATCAGGATGAGATCCGCACCGCGCAGTGCCTCCGTGCGGATGCTCTCGGGATAATGGCGGTCAAAGCAAACGACGATCCCGATCCGCCCGAATGGTGTGTCGAAGACCTGAAAGCCCTCATCTGAAGGGGCGTAGTAGTCCTGCTCATAGAAGCAGGGGCATTGGGCAATGTGGACCATCTTCTGGCGGCCGATGATGTCGCCCTTGGCATCAATGAACAGGCTGGTGTCATAGCACCGATCACCATACTGCAGATAGAAGTTCGGGGAAGCAAAGATCCGGTTCTCTCGACAGGCTGCCTGAACCGCCCGGACTGCGGGATCGTTTTCCTGCAGAAGATATCCGGTTACATCCAGACCTGTATACTGCGGGAAGAAGGGACTTAGCTGAATCTCCGGAAAGCAGATCAGGTCTGCACCCTGTTCCGCCGCTTTATGTATCAGGCGAAGAGTCTGGTGCAGATTTACTTCGATTTGTTCGGACATCTGCATCTGGGCCAAGGCAAGCTTCATGGTCGATCAACCTCCAATACCCCACTATGTCTATAGGTTAATCTTTTTATACTTTATTTGAAGGATCTTGTCAAGATAAAAAGCTCTTTCTTCCGGGTCCTGCCGAACCTTTTATGCTTACACAGCGGCCTTGTTATGAGGTCGTATCGAGCGAAGGCGGGAAAGAGTTCTCGAAGGGAATCACCGGGATTGTTTTTGTTGCTCATTCCGGACAAGTCTGCTATAATCTGCCCATCTTGCCGGAAGCACAATCTTGATAAGTGATGGACGTGAACAATGACAGGTACTACCATCGACAACCGAATGTTCTATAAACGGCTCTGGACCCTCGCGCTGCCCATCTCGTTCCAGAGCCTGATGCTGGCCATGGTGGCGGCTTTCGACGCCCTGATGCTGGGGCGTGTTGCCCAGGAAGAGATGACGGCGGTTTCACTGGCGACCCAGATCCAGTTTGTACAGAACATGTTTCTTATGTCCGGTACGGCGGCGGGCTCCATCCTCGGCGCACAGTATTACGGAAAGGGCGACCGGAAAACCATTGAAGAGCTCTTTAACCTCATGCTCCGTTTCTGCGGGCTGATCTCCGTCCTGTTCTTCCTGGCCTGCGAGCTCATTCCGGGGATCCTGATGCATGCCTTCACCCACGATCCTGTCCTGATCGGGATCGGCAGCGCCTATCTGAGGATCGCCGGATGGTCCTATCTTCTGACCGGGGTGTCACAGTGCTTTCTTGCGGTGATGAAGTTCACCGATCATGTGACGCCGGTTGCCTGGATCAGTTCTTCGGCTGTGATTGCAAATATTGTCCTGAACGCGGTGTTCATCTTCGGCCTTCTCGGCCTGCCGCGCATGAATGCCCGCGGAGCGGCGCTGGCCACGACGCTTTCCCGCGTGATCGAACTCGGGCTGTGCATCTGGATTTCCGCCGGAGAGGGATATGTCCGGCCGGCCTGGGACCGATTCCTGAAGGGACAGAAGCAGCTTCAGAAAGATTTCACCCGTCAGTGTGTGCCTCTTCTGGGCGCGTCGCTCTTCTGGGGGGTCGGCTTCACGTCCTATACAGCCATCATGGGCCATATGGGCTCGGACGCCGCGGCGGGCAACGCGGTTGCTTCCGTGGTGCGGGATCTGGTCTGCTGTGCCTGCAACGGCATCGGCAGCGCTGCCGGCATCATGGTGGGAAATGCCCTTGGGGCGGGTGATCTGGAACGGGGAAAAGCCTACGGCATCAAGCTTAAGAACATCTCCTGGGTCATCGGCTTTGCCTCCACGGCGCTGGTGCTGGCCGTGACGCCACTGGTGGTGCGGATGGTGATCCTGACCGAGGAAGCCCGGGGCTACCTCACCGGGATGATGGTCATTATGGCGTTTTACATGATCGGCCGCTGCGTCAATACCGTCTCCATCAACGGCGTGCTGGACGGCGGCGGAGACACAGTCTTCGACCTCTACAGTCTGGCGGTGTGCATGTGGGGCATCGCGATCCCGCTGGCCCTGCTGGGCGCGTTTGTATTCCACTGGCCGGTGCTGGCGGTCTATTCCTGCACCTGCCTGGACGAGGTGGGAAAGATCCCCTGGGTGATGATCCGCCTGCGAAAATACAAGTGGGTCCGGGACCTGACTCGGGAAAATGCTTAAAACATCCCGGGAAGCAGAGCGACAATGTGTTCTGTTTCCCGGGCTGAACGATTATAAGGCGGGTTCAGGCCCTGCAGGGA
>JAGAFT010000157.1 GCA_017627975.1 Oscillospiraceae bacterium
CGTGTCACTGCTTGAGTTGTTAAACCTGTTTCCATGAGTTGGCCTCCTGTTGTGTGAGTGTGAAAAATTGATACAACTTTTCACAGCATTATCCCACATTTTAACATCTTGGCCAACCCACGGACTATTTACCTTTTACCTTATCCCGCCTATAGGCCTCATCAAATCTCTACAGCTTTTTCCGCTCGTGACCGCCCCCGTCGCGCAAAAAAACTTCAGATCAAACAGGATATTGACCCGTTCCCCATCGGTTTTTCCGGTGGGGATTTTTTTGCCTTTTTTCCTGTGAAGCTGTTCCACATGTGCAAAACACTGATCCCCATGTCAATTCAACTTTTGCTTTTTACCGTGGCAACTCGATGGGAGGTCTGACATTTTTCCGGGAAACACCTTAACAAAACAGCTGCAGAATCTCCGTATAGCGGGAAGATCGTTTTTTCATATGACCCTTCGGTTTCCTCCTGCCGTGAGCTGCCTATAGAAGATTGCTTTCGGAAGGGGGTTGGCTGGAGCCTTTTCCATGGACGGCTTATAGAGAGATTTTTCCCGAAAGGGTTAAGTCTCGCAGTTTCCGTGGACAGCTTATGAAGAAAATTTTCGATCCGACCTTAATTATCCGCTTTTCCGTGGGCTACCTATAGAAGCCACAAAAAGCGTGAGCAACGGAGCATCCGCTCCGCTCAAATAAAAAACAAAATATCGAAAGCCTGATTACGTATAAGGGCCGAGATACATACTGACCGCCGCGATCCGTTCAAAGCGGCAGTATCGGTATCTTAGGATAACTGCGCCCATTTTAGGTAATCAGGCCCTGTAGATACGTATTTCGGCTCTTTTCCGTGCAGGCGGAAAGGAACCGAACATGTTTATCAAGTACCAGCTGGCAGACGGCACCTATGCAGATGTGGAGGTCACAGAGGAGGTGGCGGAATACCTGGCCCAGAGCAAACGCGAGATTGCGAACAGCGACCGCCGCTACCGCCGCAGAGTCGAGTACCATGTGGAAAGACCGGATTTCGATGATGGGTCCTTTGCGTACCATTTGACCCCCGAGCAGGTCTTGCTGCGGAAAGAACAGTATGAATCCGCCTGGAACACACTTACGGAAAAACAGCGTCGGCGGGCGAAGCTGTGGCTTTCGGGCTATACCTTCCGCGATATTGCCGCTATGGAAGACGCGGACTACTCCAGCATAGGAGAGTCGGTTGAGACTGGGCTCGAAAAATTCCGAAAAAATTTCTGAGCCTACCCCCACAAACAGCATCTCCCATGACCGTGGTGTGAGAGGACTTCTCTCAGAAAGGAGCTTGCATCATGAAAAATCTTCAGAAAGGAGGCCGCCGCCATGAAGCCAATCACGCTGTATACGGCTAACTGCCGCGGGGATCGATTCAATTCCCATTATCCCACCATGCGCGTCATCACGTCTGCGGAGGATCTGAAGGACGCCGCGCAGTACGACCAGGTCTTTGCCGAGTACCGGGATCATCACCGGGCGATTGCAGATTTCATCCGCTCGGACTGCCTGCCCTTCGACTGCGACAATGATCAATCGGATGTGGAAACGGACTGGAAGACCGCAGCCAATGTGGAGGCCGCCTTCCCCGGTGTGCCGTTCTATCTGGTATACAGCCGCCACCATATGCAATGGAAGGACAAGCGCGGCCCCAGACCCAGGTTCCACATCATTTTTCCCATCGATCCCGTCACAGACGGAGAGATCTACCGTCAGCTGAAGGAATCGGTCATATCCTTTTTCCCATATTTCGACACGGGAGCCAAGGACGCCGCCAGGTTTTTCTTCGGCGTAAAGAATCCGGTTGTGGAGCAGCATGGAGGTGCGGACGATGAATCTGAATGAGTTCATGTCTCAGCAGACGCCGCCCGCGCCGCCGGAGCCGGTAAAGCAGCCTCATGCGCCGGATACAGACGTGGATCTCTTTGCGGAACTACCCATGGGGAAGATCCAGGAGGGGGCCCGTAACACCACCATGTCCCAGATTGCCGGGAAGCTGATCAAACGGTACGGCAATACGGACGAAGCAAAAAAGCTGTTCGTGGAGAAAGCGAAAAGCTGCGATCCGCCACTCAGCCGGGATGAGCTGAAGGCCATCTGGAAGAGCGCGGTCAACTTTGGAAAGAAGGTCGCCGCCCAGCCTGGTTATGTGCCGCCGGAGCAATATAACGATCCTACCCCTCTTAAGCCGGACGACTATTCCGACGTCGGACAGGCCTATGCTTTTGCCAAGCACTGCCGGGACTATGTCCGGTATTCTCCGGCCACGGACTATATCGTCTATGACGGGATCTGCTGGCAGGAGTCCAAGCCGCGATCCCAAGCCGCCATGCAGCAGTTCACCGACGCCCAGCTTGCCGAGGCGGAGACCGAGGTAGCGCGCACCGAAGATCTGATGGAGAGCACCGGCGCGAATGCGGTCATGGCCGCACACGGCAAGGACGCCCTGGAATTCATGACGGAGCAGCAGAAAGCCGCGCTGTATGCCCATCAGGGCGCGCTGTCGTATAAGAAGTTCGTCCTGCAGCGCCGGGACTCCAAATACCAGGTTGCCGCGCTGCGGGAGGCCAGGCCCGTGGTCGAGATCGATCAGCGGGATCTGGACGCCAACACCTTCCTGCTGAACACCCCGGACTATACTGTGGATTTGCGGAAGGGCATGGATGGCAGGCAGCCGCACCGGGCGGAGGACTTCATTACCAAATGCACCTCGGTCAGCCCTGGGCATGCCGGAGAGGACATCTGGCAGTCGGCACTGCAGACCTTCTTCTGCGGCGACAGGGAACTGGAGTCCTATGTGCAGCAGATCGCAGGTCTCGCCGCCATCGGCCACGTTTATATCGAGGCCCTGATCATTGCTCATGGCGACGGCAGGAACGGCAAGTCGACATTCTGGAATGTACTGTCCCGGGTCCTCGGCAGCTACAGCGGCAACATCTCCGCTGATGCGCTGACGGTGGGCTGCAAAAGGAACGTCAAGCCGGAACTGGCCGAGACCAAGGGCAAGCGCCTGCTGATTGCTGCCGAGCTGGAAGAGGGGATGCGGCTGAACACGTCCCTGGTCAAACAGTTCTGCTCTACAGACGAGATCTTCGCGGAAAAGAAGTACAAGGACCCCTTTGCCTTCACACCGACTCATACGCTGGTGCTGTACACGAATCATCTGCCGAAGGTCGGCGCGAACGATCCCGGCACATGGCGCAGGCTGATTGTGGTCCCGTTCAACGCCAGGATCGAGGGGAGCGGAGACATCAAGAACTATGCTGACTACCTCTATGACCATGCAGGCCCGGCGATCCTCGCCTGGATGATCGATGGCGCGAAAAGCGTGATCGACGCCAACTTCCATATCTCCCAGCCGGAATGCGTCCGCGCGGCGACTGCGCTCTACCGGGAGAACAGCGACTGGCTCGACCATTTCCTGTGCGAATGCTGCGAGGTGGGAGATACCTACAGTGAGAAATCCGGCGACCTTTACTCTGAGTATCGCAGCTTCTGTATGAGAACGGGCGAGTATGCCCGCTCTACCGCGGATTTCTATGCGGCTGTCGATCTCGCCGGATTTGAGAGAAAACACACAAAAAAGGGCCGTAAGGTCTTTGGCCTGCGGCTCAAATCCGAGTTTGCATCATTGGCGGATGAGGATGGTCAGATACCGTGGTGACGGTCGGTGACGGTCTATATATAAAAGTCCCTTTAGGGGCATTTCAAAATCTCTCTAAAGAGGGTTTATAGAAATGACCGTCATCGACCTTCACCCTCAGACGAGAAAGGAGAAAAACATAATGAAGCTTATCCCCATCGGCGTCAGTCCTGACGTTGACGCCCGCAGGCTTATGCGTGCGGAGGACTTCAGTGACCGACGGTATGACGGCATTGAGCTGCGTACAGATCGACAGAAGAACCCCGTCGTCATCATGCACAGCAAGGAGACCGATCCCCTCAGATGGAAGGTCGTGTACGGCTTTTCTCAGGTCTTCTTCCGCTCTTTTGCCGAGGCAGTGGAGTTTTGCAACAGCAGGGGCTTCCAGTTGGTGAAAGACCAGGTGGAATGATGCAGGAGATCAGATACTACCCGGTCGTGGATATGGATACGGAGGGGCTGGAGAAGCAGGCCATGCTCCCGGCCACAGACCGGGATGCTGTTTGCAGCCGCCATGGCTTCTGGCTGGAGGAGATTGTCCCGCACTTCTTCCGTCTCTGCTCTGCCGAGCGGCAGGCCAAAGAGACCGTATCCCGGTTTAAGATCCATTGCCCGCGCTGTGGCGGCGTACTCAGGCCCATATCCTCAGTCACGAACGGAAACCGGCATTTCCTCTACGCGTGCGATACCTGTACAAATAATCTTAAGGAGAATTACAAATGAAAGCATACGGACTTATTACTCCCAAGAGTGGGAGATACACCCATTCCGCTTCCTGCGGCAACACCGCAGAGTTCATCATGGATCAGTACGATATGAGCCTGGTCGAGCATCTTGTCTCTGACGGCAACGGCGGCTATGATCACCGCTACCGTCTCCATACCCGGTTCGCTGCCCGCTTCGAGGACACCCTGGAATACGACATCGCCTGTCCACGTTGCAACAGCACGCTGCGGCTCTGCGGCAGACCCATGGACCGTTACGACCACGGGCTCTACAAGTGCCCGGCCTGCGACAGGCATTGAGGAGGAGCGGATCATGGATTACAGAAAACTGAGGATCGACTGCGGTCAGCCGGAATACGAGCGGTCTTTCATGAACTTTATGCGCGGCGACAAGCTGGCAGAGCAGAAACTGGCGGGCGGCCATGTGATCGACACCGCCGCCTATGCGTTGCCCAACGGCATGGACGGCAGCTATGAGAAGGCCGTTGCCCGGGAAAGCGTCATGCGGCAGATCGGCACCGTCCTCTCCCATTACAGCGGCTCGACCAAGATCTGGGCTGCCATGTCCGATGATGTGGCGGAGTTCGTGCCCGAGGCCGGATCGATCAATGTCAAGAATGTCGAGGACGATTTCACCCGTATCCTGGTTAGCAGAAACAAGCTGGCCACACTGCTGCGCCTCCCGATGGACTTCGTTTCCGATGCAGCTTTCGATCTGGAAGGCTATCTCGTGAAGCACCTGGCCAGGGCTTTCGCCAAGGCGGAGGATCGGGCATTCATCTCCGGCAACGGAGTGAATGAGCCTGTCGGTCTGCTTGACGATGAGGCTGGTGCCGAGACCGGCGTGTCCGCCGCCCTGTCCTATGACAGCGTGATCGATCTGTACTTCTCAGTGAAGCCGGAGTACCGCAAATGCGGCGTCTGGCTCATGAACGACGAGACCGCCCATGCACTGAAGAAGGTGAAGGACGACGCCGGGAACTACCTCTGGCGCGGCAGCGACGATACGATTATGGGCAAGCCCGTCATGATCACGGAACACATGCCGAATGCCGGGTCCGGCGCTAAGCCGATCCTCTTTGGAGATTTCAGCTACTACTGGATCGTCAAGCGCAGCCCGGTGACGGTGAAGACGCTCCGTGAACTGTTCGCGCTCAAGGGGCAGATCGGCTATCTGGCTTTCGAGTTCATCGACGGGAGGCTGATTCGCCGGGAGGCAGTGAAGACGCTGCAAATCACATCCGCATAAACCTCTGAGGCCGCGGGTTTCCCTCCTTGCCCGCGTTTGCTCATGGGGCAGCCGGTATTCTCCAGAACTTCTTCCCGGCTGCCCCGCTTTTTAAGAGAGGACGCTTTAATTACCCTTTTGAATTCGCTTTTTTTACGCACGAGACCCCGCGCCGTTGCCCAAAGGCCGAGGTCGTAGAGATTTGACCCGCCCCCGGGGGATGGAGAACAGGACCATGCGCTTACAACAGATTAATACGATCAACGCGCTGCGGCTGCAGGGGCAGACGCCTACGCAGATCGCCAGAGCGACCGGGATCAGCATCAACACGGTCAAGTCCCATATCCGCAGGCACCCGGACGTCCCAGGAACCGTGCGCTGCAAGTGCTGCGGCCGGTATGTTCTCCAGACGCCGGGGAAGAAGAAAAAGCTGTTCTGTGATGATCGGTGCAGGAGCCGGTACTGGAACAGCGTTTACAGGGAGAGACAAGATGAAAAAGAATGAGAACCGCTATTCTCCCGAGAGCATCATAAACTACCATGTGGCTCTCGCGGTCATGAACAGCATGGAAAAATCGGGCCGTTTGGCTCCGGAACGCAGGCGTAAACTATGCACAATACTGACCAGAAAATACGGCTATGATTCTGGCAGTATATTCGCTGCGTAACAGTTGCGTTTTTCGGCCTCCGGAGTGATGTATGGTGTAGACCCCATCTTGATACAAAGGAGGCAGAACATGGCAAAAACAGTAGAACAGCGCAGGCTGCAGAAGCCCGTGCTGCCCAGGCGGAAGAGAGTGGCGGCCTACGCCCGCGTTTCCTCTGCGAAAGACGCGATGCACCATTCTCTTTCCGCACAGGTCAGCTATTACAGCGATCTGATCCAGCGGCGACCGGATTGGGAGTATGCGGGCGTGTATGCGGACGAGGCGAAAACCGGCACCCGTGATACGCGCGAGAACTTCCAACGGCTCCTGGAAGACTGCCGCGCAGGGCGTGTGGAGATGGTGATCACCAAATCCATCTCACGCTTCGCACGGAATACGGTCACGCTCCTGTCGACCGTCCGTGAACTGAAAGGGCTTGGCGTAGACGTTTTCTTCGAGGAGCAGAACATCCATACGCTCTCGGCTGAAGGAGAACTGATGCTGACGATCCTGGCATCATACGCCCAGGAGGAGAGCCGCTCCGTCAGCGAGAACATGCACTGGCGAGTGAAAAAGAATTTCGAAGAAGGGCTCCCCTGGGGCGGCAGCCGTTTGGGATACCGGTTCCAAAATGGCAGGCTGGTCGTCCATCCTGACGAGGCGGAGACCGTGCGGAGGATCTACAGGGAGTTCCTCTCCGGCAAGGGCGTGGACGCCATCGCCAACGGTCTCAATGCGGACGGCATCCCCACGATCTGGGGATATGAATGGCGGAACAATGGTGTCCTCAGCATCCTGCGGAATTACTACTACACAGGAAACATGATCCTGCAGCAGTATTACTGCGATGATTTCATCAGCAAAAAGTGCCTCCCCAACATCGGCCAGATGCCGAAATACCATGTGACCGGGTCTCATGAGGCTATCATCAGCATGGAGACCTATGAAGAGGTTCAGAAAGAACTGGAACGGCGGTCCGCACAGCATGCGCCGAAGGGCAAGGACTACAATGCCAAGTACCCCTACAGCGGCCTGATCGTCTGTGCCAACTGCGGCAAGAAGTACCGCCGCAAAGTGACCCATGCCGGTCCGGTCTGGATTTGCTCCACATACAACACCAAGGGGAAGGCGGCATGCGCGTCCAAGGCAATCCCGGAGGCAGTGCTCAATCAGCTTACATCAGATGTTTCTCTTAAAGACCTGGCGGTCATCCGTGCTGAAGAGGAGAACCGTCTGGTCTTTCTTTTTAAAGATGGTTCAACGCGGGACGCCTACTGGCAAGACCGGTCCAGGGCAAAGTCTTGGACGCCGGAGATGAAGGCCGCGGCGAGAGCGCGCGAACTGGAAAGGAGGGCCTGCAATGGCTAACGTGACTGTGATTCCCGCCACCATACAGAAGCACACCATGCTGCCGAAAGACTCATGCGCCAAGCGGAAGGTGGCCGGATATGCCCGAGTGTCTACGGACAGTGAGGAGCAGCTTACATCCTAATCCACATGCCGGTGCGGCACCGGCACAAATAGTAATGAAAACTGAAGCCGCAAAATTTTCAGTTTTCTGATACAATTAGCTTGAGAGAGGCACACTACAAAGCACGGTGGGAGGAGTTGTACGTAACTCTTCAGCTA
>JAGAFT010000158.1 GCA_017627975.1 Oscillospiraceae bacterium
CTGCAGCAGGTGAGTACCTCGGATGTGCATGTGTCGATCATCTTTGTGCTGGTGGTTCTGGTGGTGTCTCTGCTGACGGAAGGATATTTCTACGGAATCCTGGCCGCGCTGACCAGCGTCATCGCGGTAAACTATGCCTTTACCGCACCGTACATGCAGATTGACTTTACCCCCTACGGCTACCCGCTGACGTTCATGACCATGCTGGCCGTGGGCGTGGTGATTTCCACCCTGATGACCCGCGTCCAGCAACAGGAAAAGCTCCGTCTGGAGAACGAACGGGAAAAGCTACGGGCGAATCTCCTGCGCGGAATGTCCCACGATCTGCGTACGCCTCTGACGGGGATCAGCGGCTCCATCTCCGCCGTTCTGGATAACGAAGCGTATCTCTCCAGAGAGCAGCAGAGAGAGCTGCTTGAAGGAGCCAAGGAGGACGCGGACTGGCTCTGCCGGATGGTCGAGAACCTCCTCTCCGTTACGAGGATCACCGACGGTGCGGTCGGCGCGCTGCATACCCAGGAAGAAGCGCTGGAGGAAGTGATCGGCGCGGCGGTCCTCTCCTTCCGCAAGCGCCACCCCGATATTGCGGTAGAGGTTTCGGTGCCGGACTCCGTGCTGATGGTGCCCATCGATCCGGTGCTGATTCAGCAGGTGATGCAGAATCTGCTGGATAATGCGGTGTTTCACGGGAAAACGACCACCGGAATCCGGGTGCGGGCTTATATGGAAAACGGGAAAGCGGTGGTATCCGTGGAGGACAACGGAGTCGGAATCGAGCGGAACCGTCTGAACCATCTCTTTGACGGGGCCCTGCCGTTCTCCGGCCTGCAGCAGAACGCCGATCATACGCGCAGCCTCGGAATCGGACTGAGCGCCTGCCGGACGATCATCCAGGCACATGGCGGCACCATTCAGGCACGCAATCTGCCGGAGGGCGGGGCCTGTTTCTCATTCACATTACCGCTGGGAGGTTCTTCTGTTGAAAATTCGTGACCGTATCATGATTGTAGAGGATGAAAAGAGCATTGCCGGCTTTATCCGGGCCATCCTCAATTCCAACGGCTATGACGCCATGGTGGCACAGAGCGGCGGCGAGGCGCTGACCATGATCAGCTCTCACTGCCCGGACCTTGTGATCCTCGACCTCGGCCTCCCGGATATGGACGGCACGGAGATCATCACCAAGGTGCGCAGCTGGACCCAGCTGCCGATCATCGTGGTGTCGGCCAGAGGAAACGAGCAGGATAAGGTGTCGGCGCTGGAGACCGGTGCGGACGACTATATCACGAAACCCTTCGGTGCGGCAGAGCTCCTGGCCCGGATTCGCGTCGCCCTTCGGCATACGCATAACAGCGCCGGCACCCAGGCAAACGGCGGATGCTTCGTGGCCGGGGATCTGACGGTGGACTATGATAAACACCAGGTCCTGATCCGTGGAGAAAACATGAAGCTCACGCAGAATGAATTCCGGATCGTCGCGCTGCTGTCGCGCTATGCCGGCAAGGTGCTGACCTATGATTATATCATGAAGGAACTCTGGGGACCTCAGAACGGAGGCGGGAACCAGATCCTGCGGGTGAACATGGCCAACATCCGGCGCAAGATTGAGAAAAACCCTGCGGAACCGCAGTATATCTTTACCGAAGTCGGCGTGGGCTACCGCATGATCGAGGGCGACTGAC
>JAGAFT010000159.1 GCA_017627975.1 Oscillospiraceae bacterium
AAAGCCGTATTTCGAGACGATCATCGCAAGGGCCGCGCCCATGCAGACAATCACATGCGTGCGCACGCCGGCTTCCTTGAAGTGCTTGCTGCGCTCCACGCCGATGGAAGCGCCGCAGATGCAGGCGAGCAGAAGCCGGAGGCAGAAGTCGATATTCTGCTGCAGATCGAGATTTCCAAGAAACATGTCCCGGATCGTCAGTGCGTCGGGCAGATGCATTTTCATTCCCCTTTCCCGGGAAAACGCATTCCCCCGCGGTCAGCGGGGGAAGCATATTCGGTTCGTTTGATTATATTTTGATTACTTTTGATGATTGGTTCAGCGTTTGATCCGGCGCCCGGCCGAAGCCCGGGCCGGAACGGCCGGGCCGGCTTATTCAAAGTCCAGCACGCGCATCATGCGCACCAGGGTCAGGCGGTTGCGGATGGCCGCGGAGATGGGCAGCATCTCGTCCTTCAGGGACGGGTCGATGCCGATGTGCTCCGGCAGGTACTTGCAGCCGCAGTCCTTGTAGAGCTTCTCCATCTTCTCCACCGGCGGGATCGTCGCGATCAGCTCTTTGATCTCATCCCAGTGGTCGACGATGTTCTGCGGATCAAAGGTGCCGAGGACGTCGTTCTCGTTCTCCTTCATGATGCCGTCGCAGAGGCGCTCGCCGAACTTCTCCAGCACCCAGTCGCGGGTCAGCGGCTCGAAGGGTTTGGCCTTCGGGGTCTTCTCCGCCAGCTCGTGGTACAGCTCGCAGCAGCGGAAGGTGCCGACGCCCACGCACTCGCCGTGGATGCCCTCGGCCTTCTCAAAGCGCGGCGGCTTCATCTCCACCAGGTGGGCCATGAGATGCTCCGCCCCGGAGGCGGCGCGGGAGTGGTTCAGAAGCTGCATCGTGAGGCCGCTTTCCATCTGGGCCATGGTCATGGCCTCGTGGTCGGCAACGCCGGTGGCGGCGTACTTGTCGGCCGCATCCTGCATCAGCTTCAGGGCATGCTCGGCAAGCTCGGCGACCATGGGGCAGTAGTACTCGCCGTCCACGATCTTCGCGATGCGCCAGTCGACCAGGGAGATGTACTTGGCCAGGATGTCGTTGATGCCGCTGGCCACCAGGCGGGCGGGGGCGCCCTTGATGATGTCAAGGTCGGCAACGACCAGCTCCGGCGCCTTCATGGGGATGGACTTCTTCTGGCCGTCGATGACGATGGAGCAGATGTTCGCCGTAAAGCCGTCAGAGCTGGCCAGGGTTGGGACCGCGACGAAGGGAATCCCCAGCTGGTAGGCGGGGTAGCGGCCGAAGTCCATGATGGTGCCGGCGCCGAAGGCCACGATCACATCGGGGTGGTCGAGCTGCTTCATCATGTTCTCGATCAGGCCCTTTTCGGAGAAGAGGCCCTTGGACTCCAGGACGATCTCCTGGTCGGCCTTCACGTGCTTGCCTTCGGTCAGCTTGTAGATGACGGTATCATAGACCACCGCACGCCGGCCGGTGAGGCCGAGCTCTTCCATATACTCCTCAAAATGGTCCAGGGCGCCGTAGTCGACGACGACCTTCTTCGTCTCCAGGGTGTGGGTCCGGCCGCAGCGGCAGGGGCCGGTGTACTGCGCGCAGTTCATAATCATAGGGCTGCAATCTCCTTTTTGTTACTTTTAGACAGGTCTATATGTGAAAAAGCGGAATATCTGTAGAAAAGATACTTCAACTTCACCAAAATGTCAACAGAAAAGAATCCATGCAGAACTCTCATCTTTCTTCAAAAATTCTCGCATGAGGATAAAAACTCAAATTTCCTGTATGTTTTTTAGGGAAACTGCATAAAACAAAAGTCACAGTATTCCCCGAAACTGCGTGTTTCGCGCATTTTCGGTTTCAGACGAACTTTCTGATCTTTTTCTCGATTTTTGGTTATATTGACAGTAACCCCCTTGAAATATAGAATTATTTTAGCTGTTATTTGTTCATTTTGCCGATGTTTTGAATGTTTCCCCGACA
>JAGAFT010000160.1 GCA_017627975.1 Oscillospiraceae bacterium
GCCGGGAATTCTATGTGGAAAACCTGATTGTAGAATAGTAAGTTTTCAGTGAAAGGGGAGCTTAACCTTGCAAAAGACGAAATTTCCCGCAGTAGCGGCGACCTTTATCGTCTGTTTTGTCTTCTGGGTGCTTCTGGACTTTTCTTTCAAGGTGGAGGAGATCATCGCCGGCGCGGTCGTGAGCCTGCTGGTGGCGCTCTTCAGCGCACGCTTCTTTATCCAGGAGGATGCCGGCTGGTTCTTCAACCCCTCGCATCTCTTCGCCATGATCGGTTTCTGGTGCTTCACCTTTGTCGGTGAACTCATCAAAGCCAATCTCAACATGGCGCGGATCTGCTTCGGCGGCTGCAAGGACATCAATCCGGGCATCGTGAAGGTCCCGACGGAGATGAAATCGGACTACGGCCTCGCGGCGCTTTCCAACTCCATCACCCTGACGCCGGGCACCATCACCATGGAGGCCACGGAAGAGGATGGACAGAACTACCTCTATGTACACTGGATCGATGTCAAGGAGACCGATCCGGAGAAGGCCGGCGAGGCGACCAAGGGAACGCTGGAAAAAGGACTGAGGAGGGTATGGCAATGAACGATCTGCTGATATTTGCGATATTCTTTGCTCTGCTGGCGTTCATCTGTGTGTATCGCCTGGTAAAAGGTCCGACGGCTGCAGACCGGATGATCGTCGCGGATAACGCGGACATTCTGCTCTGCTGTGCGATGATTCTCTTCTCGCTCTTCAGCGGGAGAGGCGTGTATCTGGACATTGCCCTGATCTGCGGCCTGTTCGGCATCATCGACACCATCGCCGTCGGCAGATATCTCGACAGGAAAGGGAGGTTCCACAATGTTGATTCGGATCATCATTGATCTCCTGATCGCGGTCGGGCTGGTGTTTGCGTGTGCCGGCACCATCGGCATTGTGAAGATGCCCGATCCCTTCAGCCGTATGCAGGCGTCCACCTGCATCTCCACTCTGGGCATGCTTGGCGTGGCAGTCGGCGGCGTGCTGTATGCCGCCGTGATCATGCACAACGCCAGTGCGGCGATCAAAATCGCCGTGATTGCGCTGATGATCATGGTGACCAACCCGGTCGGCTCTCATGCGATTGCCAAGGGTGCCTACAGCCATGGCTACCGGCCGGAGAAGAAAATGGAAACAGACGATCTGGGGAGGGACTTCGATGAGTAATGTGATGATGATCCTGGACATCCTGATCGTTCTCGGCCTGGTGGTTTCCGCCGTGATGGCTGTCCACTTCGAAAAACTCCTGAGCGCGGTGATTTCCCTCGGCGTGACCGGCCTCTTCGCGGCTGCGGCGTTCCTGCTGATGCATGCGCCGGACGTGGCGATCTCCGAGGCGGCCGTCGGCGCGGCGCTGACCCCGCTGATCTTCATCGTCGCTCTGAAAAAGATTCGGGGAGGGGACGATAAATGAAGAAGTTTCTGACCTTTGTTTCGCTCGCAATGATCCTGTTTGCGGGAATCACGGCGGCAGTTCAGATGGCGGCCATGCCCCGCACCTATGAGGGACAGAACGCCACGGTACCGGTGGCGGTGCTGCAGGAGAATCCGGAAGCCTACGACGACAGCACGGCAGACGGTGCGGCGGCGGTCATCGTCCAGCAGAACCTGGCGAAAAGCCATGCGGTCAACGACGTGACCTCCATCGTCTTCGACTTCCGTGGTTACGACACCATGGGCGAAGCCTTTATCCTGATTACGGCCGTGGCCGGTTCCGCGGTCATCCTCTTTACCAAGAAAGCCGGAAAGGAGGAGACAAAGGATGAAGAATGAAAACATTCAGATCCGCCACGTGGTCGGGCACAGCCTGAACCTTGTCTTCCCCCTGACGATGGTCTATATGTGCTACATCATTCTGCACGGCCATCTGTCTCCCGGCGGCGGCTTCCAGGGCGGCGTGCTGATCGTCGGTGTGTTCCTGATGATTTACTTTGCCAACGGCTATCAGGCCACCGCCAAAGCGATCAGCTTCAATCTCCTGCACGATACAGAGGGCGTGGCTTCGGTGGCCTATGTGGCACTGGCCATGATGGGCATCGCCGCCGGCGCCCAGTTCTGTGAGAACATCCTCTACACGCACGGCAACATCGGCGACCTGTACAGCTCGGGCACCATCTTCTGGATGAACCTTGTTGTCGGCATTAAGGTCATGACCGGTATCGGCTCCATCACGCTGCTGATGCTCGGCATCGTGAACCAGAAAAACTGAGAAATGAGGTGAGCTGAATGATTTTGATAAACTATCTGGCCTCATTCTTTCTGATCACGCTTGGCCTGTACTGCATTGTGACCAAGCATGACCTGCTGAAATCCGTGATCGGACTTTCGATCATGGACTACGGTGTAAATCTACTGATCATCTCCATCGGCTTCAACCCCGGCGGCACCGCCCCGATCTACAGCTTCGGCGAGCTGCGTCCGGAGAGCTTCTTCGTGGATCCGATCCCCCAGGCGCTCACCCTGACCAGCATCGTCATCGGCGCCTGCACCACGGCCATGAGCCTTGCCCTGGTGATCAAGATCCGTGAGATGTACGGCACCACCGATACCACACAGATAAGGAGGCTGAGAGGATGAGTATCCAACACTTCCCGATCTGTGCGATCATGGCGTATTTCCTCGGCGCGTTCCTGATTGTCATCTTCGGCAAGAACCGCGCCCTGCGCAACGTCTTCGGCTTCCTTGCCACGGCCACGCCGCTCTGCCTGCTGGCCGCGCTGGTCAAGCCCATCATGCTGGGCTCTGACGTCATCGCCTACTGGATGGGCAACCGCGTCCCCGCCGGCGGCTATGCCATCGGCATTGCCCTGGAAGTGGACGCAATGGGCCTGTTCTTCGGCCTTCTGATTGCGACGGCGGTTTTCGTCGCCATGCTCTATTCCTTCAGCTATATGAGCCATGACGACAATGAACCGCAGTACTACACCCTGTTCCTGATGCTCTGCGGCGGCGTAATGGGCTTCGTGCTCTCGGGCGATCTGTTCAACATGTTCATCATGATCGAGATCCTGACCTTCGCCGCGGTGGCGCTCACCGCCTTCCGCAACACCGCCAACGGCGCGCTGGAAGCGGCGTTCAAGTACCTGGTGGTCGGCTGCATCGGTTCAAGCTGCATCCTGGCCGGCACCATCATGCTCTATGCCCAGGCACACACCCTGAACTTCGCTCAGCTGGCGGCCTTCCTGCCCGGACATCTGAACCGGGCGACGATCATCGCCTATGCGATGCTCTTCATCGGCTTCTGCACCAAGGCCTTTATCGTCCCGTTCCATCCGCTGGCGGCGGATGCCCACGGCGCGGCCCCGGCTCCGGTGTCGGTGCTGATCTCCGGTGTTCTGACCAAGAGCGGCCTCTACGGTATCATCCGTCTGACCTACATTCTCTTCCGCGTCATGAACCTCGGTACGGTCCAGTTCTGGCTGGTTTTCCTCGGCTCGGTCAGCATGTTCGTCTGCGTGACGATGGCCCTGGCCCAGCACGACTTCAAGCGTCTGCTGGCCTTCCACTCCATCTCCCAGATCGGCTATGTCCTGACGGCCGCCGGCCTTGCCACCGCGCTGGGCGTTTCCTCCGGCCTTTACCACGCCATGAACCACACGCTCTTCAAGGGCCTGCTGTTCCTTTGCGCCGGTGCGGTCCTGCATGAGACGGGCACCACCGACCTCGGAAAGCTGGGCGGCCTGTCCAAGAAGATGCCCCATACCACGATCCTCTTCCTGGTCGGCGCCTTCTCCATCAGCGGCGTCCCGCCGTTCAACGGCTTTGCCTCCAAGTGGCTGATCTATCAGGCCACCTATCAGAAGGCGGTCGAGAGCGGCAACATCGGCTTCCTGATGTGCACGATTGTGGCCCTGGTCACCAGTACCCTGACCCTGGCCTCCTTCGTGAAGGTTACCCAGTCCGTCTTCTTCGGACAGCTTCCGAAGGAGTATGAAAACGTCGAAGAAGTTTCCGTCGGCATGCGTCTGGCCATGGGCATCCTGGCCCTGCTCTGCATCCTGACGGGTCTCTTCCCGGGCTTCGTCACCACCTATCTGACCGAGCCCGCTGCCCGTGCCGTCTTCGGCGCCAACGCCTATATCAACGCCATGATGGGCACCGGCTATGCACAGGGCTTCGGCCTGACGGATACCCTTCCGGTCAGCTTCCAGGCGGCCGGCGTCTGGAGCCCGATTTCCTGGCTCTGCCTGCTGATGATCATGCTGCTTGCCGTGGCGATCGTCGCGGTGAGCTCCAAGTATGACCGGGTTTCCGAGCTGGCCAGGACCGCGGCAGTCGCCGAAGCGGCGGCAGCCAAGGCCGGTCCCCGTTTCGGAAGCGGGGCGCTTGCCGAAGCGAAGAACGAGCTGTTCTTCGGCGGTGAAGAGAGCGTCTATTCCCAGGTGGGCGGCGACGACCTCTTCTGGGGCTTCAAGCATAACTGGCGTCACTACTTCAGCTTTATGCATGAGCTGCACAGCGGTATTGTGAACGACTACGCCCTCTGGGGTGTGATCGCTCTGGCCCTGGCGATGCTCTATGCGATGATCATTCTGTAAGGGAGGCGGGAATATGAGTATCATTCTTGAAGGCCTCAAGTATCTGGCCTATATCCTGATCTTCCCGGGATTCCTGTTCTGCTTCCTGTCCGGCCTGCTGCTCTGCGGCATTGACCGCAAGCTGGTCGCCCGGATGCAGAAGCGTGTCGGTCCTCCTGTCCTGCAGCCGTTCTATGATTTCTTCAAGCTCCTGGGCAAGGAGACAATCATCCCCGTGACGGCGAACCGGACCGTGTTTCTCCTTGCGCCGCTGGTGGGCCTCGCGGCCCAGGTGGTGCTGCAGCTCTTTATCCCGGTCTTCTCCTTCAACGCCTTCCACGGCGTGGCGGATGTGATCGCCATTCTCTACCTGCTGCTGATCCCGGCGCTGTCGGTGATCCTCGGCGCGGCCTCCTCCGGCTCTCCCTATTCCGGGGTCGGCCTCTCCCGTGAGATGGTGACGATCCTCGCGGTGGAGCTGCCGCTGGTGCTGGTGCTGCTGTCGGTCGCGAAGGTGGTCGGCAACGCCATGGGCACCGGACTCTGCTTCAGCCTCACCGACATCGTGAACTATCAGCTGACCCATGGCAGCCTCATCACCAGGCTCAGCATGATCCCCGCGGCCGTGGCAATGCTTCTCATCATCCCCGGTGAGACGGGCAGCCACCCCTTCGACGCGGCGGAAGCCGAGACCGAGATCTGCGAAGGCATGCTCGCCGAGTACAGCGGCAAGCCCCTGGCGGTCTACAAGCTCAGCCATGCCGTGAAGCTGCTCACGATGACGACGCTCTTCGTGGCGCTGTTCCTCGGCGGCATCGGCGGCGGGATCGAACGGGCAATGATGACCTCCGCGATCGGCGGAGCCTTCTGCTTCCTGATCGAGATCATCATTCTCTTCCTGCTGTGCACGGTGCTGGTCGCGGTGTGCATCTCCTTTGTACACGCGGTGACCGCAAGGCTGCGCATTGAGCAGCTCTTCAAGTACTACTGGACCGTGGTCACCGGCCTTGCCCTGATCAGCCTGGTGATGGCCTGGTACGGACTGTAAGAAAGGAGTGGGCATATGTTTGATAAACTGATTACCGAGAGCATGGGGAAATCCCCGTGGCTGTTCCACATCAACGCCGGCTCCTGCAACGGCTGCGACATTGAGCTCGTCGCAGTTCTGACCCCGCGCTATGACGCAGAGCGTCTCGGCTTCAAACTGGCCGGATCCCCGCGTCAGGCGGACATCGTCGTGGTCACAGGACCGATCACCAAGCAGTCCCTTCCCCGTGTGCTGCGTGCCATCTCCCAGGTTCCGGAACCGCGCTGCATCGTGACGATGGGCTCCTGCCCGCAGAGCGGCAACGTCTTCCGCGGCAGCTATTCGGTCTGCGGCCCGCTGAGCAAGTACGTGCACGTCGACGTGGATGTCGCCGGCTGCACGCCGAAGCCCGAAGCCGTCATCGAGGGTCTCGCCACGGCGACCAAGATCCTCATGGAGAAACGGCAGAATAAGAAAGGGGGTCAGAAGTAATGGATTTCCCGTTTGTGAAAGAAGCTCTGGCCCAGCTCTTCTCCAAGCCCAGCACCATGGCATTCCCAGCGGCGCCGAGCCCGGCCAAGCCGAACTATCGCGGCAGGATCGTCTTCCATCCGGACAAGTGCATCAGCTGCAACATGTGCGAGCGCGTCTGTGCCGGTCAGGCGATCACCCACACCTCGGAACCCTGTGAAGAGGGCGAGCGCATTACCCGCCAGTTCTACCTCGGCTCCTGCACCTTCTGCTCTCACTGTGCCAGCTTCTGCACCCACGGTGCCATCGAGCTGAGTGACGACTATCACATGGTGGCGGATTATTACCATGCCGATACGTTTGAAGAGGGCGAAGAAGCACTGATCGTCCGCGGTACCTACATCAAGAAGGCCCCGGTGAAGAAGGCGGCTCC
>JAGAFT010000019.1 GCA_017627975.1 Oscillospiraceae bacterium
ATATAAAGCTTCTGAGCCTGCGCAGCACCAGCGGGGCGGCCAGGCAGAGCGGATGAGGAAGCCGGCCCCGCAGCCAAAGTTTCGGAGGGCTGCATCCTACCGGTGGTGTTCAGGTCAGAAAGAGGACGGATGGAGTCGACCATGATCTGGGCCTCCTTCTCGTCCCGGACGGAGATCTTTCCGCGGACAAGGACGGCCTGGTTGTCGACGATGTAGGCGCCGCAGAGATCCAGGGCCTTCTGAAAGACGATCAGCTCCATGGTGCCGCTGTCATCCTCGAGCTGGACATAGCACATGAGAGAATTGTTCTTGGTGGTGCGGGTCCGGTGGGAATCAATGACGCCGGCAACCACGACAGGCTGGTTATCAGAAAAGCGCTGCGGACCTTCCTCGGAGGAAAAGTCGTTCATGATGGCGCCGATGGGAACGGCGCCGGTCCGGCGGACCGCGTCACGGTACTCGTCCATGGGATGCCCGCTCAGATAGAGGCCGGTCATCTCCTTTTCCATCGCCATGCGTTCACGGGGGCTGTATTCCTGGACATCCGGGATCGGAAGACTGTCCTGCTTTGAACCGGACTGCGACTCGTCCTCTTCCCAGGAGCCGAACAGATCCATCTGTCCGGAGATGTTGTCCCGGGTCTCCCGGCTGATGCTGTCGATCATGCTGCCGGCGACCGAGACCAGGGCCTTGCGTTTATAGCCGAAGGAGTCGAAGCCCCCGGCGCGGATCAGGTTTTCGACGGCGCGGCGGTTAAAATCCTTGCCGTTCATACGGCGGAGAAAGTCTTCAAAACTGCGGAAGGGACCGCTCACCCGACGCTCCGCCTCCAGCTGGGCGACAGCGCTGCGGCCGATGCCCTTGATGGCGGCGAGACCGAAGCGAATGTTCCCGCCGGATACGGAGAAGCCGGACTGGGATTCATTTACATCGGGCGGCAGCAGGGAAAGACCGAGTTCGCGGCATTCGGCGGTATACTCGGAAATCTTCTGACCGTTGTCAAGAACAGAGGAGAGCAGCGCGGCCATATACTCGCCGGGATAGTGCTTCTTCATATACGCGGTGCGGTAGGCCACAATGGCATAGCACACGGCGTGGGCTTTGTTGAAGGCGTAGCTGGCAAAATCCAGGATCTCGTCATAGATGCTGTTTGCCACCGCCTCGGGGACCCCGTTTGCCACCGCGCCGGCAATTCCGCGCTTCGGATCACCGTGGACGAAGGCGACGCGCTCGGCATCGATGACGGCGTGCTTTTTCTTGCTCATGGCACGTCGGATCATATCGGCCTGACCGAGGGAGAAGCCGGCCAGCTGACGGAAAATCTCGATGACCTGTTCCTGGTAGACGATGCAGCCGTAGGTGACTTCAAGAATCGGACGGAGCAGAGGGTGCTTATAGGTGACATGTTCGGGGTGCTGGGAGCATTCGATGAAGCGCGGGATGCTGTCCATGGGACCCGGACGGTAAAGGGCGACAATGGCGGTGATGTCCTCAATGCTCTTCGGACGCAGCTGGACACAGACGCCGGTCATGCCGGCGCTTTCCATCTGGAAAACACCCATGGTCTGTCCGGCGGAAAGCATCTCGAAAACCGTGGGGTCGTCCTCCGGCACGTCCTCTACCCGGAAGCCGGGTTCCTTCTGGCGGACCAGGCGGGCGGCGTCCTCCAGAACGGTGAGGTTTCGCAGACCGAGAAAGTCCATCTTCAGCAGGCCCAGTTCCTCCAGGGTGGTCATCTGGTACTGGCACACCACGGACTCGTCGTTCTTTGCCAGGGGAACGTAGTCTTTTACGGGACGCTCGGTAATCACGACACCGGCGGCGTGGGTCGAGGCATGCCGGGGCATGCCTTCCAGCGCCCGGGCCACGTCGATGAGGGTACGGAGCTTCTCGTTGGAGTCGTAGAATTCTTTCAGGGGCCTGGAGAGCTTCAGCGCCTCATCCAGGGTCATGTTGAGGGCGGTGGGGACCTGTTTGGCGACGGCGTCGGTCTCGGCGTAGCTGATGTTCAGGACACGGCCCACATCGCGGATCGCCGCGCGGGCGGCCATGGTGCCGAAGGTGACGATCTGGGCGACGTGGTCCTCGCCGTAGAAGCGGTTGACGTAGTCGATGACCTCGCCGCGGCGGTTGACACAGAAGTCGACGTCGATATCCGGCATGGAGACGCGCTCCGGATTCAGGAAACGCTCAAAGAACAGAGAATACTTGATAGGGTCGACATCGGTGATGTAGAGACAGTAGGAGACCACGCTGCCGGCGGCGCTGCCGCGGCCGGGACCGACGGGGATGCCGTTGCGCTTGGCATAGCCGATGAAGTCCGAGACAATGAGAAAATAATCCACAAACCCCATCTTCTCGATGATGCCGAGCTCATAATCCAGCTGGGCGTGGACTTCCGGACGGTCGGGATAGCGGACGGCAAAGCCGCGCTCACAGAGCTTGCGCAGGTAGGCGGCGCTGTCGGTCTCGCCCTCCGGCAGGCGGAAACGGGGCAGGTGGTAGTGGCCGAATTCGAAATCGTAATGGCAGCGGTCGGCGATGAGGTTTGTATTGTCCGCGGCCTCGGCAAGACCAGGGAAAAGACTGCGCATCTCCGCTTCGCTCTTCAGGTAGAATTCCTGGGTCTCGAAGCGCATGCGGTTGGGCTCGTCGACGGTTTTTCCGGTCTGGATGCACATGAGCACGTCCTGATAATAGGCATCGGACTTCTCAAGATAATGGGCGTCGTTGGTCATGACGAGAGGGATGCCGGTCTCCCGGCTGAGGGCGACGAGACCCTCGGTGACGCGCTGTTCCTCGGGGATGCCGTGGTTCTGGATCTCAAGAAAGAAGTCCTCGCCGAAGAGCTCCCGCAGCTTCAGAGCGCGGTCTCTGGCCCGGGCGGTATTCCCGTTTAAAATGGCCTGGGGAATTTCCCCGGCGAGACAGCCGGAGAGACAGATGAGGCCCTCTGCGTGGGCGCTGAGCAGTTCCCAGTCGATGCGCGGCTTTACATAGAAGCCCTCGGTGAAGCCGGCGCTGACCAGAGCGCAGAGGTTCCGGTAGCCGGTCTCATCCTTGCAGAGCAGGATCAGGTGGGAATAGTTGCTGTCAAGACCGTGCTCCTTCTGAAAGCGGGTGCGCGGCGCCACATAGACCTCACAGCCGATGATGGGGTGAATGCCCTCCTTCAGGCAGGCGCGATAAAACGCCACGGCGCCGTACATGACGCCATGGTCGGTGATGGCTATGGAACTCTGGCCGAGGGACTTGGCTTTCTGGGCAATGCGGTCGATGCGGCAGAAGCCGTCCAGCAGCGAGTATTCGGTATGGACATGAAGGTGGACAAAGCTCATGGCTGCTCCTCTCCGGCGAGAAGGATGATTTTGTTCAGACGGTGGGACAGACAGCTCTTGGTGACAGGGGGATTGGAGAGCAGGGCGAGATCGGCGAGGCTGGCCTCGGGGTTTGCCAGACGCAGAAGCGCCGCGTCGCGCAATGCCTCGGGCAGCCCGTCCAGCCCGTCACGCTTGATGAGACGGCGGATGGCCTCGTTCTGGCGCATGGCGGCGGAAACGGTCTTGTCGGCGTTGGCAGAGTCACAGTTGATCTGCCGGGTGACGGTGTTGCGCATCTCCTTGTCGACTTTGGCGGTCAGAATGTTCATGGCCGCCACATGGGCGCCGATGCGGGCGAGAAAGTCGGAAATCTGATCCGCCTTTTTGAAGTAGAGCAGGGAATGCGCGCCGCGCTCGGCCTCCTTCGGCTCCAGGTCCATCTCCAGCAGCATCGCGCGAAGCTCGCGGCTGACGCTGTGGTGACTGGTGGCGAGCTCGAGATGAAAACGCTTTTCGGGATCGGTCACGCTGCCTCCGGCCAGAAAGGCCCCCTTGACAAAGGCTTCGCTGCAGCCGGGATCTTCGAGAATGCCGAGATTGATGTGATGGGAGATGGGGCCGCCGGCGTCGCCGCCGAAGCTCTCGAGAATGTGGGTGATTTTTTCGGGATCGAGGATGCAGAAGCTGCGCTTGCCCAGGGCGTCCTCCGGAGGGAGCTGGTCAAAGCCGAAGGCAAAGGCTTTCTTGAACAGCCGCGGAAGGCGCTCGGCAAAGGGCGCGGAGGCGGTAATAATCCGAATCTCGGAGGTGCGGAAGGTGTTGCAGTAGAGCAGGACGCCGTAGCATTCGGCGAGTGCCAGACTGCGCTTGTCAAGGCGGCTGTCACAGAGCTCTGCCTTGGTTTCGGAGGAAAAGGACATGGCGGGCTCCTTACTTGTCGATATCCCGGTTGATGTTGACAGAGCTCACATTGTTGGCGACCAGGTGCTTGTGCAGCGCCGAAGCGAGGGCGACGCTGCGGTGACGGCCGCCGGTGCAGCCGATGGCAATGGTGAGGGTGAGCTTGCCCTCTTCAATATAGTAGGGGAGAAGGAAGGAGATCATGTCCTCAAGCTTCTCCAGAAAGCTGCGGGTCTGGGGGTGGGAAAAGACAAACTCCGCCACGGGACGGTCAAGACCGGAGAGCGGACGAAGCTCGTCCACATAGAAGGGGTTGGGGAGAAAACGGGCGTCAAAAACCAGATCCGCATCCAGCGGGATCCCGTGCTTGAAGCCGAAGGACATCACGGTGACGTCAAGACCGCGCTTGCGGCCCTCTTCGGCGAAAAGAGAGAAGAGGCGGTTCTGCAAAACGCCGAGGGTCATGGAAGAGCTGTTTACCACATAGTCCGCGCTGCGCTTGATGGGCGCGAGGAGTTCTTCTTCCTTGTGGACCGCTTCTTCGGTGCTCATGCCCTTTTCCGCCAGGGGATGGGGACGGCGGGATTCCTTGTAGCGCCGGACGAGGGTCGGCACGTCCGCGTCCATGTAGAGGATGCGCACGTCGCAGTCCATTTTGCGCAGTTCCTCGATGGTGTTCGGCAGTTCGCCGAAGCCCTCCCGGTCCCGGATGTCGGTGACCAGGGCGACCTTCTCATATCGGCCGCGGGTGTCCAGACAGAGCTCGGCAAAGCGCGTCATCAGGGCGACGGGCAGATTGTCGACGCAGTAATAATCCAGATCCTCCAGTACGTCCGCGGCACGGGTCTTGCCCGCACCGGAGAGACCGGTGATGATAAGAAATTCCATCAGACGCTCCTATTCCCGGGCAGGCTCCGATCCGGCGGAAATGCGGTTGCGGGAGACCTGCGGTCCGTTGTCCTCCAGACGGTAGTCCGGGGGAAGAATCATGATTTCGGGTTCGAGAAAGACACCGCTTTGGCGATACACGGTGTTGCGCACATGCATCATCAGATCGTAGACATCGTGAGAAGTTGCGTCGCCGCGGTTGACAACAAATCCGGCATGCTTTTCCGAGACCTGGGCCCCGCCGACGGTATAGCCCTTCAGGCCGGCTTCCTCGATGAGGGCGGCGGCATAGTGGCCCTCCGGACGGCGGAAGGCACTGCCTGCGGAGGGGAGATCCAGCGGCTGCTTGGAGCGGCGCTTCTCGCCAAGTTCCTGCATGCGGGCCGAGATGGCCTGGGGATCGTCCTGGGCCAGGTGAAGCACGGCGCTGAGAACAATGCAGCCCGGGGTTTTCTGAAAATAGCTCTGGCGGTAGCCGAAGGCGCAGTCGGCGTTCGGCAGCTCGTAGAGACTCTGGTCGGGAATATAGAGGAAGACGACGCTCTCGACGACATCCTTGAGCTCACCGCCGTAGGCGCCGGCGTTCATGATGCAGCCGCCGCCCAGCGTTCCGGGGATGCCCCCGGCAAATTCGAGACCCGTCAGCCCGTTTTCCTGGGCGAAGGCGGCCAGACGCGCGAGAGACACACCCGCTTCAGCATAGACGGAGCCGTCCGGCAGCAGGAAGAGCTTCTGGAGCTTTTCTGTGTTGATGATAAACAGATCGTTCAGCCCCTCGTCGGGGAAAAGAATATTGGTTCCGTTGCCCAGAATGAACGGGGCGATGTGATGCTGCTTGAGAATGTCACAGAGTTTCGTGAGGCTGGTAACGTCCGAAGGGGCGGCAAGTGCACGGACCGGTCCGCCGATGCGGAAGGAGGAGTGGGCCTTCATAGGCTCGTTCTCCAGCAGTTTCATGCCCGGAAACTGTTCTTTGACAGCCAGGATGGCTTGTTCGAGGTTTTCCATTTACTCTCCTTAGAAGGCGTATTGAAATGCAGATCAGAATGCACCGTTGTCAATGGCAAAATCATGGGCGGCGGTCAGCATCTCCGCAGCGTTGTAGCCCATTTTTTTCTGGCGGTTGTTCATGGCGGCGAGCTCCAGAATGACAGCGAGATTTCGCCCGGGAGTGACAGGGATCGTGACCCGGGGAAGCTTGACCCCGAGAATCTCTTCCGTTTCGCTCTCGAGCCCGAGACGGTCATAGGCCTTTCCGTCTACCCAGTGCTCCATGCGTACCACGAGGTCAATGCCGGTGTGGGGGAGCACTGCGCCGACACCGTAAATATGCCGGACATTGATAACCCCGATGCCGCGCAGTTCCATATAGTAGCGGATGATCTCCGGTGCGGAGCCGATCAGCATGTTTTCGCCGATGAGCTTGATTTCCACCGCGTCGTCGGCAACCAGACGGTGGCCGCGCTTGATGAGCTCAAGGGCGGTCTCGCTCTTGCCGATGCCGCTGTCCCCCATCAGAAGGACGCCCTCGCCGTAGATGTCGACCAGAACACCGTGGGTTGTGAGTCGCGGGGCGAGATAGTCATGGAGCAGGAAGATCACTCTGGCCTGGAAATCGGAAGTGTCCGAAGGCGTGTAGAAAACATTGCGGTCATATTTTTCCGCCATCTCGAGGCATTCCGGGAAAGGTTCACACTTGTGGCAGATAACGAGCGCAGCGATATCGTAGGCCATGAAGCGGTCAAAGGCCACCAGCCGCTCCTCATGACTGAGGGTGTTGAGATAGGTCGATTCGACCATGCCGATCGCCTGCATGCGCTTGGGGTCAAAGTAGTCGTAGAATCCGGTCAGCTGCATCGCAGGCCGGTTGACATCGGCCATGGTCAGAACAGCGGTTTCGTAGTCTTTGGAGAGATGGAGCGGCTGAAGATTCATATCCTTTACAACGGTTTTCAGAGGGATGGTATACTTGCTCGGCATGAGAAAACCTCCTGTCTGCATGTCATGATTTTGTTATTTTCTCTATTATAGAATTCACCGGAGTATTTGGCAAGTATAATTTTACACGCACCCGGGCGTAAAAAGTAAAGAAATCCGCAAAAAAGAGCTTGCTTTTCTGTCTCTGTTCTGCTATTATATACAAGCTGTCTTTCAGCTAACACAAGCAAGGAGGTGCTTCAGCTATGGCAAAGTGCCAGTTCTGTGAAAAGGATGTGGCTTTCGGCATTCAGGTCAGCCACTCTCATAGACGCTCCAACCGTACTTGGAAGCCGAATGTGAAGCGCGTCAAGGCCATCGTAGACGGAACGCCCAAGCATGTTTACGTCTGCACTCGCTGCCTGCGCAGCGGAAAGGTCACCCGCGCTGTGTAATTGAACATTACCCGATGAAGCCTGTCGTAGTTGATCCGCGACGGGCTTTTTCGGTTTCTGAGGGAAAACAATATCCCCGCCCTCCGGGCGGGGATGAGAAAGCGACGCAGATCCGCGGCGGACTTTTTCGACTTCCGAGGGAAAATCGCAGATTCACGGCAGACTTTTCGTCATTATCTGATAAAAACGGAGGGGAACACATGGAAGCGCTGGAGAAACGTATTCTGACAGAGGGAGAGATCCGTCCGGGCGGCATCCTGAAGGTGGACGGGTTCCTGAACCACCGGATCGACCCGCAGCTGAGCTATGACATGGCGATGGAGCTGAAGCGGCTCTATGAGGGGACGGAGATCAACAAGATTCTGACCATCGAAGCGTCGGGCATCGCCATGGCCTGCATGGTGGCCTATGTGTTCGGCTGCCCGCTGGTATTTGCAAAGAAAAGCAAGTCGAAGAACATCTCCGACGATGTCTGGTCGGTGGAGGTGGAGTCCTTTACCCACGGAAACACGAACACGGTGGTTGTGTCCAAACAGTATCTCGGACCGGAGGACAAGGTCCTGATCATCGACGACTTCCTGGCCACGGGTGCGGCGCTCAAGGGGCTCAAGGCCCTGGTGGAACTGGCGGGCGGCACGGTGGCCGGCGCCGGGATCGCCATCGAGAAGGCCTTTCAGGGCGGCGGAGACGAGATGCGCCGGGAGGGCATGCGCGTGGAGTCCCTGGCGCGGATCGCCAGCATGACCGACGACAGCATCGAATTTGTCCGATAATCCAAAAAAACAGAAACTTCCTGCCTCCCTTTCGGGACGGCAGGAAGTTTTTTCTCTTTTTGGATCTGTTTCGGATGCAGTCAGGCTTCCGGAGCGCCGGAAGGATAGCGGGCGAGAATCTTCTCAAAAGAGTCATTGCTGAGAGCGTGCTCCATGGAACAGGCTTCCTTCTCGGCGACCGCCTCGTCCACGCCGACAGACATGAGGAAGCGCTTGAGGTACACGTGTTTGGCATAGGTGGAGTCGGCAAGAGCAAAGCCCTCATCCGTGAGATGAAGCATTTTATCCTCGTCCATTCGGATCAGTCCCAGCTCGGCGAGCTTGCCGAGCTCTACGCTGACCGAAGGCCTGGAAATCCCAAGCCAGGAGGCAATATCCGTCGAGCGACAGAAGCCTTTTTTCTGGCGGATAATCAGAATGGCTTCCAGGTAGTCGTCTCTGGATTCATTACGAAATGTTCTCTGACTCATAAGTCACATCCTTTTATCGTTCTTTTTTACTATTAACGGCTCAGCCGAGGCCGAGCAGAAGGCCGATCAGACGCACCAGCAGTGCGGCAAGCCAGGCAATGGCGCACTGCCAGAGGACAACGCCGACAGCCCAGCCGCGGCCAAGCTCCCGCCGGATGGCGGCGATGGCGGCGACACAGGGCGTATAGAGCAGGCTGAAGACGAGCATGGACGCGGCGGCAAGAGGCGGCAGGACAGCGTTCACACAGGAGGCAAAGAGAACCTTCATGACGCTCACGACGCTCTCCTTGGCCATAAAGCCGCTGATGAGCGAGGTGCAGATCCGCCAGTCCCCCAGCCCGATGGGACGCAGGAGCGGAGCAACCCATCCGGCCACCATAGCGAGGATACTCTGCTGGGAGTCCGCGACGAAATTGAAGTGGAGATCAAAGCTCTTCAGGAACCAGACCACGATGGTGGCGATCAGAATCACGGAAAAGGCACGCTGCAGGAAATCCTTGGCCTTCTCCCAGAGCAGCTGGAGAACGTTGCGCGCACTGGGGAGACGGTAGTTCGGAAGCTCCATCACGAAGGGAACCGCTTCCCCGCGGAAAAGCGTGTTCTTAAAAAGCAGGGCAACCAGAATCCCGATCAGAATGCCGAGAAGATAGAGGCCGGTCATCACCTGCCAGCCGTAGGCCGGGAAGAAGGCGCTGACAAAAAAGGCATAGATCGGGAGCTTTGCGGTGCAGCTCATGAACGGGGTCAGCAGGATCGTCATTTTGCGGTCACGCTCGCTGGGAAGGGTGCGGGTGGACATGACCGCCGGCACCGTGCAGCCGAAGCCGATGAGCATCGGGACGATGCTGCGGCCGGAGAGGCCGATCCTTCGCAGAAGCTTGTCCATGAAGAAGGCGACGCGGGCAATGTAGCCGCTGTCCTCCAGCAGCGAGAGGAAGAAGAAAAGCGTTACGATGATGGGCAGAAAGCTCAGCACACTTCCGACCCCTTCAAAGATGCCGCCGACGACCAGACCGCGCAGGGCGGGATTGACATGCGCCGCAGCCAGCGCCGTGTCGGTCAGGTCAGTGAGCCAGCCGATTCCGGCGGCGAGGAGATCCTGCAGCCAGGCTCCGATTACGCCGAAGGTGAGGTAAAAGACCAGCGCCATGATGACAACGAAAAGGGGAATGGCGGTGTATTTGCCGGTGAGCAGGCGGTCAAGCCGCTGGCTGCGCAGATGTTCACGGCTTTCGCGGGGCTTGACAACACAAGCGGCGCAGACTTTGTTGATAAACGCGAAACGCATATCCGCCATGGCCGCACAGCGGTCAAGGCCGCGCTCGTTCTCCATCTGCAGGGCGATATGCTCCAGCATCTCGGACTCGTTTGCATCCAGTTCCAGCTGTTCCAGGATCCGCCGGTCGCCCTCAATGAGCTTGCTGGCCGCAAAGCGGACCGGGATTCCGGCACGCTTGGCGTGGTCCTCAATCAGGTGAACGACCGCATGCAGACAGCGATGGACCGCGCCGCCCTGATCCTCGGGACCGCAGAAGTCCTGGCGCAGGGGCTTTTCCCGGTAGCGGGCGATATGGACCGCATGCCGGACGAGCTCGTCCACGCCCTGGTTTTTGGCGGCAGAGATCGGAACCACGGGGACCCCCAGCATGGCTTCCATCTCGTTGACCTTGACAACGCCGCCGTTGCCGGTGACTTCGTCCATCATGTTCAGGGCCACCACCATCGGCGTCTCCATTTCCAGAAGCTGCATGGTGAGGTAGAGGTTGCGCTCAATGTTCGTGGCGTCGACAATGTTGATGATTGCCCTGGGTTTTTCATTCAGAACAAAATCCCGGGAGACCAGCTCCTCGCTGGAATAGGGAGACATGGAATAGATCCCCGGAAGATCGGTGATCAGGGTGTTGGGCTGACCGCGGATGGCGCCGTCCTTGCGGTCCACCGTGACGCCGGGAAAGTTTCCGACATGCTGGTTGGCGCCGGTCAGCTGATTGAACAGGGTTGTCTTCCCGCTGTTCTGGTTTCCGACCAGAGCAAAGGTGAGCAGCGTATCATCCGGAAGCGGATCACCGGTTCCCTTGGGATGAAAGCGGCCCTCTTCGCCGAGTCCGGGGTGCTCGGATTCCCGGATCTGGGGCGGCCTGCTCTCCTGGGCGGGGAGTGCTTCAAGGGGCTCAACGTCAATCCGTGAGGCGTCATCCAGCCTCAGGGTCAGTTCGTATCCGTGGATGCGCAGCTCCATCGGGTCACCCATGGGCGCAAGCTTCACCACGGTCAGCGACGCACCGGGAATCACACCCATATCGAGAAAATGCTGCCGCAGGGCACCCTCTCCGCCAACCCGGGAGACACGGGCGCTCTCGCCCGGTTTCAGTTCGGCAATGGTCATAAAACGGGCCACCGTCCTTCCGTTAACCATTCATAACGACTGTTATTACGTGCATTATATGCGGAAGTGCAGAAAAAGGCAAACACTTTCTGAAAAGAAATTCAGAAAGTGTCGAAAAGAGCAAAGATGAAAAACAGACGAAGCTCAGCGCGCCCTGCCGCGCAGAAACGCAAGCGTCTGGGAGAGCGTGCTTTTCCGGTCAACGCCGGCAAGCTGCAGCCGGTGCGCGTAACGGAGGGCTTCGTGGAAGGAGGTTCCGGGCTGGAACCCGGCGGAGATCAGATCGGCCCCTGTCACATAGGGGACCGCCGTACGGGCACGAAACACCGCCAGGTGTTCCAGCAGTGCAGCCTCCGTTGCGGCATAGGTCTCCGGGGGGACACAGCTGCCGAGGGCGTCGGCCTTTGCCAGCAGAAGAAGATCCTCGGGGGAAACAGCGCGGTCGAACATCCGGCAGAAGGATTTTTCCCCGGCCCCCTGGGCGGTCAGCATGTTCGGAAGCATGTGAAGTTCCACCATGTTCTTTACATAAGCTTTTCGCTTCTTCTCACCGGAGATGCGGGAAAGAAAGGTTTCGGCAACCGCAACCCCGGCGGCGTCGTGCCCGAAAGCGTGGAGACGGCCGTCGGCTTCGATGCCGGTGGTATCGGGCTTCCCGAGATCGTGACAGAGGGCGGCCAGCATCAGACCGAGGGGGTCGGATGCCCGCTCGCGCAGGGCGGCGGCCTGATCCAGAACCAGCAGGGTGTGCGCCCAGACATCCCCCTCCGGGTGATACTGCGGCGGCTGCGGAACTGCAATCAGTTTTTTCAGTTCGGGAAACCAGAAGTCCAGCTGGTCCATCCGGCGAAGCTCCCGGAAAAACACAGAGGGCCGTTCGGCCTTCATCAAGGCTTTTTCCAGTTCCCCGAAGATCCGTTCCGGAGGAAGGGCGGAGAGATCCATCCGCCGGCAGACCTGGACGGTCTCCGGCGCAAGGCGAAAGTCAAAGCGCGCGGCAAACTGGGCACCCCGCAGGACCCGAAGGGGATCTTCGGCGAAGCGCCGGTCGTCCATGTGCCGGAGAATATGAGCATCGAGATCGGCCCGCCCGCCGAAATGGTCCACAATCTCACCGGTCAGGATGTCCTGCATCAGAGCATTCACGGTGAAATCCCGACGGATTGCCGCCTGATAGGTCCCGATGAACGGGTCAAGAGTACAGAGAAAGTCCCGGTGACCGGCGCCGACAGCCCGCTCGGAACGGGGCATGGCGATGTCCAGCCGACAGCGGCGGAGCCCGAAAATGCCGAAGCTTTCGCCAAACGTCGTCATCTCCCCGAGGGAGGAGAGAATGTCGGTAAGCACCTGGGGCCTGATGCCGTGCACTTCAATGTCGATGTCCTTGTTTTCCCGACCGAGCAGCAGATCGCGCACGTATCCGCCGACAAAATAGGCCGTTCCGCCTTCCGCCCTGACCCGCAGGGCAAGCTCCCGCACCAGTTCAAGATCCGTCATTCTCTCCACCTCCCATCCGGAAGAATACGGAAATTCTATCACAGTTTTGCGCGGCGGGCAAGAGAGGGCGCACAGGGATGCGCCGGAAAGAAAAAAGAGGCACCGGCGCGGAGCGGAAGACACGGAGAGGGACGGGAAGAACGAGATTCCGACCTTGCGGGAAAACAGGGCGTATGGTAAAATAATACCATTCAAATTCAGAAACAGAGAGGTTTTCCATATGGAAGAAAGAAAACTGAGAGAAATGCAGGTCGGGAGCGAAGAGATCTTTGACGGTGTGATTCTGCATGTCATGCGGGATCAGGTGCAGCTTCCGAACGGACATCGGAGCATCCGCGAGGTCATCCGGCACGTCGGCGCGGTGTGCGTGGTTCCGGTGACGGCGGACGGAAAGGTGGTTGTGGAGCGGCAGTACCGTTATCCCATCGATCAGGTCATCACCGAAATTCCGGCCGGAAAGCTCGACAGCAAAGAAGAAGACCGCCTTCACGCGGCAAAGCGCGAGCTGATGGAGGAGACCGGAATCACGGGGGATACCTGGACGGATATGGGACTCTACTACGGCGCCCCGGCCTACTCGGACGAGAAAATCACCATGTATCTGGTGCAGGATCTTCACATGGGCCAGCAGCATCTTGACGAGGATGAGTTCCTGAACGTGGAGTTTGTCCCCATGGAAGAGCTGGTGGAAGAGATCCTCTCCGGAAAAATCACCGACGGGAAGACCCAGGCGGCGATCCTGAAAGCTTCCATGCTGATGAAGAGACAGAACAGAGCGGAATGAGAGACACGGCGGATATGGAAAAACTCAACGTCTGTCTCATCAACGATTCCTTCCCGCCGGCCATCGACGGGGTGGCGAACGCGGTGACCAACTACGCCCAGATCATTGCGCGGGACTACGGCTCGCCCACGGTGGTGACGCCTTATTACCCGAACGCGGACGACTCGGTCTACCCCTTCCCGGTGGTGCGCTATCCGAGTGTGGACATGACCAAACTGGTGGGCTACCGGGCCGGACTTCCGTTTTCGCCGGAGATCACCACAAAGCTGGAAAAGGCGCACTTCGACATCATCCACAGCCACTGCCCGATTACCTCCACCATGCTGGCACGATCGGTGCGGGCCCGGCTGGACGTGCCGCTGGTGTTCACCTATCACACCAAGTTCGACATCGACATCGCCAACGCGATTCGCTCCAAACGGCTTCAGGAGGAGGCCGCGAAGATCCTGGTGGAAAACATTTCGGCCTGCGACGAGGTCTGGACCGTCTCCAACGGCGCGGGAGAGAACTTGAAAAAGCTCGGCTACCGGGGCGATTACATCGTCATGCCCAACGGGGTTGACTTCCCGCGGGGACGGGTATCGGAGACCCTGGTTGATGAAGTGACAAAAGGCTATGACCTGCCCCCTCATGTGCCGGTTTTCCTGTTCGTCGGGCGGATGATGTGGTACAAGGGCATCCGCATCAGCCTGGACGCGCTGAAAAAACTGTCGAACAGGGGATTCGACTTCCGTATGGTGTTTATCGGCGGCGGGAGCGACAAGAAGGAGATTATTGCCTACACGAAAAAGCTCGGACTCGCCGGAAAGGTGTTTTTTGCGGACCCGATCCATGATCGGACGCGAATCCGGGCCTGGTACTGCAGGGCGGATCTCTTCCTGTTTCCGTCCACCTTCGACACCAACGGCCTGGTGGTGCGGGAGGCGGCCGCCTGCGGACTCGGCAGCGTCCTTGTCGCGGGCAGCTGCGCCGCGGAAGATACGACCGACGCGGTGAACAGCATCCAGATCGATGAGAATGCAGACGCCATGGCGGCCGGACTGGAGAAAGCCTGCCGAAACCCCGGGAAAATGAAGGAAATCGGCGAGGGAGCGCAGCGGGACATCTATATCTCCTGGGACACCGCCGTCAAAGGGGCGGTAGAGCGCTACGGCACGGTGATTGAGAACTACAAGGCGGGACGTTATCCCAAACATGAAAAACCGCAGGATGAAATCTTCCACGGGATCGGGGAGCTGATGAACCTGATCGGCACCAGCGAGCTGCGGCGGAAGGAAATCCGCGACAACCTGGCCGGGATTCTGGAGAACGGACGTCCGAAGATGGAATGGCTGCACCCGTTTGACTCCAGCGTGACGGACGCGGTATTCCGGCCGATGAAGCAGGGAATGAGCGACTGGATGAAAGAGATGGGAAGCGGCCTCAACGACTGGTATACCGGCATGGAAAGCGAGACCAGACGGCGGAGCGAAGAACTGAAGACGACGATACAGGACGGACTGGAAGAGTACTACGATATCTTCCTCTGATGACGGTGACCGGATGAAAGGATGGAAAGGCGCCGCGGTCCTGCTGGTGCTGATCCTGGCGCTGGGCGGAATTCTTCTGTCGCGGACGGGCAGGCTTCCGGGAGCACAGCGGGAGGGCAGCACCGCGGCGGAAAAACAGAGTCAAGACAGCGGGGCGCTGCGGGAGAGCGAAGAATCCGAAGGTGAAAACACAGCCGGAAACCCGGAAGCAGAGGCCGCGCCTCCTTCGGCAAGCCCCGAACCGACGCCGGCACCGACCCCGACCCCAAAACCGCTGCGGCCGATCAGGCTGACGGAAACGGATCTGCCGGAGGAGCTTCTGCGCCCGGCGGAGCATCGGGGAACGGTACTGGAGGAGGATTATCCCACGAGGGACATGGTGTCGGATGTGCCGGATCGGATCAACAAGGATGTGACGGTGTATCTTCCCTACGGCTATGACCCGGAGAAACAGTACGATGTGCTGATCCTGCTGCACTGTGCCTGGGCGGATCACCGCTTCTGGCTGGGGCAGGAGCGAAACTACGGAAGCGAAGAGGCGCCGGTCCCGGTCTCCGTGCCGAACCTGCTGGATCGGATGATCGAAGAAGGGTACTGCAGGCCGCTGATCGTGGTGAGCCCCTGTATCTATCTCTATGACCGCCAGCCGAGCAATGCCGGAAACGGATACGACTATGAGCAGTTCGAACAGGAGATCGGAACCGACTTTCTCCCGTGGATTGCGGAAAACTATGGGACCTATGCCGCGGATGGAAGCCCGGAAGCCCTGCGGGCGGCAAGAGAGCACTTCGGCGTGCTCGGAGCAAGCTTCGGGGCCTATGCGGAATATTTCTGCGTAATCGGCGAAAACTTTGACCTGCTGGCCTGGTACTGCTTCTGCGGCGGAGGAGAGATCGAGCCGTGGCACCTGGCGGAGCGCTGGACGGAAAACGGGACAGAGGAACTGCCGCTGCGGATGCTCTACATCTGCGAGGGGGAATTTGACGACCGCTACGGCCCGGAGATCTCCTATCACAATCTGCTGACCTTCGGAGGCCCTTTTAACGAAGAGAATGTGAAGTTCACCCTGGTGCAGGGCTGGGGACATGAGGACCACAGTTACCTTGTCGGCCTGTACAACAGCCTGCAGATGTTCTTCCGGGAGACCGAAGCGGAAGAATCGGGGCAGGGGCAGAGCAGCGAATACCATCACACGGCTGTGCCGCCGGCATAGCCGTGTTTTCAGAAAACGGGAAACCCGACTGCGGACAGATTCGCAAAAATAGACAAGAAGAGGCAGGATTGACGGTTTTCTTTTCCCTCCGGCCCGTCGTATAATGAAAGCAGTATGGGACGGGAGGAAGAAACAATGCAGTACGGACATTTTGACAACGAGAAACGAGAATACGTGATTGACCGGATCGACGTTCCCGTGTCCTGGACCAATTATATCGGGACAGGGGACATGATGGGCGTCTTCAATCATACGGCCGGAGGCTATCTGATCTGCGGGAGTTCGGAATACCACAGGGTCACGCGCTTTCGCCCGAACGGCGTTCCCATGGACGGCCCCGGGCACTATATCTATCTCCGGGACAACGAAAGCGGGGACTTCTGGTCGGTCTCCTGGCAGCCGGTGGGCAAGCCGAAGGAGCATTTTTCGTGCCGGCATGGCCTGGGCTATGTGAAATACCGGAGCGACTACGGTGGGATCAGCGCCGAGCAGACGCTGTTTGTCGCGATGGACGAGCCGGTGGAGATCTGGGATCTCCGGCTGCGCAACGACAGCGGGCGGACGAGAAACCTGTCGGTGTTCCCGTATGCGGAGTTCAGCTTCCACCAGGTCGATATGGACAACCGCAATTTCCAGATGAGCCTCTACGCGGCGGGCAGCCGCTTTGAAAACGGCGTCATCGAGTATGAGCTGCACTATGAAGAAGACAGCTTTCAGTTCTTTGCGTCGGACAGTGCGCCGGAAGCGTTTGACTGTCTGCGGGACAGCTTTATCGGCCCGTACAGAACCGAGCGAAACCCTCTGGCTGTGGAGACGGGAGAGATGAGCGGAAGCTTTGAAAAGGGCGGAAATCACTGTGCCGCACTGAAGCGAAGCCTTACGCTTGCCCCCGGGGAGGAAGCAAGACTGCTGTTCTTCCTCGGCGAGGGGAACGCGGCGGCGGGCATGCGTGCCAAAGACACGTACAGCCCGGCGAGAGCGGATGAAGAGTTCCGGCGGCTTGCGGCATTTTGGGACGAGAAGCTCCGCTGTCTTCAGGTGCAGACACCCAACGAAGGCATGAACACCGAGCTGAACCTCTGGAACCTGTATCAGAGTGAGATCAACGTCATGTTCTCCCGCTTTACCTCATTCATTGAAGTCGGCGGCCGTGTCGGTCTCGGCTATCGCGACACCGCGCAGGATGCCATGACGATCCCGCACTCCAATCCCGTAAAATGCCGGGAGCGTCTGGTTCAGCTGCTGCGTGCGCTGACCCGGGAAGGCTATGGCCTGCATCTGTTCGAGCCGAGATGGTTTGAGCCGGAGGGAAACAAACAGTCCTTCAAGTCTCCGACGGTTGTTCCGACTCCGCCCCGAAGCCAGATCGTCCACGGCATCCGGGACGCCTGCGCCGACGACGCGCTTTGGCTGGTGAGCGCAGTGGTACAGTACATCCGTGAGACCGGTGAAGACGGATTCGTCGATGAAGTGCTGGGCTATGCCGACGAGGGCGAGGGAAGCGTCTATGAACACCTGATGCGCATTCTCGACTTCTCCGCACGGCAGGTCGGACAGAACGGAATCTGCAAAGGCCTTCGGGCCGACTGGAATGACTGCCTGAACCTGGGCGGTGGAGAGAGCGCGATGGTGAGTTTCCTGCACTTATGGGCGCTGGAGAACTTCCAGACGTTGGCGGAGCACCTTGGCAGAGGAGAAGACGCGACCCGTTACCGGACGCTCGCAGATCAGGTCCGGAAACGCTGCCGGGAGGTCCTCTGGGACGGGAAGTGGTTCCTGCGCGGCATCACGGCAGACAACCGGAAGATCGGAACCAAGACCGACACGGAAGGAAAAGTCCATATGGAGTCGAACACCTGGGCCGTTATCTCCGGCGCTGCCACACAGGAGCAGGGCGTCCGGGCCATGGACAGCGTGGACGAGTATCTCTTCACGGACTACGGCCTGATGCTGAACGCCCCATGCTACACGAAGCCCGATGACGGGATCGGTTTTGTCACGAGGGTCTATCCCGGCCTCAAAGAAAACGGCGCGATCTTCAGCCATCCGAATCCCTGGGCCTGGGTTGCCGAGGCAAAGCTGGGCAGGGGGTCAAGGGCGATGAAGTTTTATAATGCCCTCTGCCCGGCCCTGCAGAACGACCGGATCGAGATCCGGCAGGCTGAGCCCTACAGCTACTGCCAGTTTGTCGTCGGGCGGGATCACAGCGCGTTCGGGCGGGCGCGGCATCCCTTTATGACGGGATCGGCCGGGTGGTCGTATTTCGCCGCAACGCAGTACCTCCTCGGAATCCGGCCGGATTTTGACGGGATCGTGGTGGATCCCTGCATTCCGCGTGAATGGAAGGAATTTAGGGTGGTGCGCCGGTGGCGCGGCAGCACCTATCTGATTCATGTGAGCAATCCGGACGGCGTGGAGAAAGGCGTCAGAAGCATAACCGCGGACGGCGTCCGGGTTGAAAGACTGCCGATCCTGCCGGCCGGGAGTGTATGCCGGGCAGAAGTGGTGCTCGGTGCAGAAGAGAGAGGAGCAGACAGATGATTCATTTCGGAACAGGCGGCTGGAGAGCGGTGATTGCAGACGGATTCACCAAGGCAAATCTCCGTCTGCTGACGGCGGGACTCTGCAGCCTGATGACAAAAGAAGGCCATGCGGGAAAAGAGCTCTGTGTCGGCTATGACCGGCGCTTCCTTGCAAAGGAATCGGCCCACTGGATCGCGGAAGTCCTGGCGGGTTACGGCTTCCGGACGCTGATGGTAAACCGCTCATCCCCCACGCCGCTGGTCATGTATGTGGTCAAGACACAGAACATGCCTTACGGCATGATGGTGACGGCCAGCCATAACCCCGCAATCTACAACGGGGTCAAGGTTTTCACCGCAGGCGGCCGGGACGCGGACCGCAGCGTGACAGACCGAATCGAGGCGGAGATCGCGCAGATCGACGAGACTCAAATCAGAAGCATGGATTATGACGAGGCGCTTCGGCAGGGACTTGTCCGGGAGGACAATCCCGCCAATGACTATATTGACAGCATCCTCGCCCTGATCGACACCGACGCCATCAAGAGAGCGCGGCTCAAGGTCGCGCTTGACCCCATGTACGGCGTGAGCCAGACCAGTCTGCGAACCATCCTGATGACCTGCCGCTGCGATCTGGAGGTCATCCACGACCGCCACGACACGCTCTTCGGCGGAAAACTCCCCGCACCCAACGCCAGGACCCTTACAACACTCAGCAACTATGTCGTCGACCGATGCTGCAACCTGGGCATCGCCACGGACGGCGACGCGGACCGCCTGGGCGTCATTGATGAGAACGGAAACTTTGTCCACCCGAACACGCTGCTGGTGCTGCTGTATTACTATCTGGTGAAGTACCGGGGCTGGCAGGGGCCCTGCGTGCGCAACAACTCCACCACCCATCTTCTGGACCGCGTGGCGGAAAAATTCGGCCAGGCCTGCTACGAAGTGCCGGTGGGCTTCAAGTGGATTTCGGCCAAAATGGCGGAAACCGACGCCGTCATCGGCGGAGAGAGCTCCGGCGGCCTCGCAGTGCGCGGACACATCTCCGGCAAGGACGGAATCTATGCCGCGTCCCTGCTGGTGGAAATGCTGGCCGTGACAGAAAAATCCATCTCCGAGATCTATCGGGAGATCACCGACGCGGTGGGAACGCTGGTCTACCGGGAGGCGGATTTCCGGATGACTCCGGCGCGCAAGAGCGAACTGCAGGAGCTGCTGTTTGAGAAAAACCTTCTCCCGCCGCTGGAGCACGTCTGCCGCATCAACCGCGAAGACGGCGTGAAGCTGTATTTTGAAGACGGAAGCTGGGTAATCTGCCGCTTCTCGGGCACGGAGCCGCTGCTGCGTATGGCGGCGGAAGGGAGAAAAGCGGAACAGTCAGACGCTTATATCGCCGCCTGGCAGACCCTTCTTGATCTATAAAGGCGGTAAAGCTTAGCCGGCGGAGGGAGCTTTCTCTCCGCCGCCTTCCATACAGGGGGATGACGGCATGGAGAAACAAGTGAAAAAGCAACCCGGCTCTCTGCGTACAAAGCTTCTGAGAATCATCCTGCTGTGCTGGGTGCTGCCCATTGCGATCATTCTGACGGTGGCCGGCGTCCTGCTGCGGTCCAACTATGAGCGGAATCTCCGGAGTCAGCTGGAGACGGACGCAAATTACGTGCTCCGTCAGGAGGAGGTGCTTCTCGAGGCTGTCTTCGAGAGCTCCAAAGCGGTGAGCTACGATGGGGCGGTACGCAGCGCCTATCGGGATTATCTGCAAAGCGGAGACCGTACGGCTCTGTACCGCGGGGTGTCGGAGTATCTGTCACAGGCCTTCGCACGTGACGACCGGTTCCAGGCTGTGTTCGTGAGTTTCTGGGAGGACCTGAAGATTTATCCCTATATCATGAGCAGCGGCATCCGCGGCTACAGCATTCCGCGAAACTATCACCGCAGTGTGGAGCCGCTGCTGCTGGAGCAGATGGCGGAAGCGGACACGGCGATCCGGGTCCTGGTGTATGACAACGAGCTCTATATTGCGCGCAATCTCCTGGACAGCAGCTTCCGGCCCTATGCCACGGTGGTGATGCTCTGTGACAAGAGCGGCCTGCTGAGCAGTTTTGACAGCATCCGGGGGGCAGCCGGAGTAAGGCTTCTGCTGGATGAGCTGCAGCTGGATGAGACCGGAACGCTCCGACAGGCGGAGACGACGGAAGTTTCGGCAGGAGAGCTGCTGTGCTATGACGGAGATCTGGACGGGCATCGCCTGCAGCTGCAGGTTAAGACAGTGCCTTTCGATATTCTCGCGGACATCCCGGAGCTGCGGATCACGGTGGCGGGCGTGGTGCTGCTGGTCCTGCCGCTGCTGCTGGTGATGATCCTGCTGTTTCGCAGGCAGGTGACCAGACCGGTGGAGACGCTGCTGGATGCGACAGACCGCCTGCAGGGCGGGGAGCGGGGATACCAGATCAGCGACGAAGCGAAAAACAAGGAATTTGAACGAATCTACCGCCACTTCAACGCCATGTCCAGCGAACTGCAGAACCAGTTTGAGCGTTCCTATCAGGAGCAGCAGGCCCTGCAGCAGGCACGAGTCAAGGCCCTGCAGTCGCAGATCAATCCACATTTCCTCAACAATACCCTCGAGGTGATCAACTGGGAAGCACGGCTGGCGGGCGATGAGCGGGTCAGCACGATGATTGAGGCGCTGTCCGTGATGCTGAACGCGGCACTCGGCCGTGACGGACGAAGCCGCATCCCCCTGAAAGAGGAGCTGAGCTATGTCGACGCGTATCTCTATATCATCTCCCAGCGCCTGGGCGAACGCCTGACGATCAGCCGGGAGATCGACGAAGAACTGCTGGAGCTGCCGGTGCCGCGTCTGATTCTGCAGCCGCTGGTTGAAAACGCAGTAGAACACGATCTGGCGCAGCGCCGCGGGGGCGCGCTTTGCGTCCGGGTATACCGGAACGGGGACGACATGGTGCTGGAGAGCGAACACGATGGCAGCCTGAGCGCGGAAGACCTGCAGAGCATCCGTGAAATGCTTGCCTCTGCGGTGGTGGACACGGAGATCTCCGGCCAGGTCGGCCTGAGAAACGTCAGACAGCGACTGGAGCTGCTCTACGGAGCGGAGGGACAGCTGAGCATTGAACAGTGCGGACCGGAGCGGATCCTGGCGCGGGTCTGTTTTCCGATCGAAGACTGACGGTTCCTGGCCAATTTCACAAAAACAGACAAGAAACGGCAAGGGCAGTTCTCACACATCCGCAGCGAGGTATGGTAACATATGGACACTGACAGCAAGGCATGTCACAAAAATCTGTAAACAGGGAGTGCACAAACATGAAAAAATCGCTTGCTATGCTTCTGGTGCTGGTTCTCATGCTGAGTCTTGTGTCTGTGGCCGCATTTGCAGACAAGGCAGTCACACTGAACGTGGTTACCTCCTACGGCGGTGATGACGGCAACCGCAAGAACTTTGAAAACGCAGTCAAGGCTTATGAAGAGTCCACCGGCAATAAAGTCAACGACGGTTCCGCCACTTCCAACGAGGAGTGGAAGGCAAAGGTCCTGACCGACTTCGAGACCGGTTCCGAACCCGATGTCCTCTTCTACTTCACCAACGCGGACGCCGAACCCTTTATCAGCGCAGGAAAAGTCGTCTCGATCGAAGAGATCCGTGCCGAATATCCCGATTACGCCGGCAACATGAAAGACAGCATGATGGCGGTCGCCGCGGACGGAAAGCAGTATGCGGTGCCCTCCTCCGGCTACTGGGAGAACATGTTTGTCAACAAAAAGGTCCTGGAGGACTGCGGCGTTGCGGTACCCGGCCCGGACTACACCTGGGAGCAGTTCCTCGCAGACTGTGAGACCATCAAGGAAGCCGGCTATACCCCGATTGCCTGCTCGCTGGTGGAAGTTCCGCACTACTGGTTTGAGTTCACGGTCATGAACAACGGAACGGTGGAAAACCATCTGGATGTCCCCGCGGCAGCGGATGACGCAGCAGCCGCAAAATGGGCCGCCGGTCTGAATGATATCAAGGCCCTTTACGAGGCAGGCTACTTCCCCGCAAATACCCTGACGGCCTCCGACGCGGAGACGGTGGAGCTCTTTAATTCCGGTGAGGCCGCCTTCCTCATCGACGGAAGCTGGAAGGTCGGATACTTCACCGAGAATGCGGAAGACCTGAATGACTTTGCCATCGCCTATGTCCCCGGCAAGGGAGAGCGCAGCGCCTCCGAAGCCATCGGCGGCATCTCCATGGGCTACTTTATCACCACAAAGGCCTGGAACGATCCTGACAAGCGCGAAGCCGCAGTTGAGTTCGTGAGCCAGCTCACTTCCGACGAGGTCCTGAGCACCTTCGTCACGACCGAGGTCACCGCCCTGGTAAACGGCGCCAAACCCGAAGGCCTGAACCCCCTGCAGCAGTCTGCAGCTGACGCCAATGCCAACATCACCGCCATCGCCGGTGCGGTGCAGGACAGCCTGACGGCAGAAGCCCGCGGCGATCTGTTCGGCAATGTACAGAACGTAGTCACCGGTAAGATGAGCGCCGAGGACGCTGTGGCCTCCGCGATTGCCCTCAACTGAAAAAACCGACAGAGAAATTAACGCAACCGATGCAAGGCTGCTGCGCATGCAGCAGCCTTTTGCTTATCAAAACCCTGTTTTTTGAGGCGGTGAAGGTATGAGCTCCATGATCTATAAGAAGAAGAGTCCGCTGATCCTGTTCCTGGTTCCGGCTTTTCTCTTCCTGCTGGTCTATCTGTATTACCCCTTCTTTCAGAACATCATCAATACCTTCATGAAGATCGGGGGACTTGGCCGTGCGGCAGAGGGACTGAACGAACCCTGGTATGAGAACTATCAGCGGCTCCGGACAGATCCGTGTATGCGGACCGCATTGAAGAACACGCTGCTCCTGACAGTATGCACCGTTGTCTTCCAGGTCGGAATCGCACTGATCCTGGCGCTGCTGGTGGATACCATCCGTGTGGGGGCGCAGTTTTTCCGGACGGTGTATTTTTTCCCGATTGTCATCTCGGCGACGGCGCTGGGGTTAATGTTCAATCTGATCTTCCTGTACAAGGGCGGAATGGTAAACCAACTGCTGCTGAGTATGGGGAAACTGCCCACCGAGGTCAAGGCCAGCGGAAAGGTCCTGGTCCAGTGGCTGGACTGGAAGGACCAGTCGCACTTTCTTTTCACAATGCTGATGCCGGTCATGTGGCAGTACGTTGGCTTCTATTTTGTCATCCTGATCACGGGACTGAACAACATCTCGCCGGACCTCTATGAGGCGGCGGCGCTGGACGGTGCGGACGGATGGAAACGGACGCGTTATATCACACTGCCGCTGCTTCGGAATGTTCTTTGCACCTGCCTGGTTCTGGCCATTACCGGCGCGCTGAAGGTCTTTGACCTGCCGTGGGTCATGTTCGGCGCAGGAATGCCGGAGAACATGAGCTGGCTTACGGGAACCTACATGTATGACCAGACCTTCAACAAAATGAATGTGGACTACGGCTCAACCATCGCGGTGCTGATTGTGGTGCTGGGCGTGATCCTCTCGAATGTCGCCAACCGGATCTTCCGTCCGTCGGAAGATCTCTGAGGAAGGAGGAAACGAAGCACTGTGGATACCGGAAGAAAACCCGGCCCGAAAATTCTGACCTATGTACTTCTCGGCTTCTGGGCCATCACAACGATCTATCCCTTTGTCTGGGTTCTTCTCAACTCCTTCCGCAAGAAAGGCCTGATCATCTCCGACTCCTTCTCGCTGCCGCTGGGCGAGGCCTTTACCTGGGATAACTATCTCACGGCCTGGGAGCGCTCGGACTTCAAGAACGCCTATCTCAACAGCTTCCTCATCTCAGGGACCGTGACCGTGGCGGTGGTGATCCTCGCGGGACTTGCCGCCTATGGTCTGGTGCGCTATCGCTTTCCGGGCAGGGGCCTGCTCTACAGCCTTATCATGGCGGGCATGATGTTCCCGGTCTTTTCGACGATCATCCCCGTCTTCCGCATGGAAGCGGTGATGGGCCTCGCCGGCACGGGAAACCGCTGGCTGAGCCTGCTGGCGGTGATTCTGCCGCAGATCGCGGGGAACCTCTGCTTTGCCATCATCATCCTGATGGGCTTTATCCAGTCGGTGCCGATCGAACTGGAGGAGAGCGCGTATCTGGACGGCTGCAATGTGTTTCAGATCTATTTTCACATCATCATTCCGGCTGCAAAGTCTTCCTTTGCGACCGTGGCAATTTTTGCCTTTCTCTGGAGCTACAACGACCTGTTCACCCAGTCCTTCTTCCTGCGTTATCCCCAGGAGCGAGCCATCACGGGGCTGCTGAATGAAATCAGTTCCCAGGCCGGGGTGAACTACGGCCTGATGGCGGCATCGGTCGTGCTTGTGGTGATCCCGGTCCTCATCGTCTACATCTGCCTGCAGAAGCATATCATAAAGGGCTTGACGGCGGGTGCGGTCAAAGGCTAAAATCAGCGTATCAGATGAAACGGGGGAGAGATCATGTACCGTGTTGTTCTGATCGACGATGAGAGACTGATCGTGGAGGGCCTGAGCCGGGTGGTGAAATGGGCGGATTACGGCTGTGAGGTTGCGGCGACGGCAGAGGACGCCGTTACCGGAGCCGAAATCATCCGGAAGATACAGCCGGACATCCTGTTCACGGATATCCGCATGCCCGGCCAGGACGGCCTCACCATGCTGGCCGGGCTTCGGTCGGAGTTTCCGGACATGCAGGTGACGGTCCTGACCGGATACCGGGACTTCAGCTATGCGCAGGAGGCGATCCGGCTGGGCGTGACCCGCTTCCTGCTGAAGCCATCCAAGATGGATGAGATCAACGAGGCGCTGAAGACTATGACAGAGCGCCTGAAGAAAGAACGGCCCGATACCGACGAAGAGAGCGCGGAGAACAGCCGGGCCGGAAGCTTTCTGGTCAAGCAGGCGGTGGCCTACATGGAGACGCATTATGCCGAGAAGCTCACCCTGCAGGAGGTGGCGGACGCATGCTATGTATCCCAGTGGCACCTGTCAAAGCTGCTGAACCGGTTTACGGAGCAGAGCTTTTATGATATCCTGAACAGCCAGCGTGTGGAAGCGGCCAAAAGACTTCTGGCGGATCCAAGGCTGCGCATCGGAGACATCGGAGAAATGGTCGGCTACGCCGACCCGGCGCATTTTGCCCGGATCTTCAAGAAAACCACGGGCATGAGCGCCAATGAGTACCGCAACAGTCTGTAAAACACAGACCGTGACAGAACTGGAAAAACAACGAAAAAGAACCCGTCCGGCGGCAGATTTTCAGGGATTTGTCCGTCGGACGGTTTTTTGGCTTCCTATTCAGGAAAATTCGGGGTATAATAAAAGAACCGGGAGCGCCGGATCCGGTGCGGGAAAGCGCCCCGGAACCGCTTCGGGCGAGACAGCATACCAAAGGGGAGGAGAGCGTATGTTCCGATATTTCTTTATCTATCTCGGGATCATCAATCTCATTGCCTTCGGCCTGTTTGCCGCAGATAAAAAACGGGCCGTGTACAACGGTGAAATCGAAAAAGCCAAACGCAGACGAAAGCCGGAACCGGTCCGGGCCATGAAGTGCCGGATCCCGGAAAAGACGCTGTTTGTTGCGGCGGCCATCGGGGGAAGCATCGGTGCGATGGCGGGAATGTGGCTTCTCCGGCACAAGACCAGACACTGGTATTTTGTCTACGGGATGCCCGCGATTCTTCTGCTGCAGCTGCTGATCGCATGGATCGCGGTCAGGGGAATCTGATTTTATACAGCCCGAAAGAACTGTCAGTTGAGATTTGATGCCGAATATGCTATAAAAAACACAGAGGTCAGAACGACAAAGATCAGCCTATGAATTCAGGAGGAGTTTACACAACATGAGTACCAATATCATCTACTGCTATTCCGGGACCGGCAACTGTCTTGACATGGCAAAGAACATCGCAAAAGAGCTCGGAGATACCGACATCGTGATGATGCGCTCGTTCCCGGCCGTGACGGAGACAAAGGGCGCCAAAAGAGTCGGATTTGTCTTCCCATGCTTCGGCGGCGGCGCGCCGACAGATGTCCTGGAATATGCAAAGTATATCCACATCGCGCCGGAAGCCTATATCTTCGCGGTGAGCCAGTCCGCCAGCTATGCCGGAACGGGCCTTGCCGAGCTGAACAAGATCCATCCGCTGGATTACTGGAGAACGGTTACCCATCAGTGTTCCTGCATCTGGCTCTTCCCGCATACCCTGATGATGCCGCCGATGACGCCGAAGCAGGCCCAGAAGCGCAGCGAGAAGCTGGCCAAGGAAATCGGCCTCGCTGTTCTTACCATGGCCAAAACGGAGAAGAATCCGCCCAGAAATGTCCTGAACGCGGCGGAAAACGCCGGCTGGCCCATGATTTCAAAGAAGAAGGCTGAAGGCTTCCAAGTAAGCGATGCCTGCATCGGCTGTGGCCAGTGCGTAAAACTGTGTCCCAGAGGGAACATCCGTCTGGAGAACGGCCGCGCGGTAATCGGAACCAACTGTGCACAGTGCCTGGGCTGCCTGCAGTTCTGTCCCACAGGTGCGATCTCGCTGGGCAGTGTCACGGACAAGCGGGAGCACTATCACAACCCGAATGTCAAGGCCGCCGATCTGATGGAGAAGGTCATCCACATCGACTGAGCATGCATTATGTGTACCTGGTCCGCTGCGCAGACAGCACACTCTACTGCGGCTGGACGACAGACCTGGAGAAGAGAGTGCGTGCGCACAACAGCGGGCAGGGGGCAAAATATACCCGAAGCCGCAGACCGGTGAAGCTGGTCTATGCAGAAGAATTTGCGGAGAAGCGCAAGGCGCTGAGCCGCGAGTGGCACCTGAAACGCCTGAGCCGGGCGGAGAAGCTTCGGCTGATCGAAGAAGGCAGACGGAAAAGAAATGGGGATGGGGTGTGAGCGCTTCCGGAAAAAGAACGGCATGGCCGGATTGGGTAAAAGGAATCGGTATCCTCTCCATCGTCATGGCCCATGTGACACAATATTTCCCGGGCGGGGCATCCTATCTGAACAAGATCCTATGCAGCTACCACGTTCCCGTTTTCTTCGTCTGGGGAGGGGTAAGCGCGGCTCTGTGGCCGGGGCAGTACGAGGTCGAAAGGCGTGTTTTTTACCTCAAGCGGGTAAGGAGATTTCTGATCCCCTATGTGCTGTTTTCCCTGTTCAATTCGGCGCTGAAACTCGGCGTGCTGTTTCTGACCCACCGGCTGACGGGGCCTGCCCTCCGGGAGGAGCTGAAAGCCCTTCTCATCACGGGAAACGGGACGGTCTGGTTCCTGGTTACGCTTTTTGTGATCGAAATTGTTTTCTATGAGACGAAAGACAGGAAAGCGGTGAGATATGCAGCAGCGGCAGCGGGACTGGTGCTGCCGTTCCTGCTGCAGAATCATATGACGTCGCTGATGCTTCTCCTGGTGAGAGTCGTCTTCGGTTTTTCCTATTTCATGATCGGGTATCTGTTCTGGCGCTGGTTTTCGGACCATGAGGAGCGTATCCCGCCGGCGAGGTCCCTGGCGGCCGGGCTGCTGCTGATCCCGGCGGGCTGTGTTTCGGCCTGTCTGTGCCGGTTCAGACTGGAATTCTTTTCGGGGATTTTTGTAAACGGATTTGCCGCGCTGCCGATCAGCCTGATGTTTTCCCTCGGGATCATTCTCGTCGCATATTCCATCCGGGACAAAAACAGCGGACTGCTGAAGCTCATTCAGTATTTCGGGAAAGAATCTCTGCTGGTGATGCTGATTCATCCCACCGTTTTGCTGCTGTTTACCTATCCGTTCGGAGGGCGCTTCGTATCGATGAGCGGATTCCGGTCCTTCGCGTGCGCGATGCTTACCTTTGCGGCGGTTGCCGCGCTGAATGTTCCGGTGATCTGCATCATCAACCGCTGGGCTCCGATCCTGAAGGGCGAAGTAAAAAAACGATAAGCAAGTCCCGGCCGCAGAACGGAGCAAAGAGAAAGACACCGCAGCGGCCGGAAAAGAAGGCAATAAGATAAGGCAGGAACAACATGGTATTTTCCATGTCGTTCCTGCCTTTTAAGAGCTTATAAATTGCGGGCCCGTTACAGACCGTTCCCGCGGGCTTTTTCGGAACGGGACAGGATGTCGCTGCGGCCGGAGAAACAGATGCGGTGAGGAGGGTGAAACATTACTCCGCCGCGGCTCTGCCGGCGCGGTAAGCGGCGAGGTTCAGCTCCAGGAACTTCGGCGGAACCGTCTCGCGGATGACGGCCTCCCAGTCGATGTGATCAAGCTGCAGGGCTTTCGTCATGGCGCCGAAGAGAACGATGTTCATGCATTTGACATTCCCCAGCTCCATGGCGATCTTCGAGGCGTCCAGGGTGTAGCAGCGGAAATTGGCCTCCATGGCCTCCAGACAGTCCTCCGGATAGGTTTCGAGTCCGGCGGCAATGGTGGAAGAGGGCATCTCGTAGTCGTTGATGACGGCGATGCCGTCCGGCTTCAGAAAATGCGCATAACGGACCGCTTCCATCTTCTCAAAAGCCACCATCAGATCGGCGGCACCGTCCCCGATGACGGGGGAGTAGACCTTCTCACCCCAGTGGACCTGGGTCGAGACACTTCCGCCGCGCTGGCTCATGCCGTGCACCTCGGACATTTTCACATCATACCCTGCCTGCATGAGGCCGTTTACGAGGACCTTTGCCGTGAGGATGGCGCCCTGGCCGCCGACGCCCACCAGAATTGCGCTTTTACTGTTCATTTCTTGTCCTCCTCTCTGTGGATGGCTCCGACCGGGCAGACCTGCGCACAGACCGTGCAGCCGACGCACTGCGTCGGGTCAATACAGGACTTTCTGTCCTTTACCATGACGGCGGGACAGCCGACCTGGAGGCACTTGCGACAGCCGATGCACTTCGCCGTGTCCACGACGCATTTGCCGATGTCATGCTTCAGCCGCTTGATGAGCAGGCAGGGACGCCGCGTGATGATGGCCGCGGGGACCTGGGAGGCAAGGGCGTCGTCGACGGCTTTCTGCATGGCGGTGAGATCCTGCGGGTCTACGATGATGATGTTTTCATAGCCGTAAGCCCGGAGGACATCCTCGATTTTGATGGAGGCAGCCATATCCCCCTGCAGGGTGTAGCCGCTGCCGGGATTGTCCTGATGGCCGGTCATGCCGGTAATGTGGTTGTCCAGAACAACGGGAATGACGTTGCCCTTGTTGTAGAGAATTTCGGCGGCGCCGGTCATGCCGCTGTGGAAGAAGGTGGAATCGCCCAGAACGCCGAAGACCTTTTTCTTCTGGCCGGAGGCCTCAAAGGCCTTGGACATGCCCATTGCCAGAGAGAAGCCGCCGCCCATGCAGATGCAGGTGTCCATCGCCGTCAGCGGAGCGCTGGCCCCCAGGGTGTAACAGCCGATGTCACCGGCGATGACGAAATCCTTTCCTTTGGACATGGTGTAGAAGAAGCCCCTGTGCGGGCAGCCGGGACAAAGGGCGGGCGGACGGGAGACCGCTTTTACCGGAAGCTCTTTGACCGCGGGCTTCTCTCCAAAGAGCATCTCCCGCAGACGCTGGGGGTTGAGCTCATACATGTTGCTGACCAGGGCTTTGCCGATACAGTCAATGCCGGCGGCCTTGATCTGCTCCTCCATGAAGCCCTCCAGCTCCTCAATGACATAGAGTTTCTCCACCCTGGCGGCAAAATCGCGGATCAGATCCATGGGCAGGGGATTGGTGAGGCCGAGCTTCAGGAAGGAGGTGTCCTCGGGGAAGACATCTTTGGCATACTGATAGGCAATGGAGGCCGTGATGACACCCGTTTTCGTCCCCTTCAGCTCCATGCGGTTCAGAGGGGAGCGATTGCTATATTCCTCCAGGGCGGCGAGGTTCTTTTCCACCTTGGGATGGTTCCGATAGGCATTTGCCGGAGCGCAGACATATTTCTTCGCGTTGCGCTCATAGGCATAAGGCTCGGCTTCCTCCCGCTCGCTGAAGGTCACGAGGCTCTTGGAATGGGAAATGCGCGTCGTGGTGCGAAACAGCACCGGCATGTCAAACTGTTCAGAGATCCGGTAAGCTTCCTTCATGAAGTCGATGCATTCCTGGGAGTCGGAGGGCTCTACCAGGGCGACCTTGGCGGCGCGGGCATAGTAGCGGTTGTCCTGCTCGTTCTGGGAGGAGTGCATGCTGGGGTCGTCTGCCGTGACGATCACGAAGCCGCGGTTGATGCCGTTGTAGGCCGCGGTAAACAGCGGATCGGCGGCCACGTTCAGACCGACGTGCTTCATTGCGCAGAGGCTGCGCACCCCACCGATGGCAGCGCCGTAGGCGACCTCGGTGGCGACCTTTTCATTCGGCGCCCATTCGCAGTACAGGGCGTTCTTATACTGGGGCAGAGATTCAAAAATCTCCGTACTGGGAGTGCCGGGATATGCGGAACAGACCTTGACCCCGGCCTCATAGGCGCCTCTTGCGATGGCCTCGTTGCCGGAAAGCAGATGCTTGGTCATTGAATCACCTTCTGTATAAATAGTTGTTGGCTTCAGAATAATTTCATTGTACCGAAAGCCTTGCGAAAAGAGAAATAGAATGCTATGATGGGGATATAAGGAATGCTTATATCACGGAGATGACAATATGACCATTACACAGGTTCAATATGCGTGTGAAATTGCCAGACGGGGCAGCATGACCCGGGCGGCGGAGCAGTTCTACATCTCCCAGCCTGCCCTCTCGGAGCAGATCAAAGCCCTGGAAATAGAGCTGGGCTGCGCCCTGTTCCAGCGGAGCTCCCACGGGACGAAGCTCACGGAGGCGGGGGAGCGCTTCTGCAAGTATGCAGAGCCGGTAATCAGCGCCTGGAAAGCTCTGGAGCAGAACTGTGCAGAGCTGAAAAACAAACCCCACAGCCGCGTGCATATCGGTTTTGGGGTTCGGGCCAGATCCAACGGACTGTTTGAACCCATCATGAGCTTTTTCGACAGCCATCCGGAGATCAGCGTCAGCTTTACGACGGATATGAATGAAAACTTCCCGGAGGCGATCGAAGCGGGACGAATGGACATCGCCATCGGCCGCCTGTATGCCCAGCAGATGACGAAGCTGACGGGGAGAATCGCGATTTTCCCGCTGCTGAAGGAGCCGCAGTGCATCCTGATGTCCCGGGACGACCCGCTCAGCGCAGAGACGAAGCTTCCGTTTCGGATTCTGGACGGCAGGACAGTGATCTGCGGGCCCGAGGAATCCGGCGACGACGCCGAGATGAGAGAGATGTGTGACATGTATCATGTCCGGACGAATCGGGTGCTTCGGGCGGATGACATCAACGCCGTGATTGCCCTGGTCCAGAGAAAGAAGGGCTATGCACTGGGGCCAGTCTCGTTTGCCCGATTCTTCGGCGTGGCGGCGGTTCCGCTGGAAGAGGGGAAGGACATCGCCCTGAACCTGATCTGTCGGGAAGACGAACAGAACGACGCGCTGTTCCGCCACCTGCACAAGCATCTGGAACGCAGTCTTCAGATGAGAACGGAATAAAAGGAAGGAAAGCGGTGTGCGTTTCCACGGTGATGATGGTGAAGCAACAGCGCCTGACGGCCGATGGAAAAATTATAGGAAGTGGAATTTTGACGGGAAGTATGATATACTCTGTGCTACAGAGCCACGGTATTTCAAAAAATAGAGGAGGACAAAACGAAATGGCAAAACGTTATCTGGCGCTCGTACTCTGTATCCTGATGTTCGCCTGCCTGATTCCCTGCGCGGCTTTTGCGGAGGCGGATTATGACACGGTGACGATTCAGAAGGACGACACGGTGCTGAAGCTTCTTACAGAAAGGGGCAGGGACTATGACACAGACCGGTATGTCGTGATGGTGCTCAACAGAATGTACCGGGAATCTCAGATGGAGGTCCTTACGATCGGTGACACGATCAAAATCCCGAAAGCGGTAAGCGAGATCAAGGGCGAGGCCGTGAATCTGATTTCCGAAAAAGACGGAATTGAATATTTCGTGATTCCCTACAAAATCCAGAAGGGCGACACGCTCAAGAACATCTATAAGCTCTGGGGCCTGTCCTACCTGGAAAACGCCGAAACCATCCAGGCTCTTAACCCCGGCAAGAACCCGGACAAGCTCTCGGTCGGAGAGATCTACAATCTCCCCACCTCGGAGAACAATCTGACGACAAACACCTATACGACCGTCATGTTCCATGTCCTCCTGAAGGATGAAACACCGGAGAGCGTCTTTGCACGCTACGGCATTGATTTTGCCGAGAAAGAGGCCGATCTGCAGCAGTACAACCGGGTCGCGTTCAGCGAAATGAAGGAAGGGGACAAGCTCCTGATTCCGCTGGTGTGGTAAACGAAGGGGACGCCGGCACCGCCGGTAAAATAAAGAAGAACGGACAAAAAAAGAGGCCTTTCCGAAGAAGCCGGTGTCACGGAGCACATGACAGCCGCGACATCGGAGGAAGGCTTTTGACCATGAGAATGAGCACATCGGAAACGGTGTGCTCATTCCGGCTTTTCAGGACCCTTGCCGCACACAGGTGAACACGCTATTGTTACAGACAATATGCGGAATGTCTTTACAAGTGATCGCTTACCATATATACTAATGATATGGAAAGGCAGGTTACAGGAATACAGACAGGGGGACCACACATGCAGTACAGAAAAGACAGAAGCGGAAACGACCTGAGCATCCTGGGCTACGGATGTATGCGCTTTACCAGAAAAGGAAGCGGCATCGACATTGAAAAAACAGAGAAAGAGCTGCTGACCGCCTACCGGGCCGGAGTCAACTATTATGACACCGCTTACATCTATCCCGGCAGCGAGGCCGCCCTGGGGGAGATCCTGGAACGCAACCGGATCCGGGACAAGGTTAACATTGCGACCAAGCTGCCGCAGTATCTGATCGGCAACCGCCCGGCGCTGGACCGCTATTTCGGCGAGGAACTGAACCGGCTGCGCACCGACCACGTGGATTATTACCTGATGCACCATCTGACCGATGTGGCCATGTGGGAAAAGCTCAAAAAGGTCGGGATCCTCGACTGGATCCGGGAGAAAAAAGAGACCGGGGCCATCCGGAACATCGGATTCTCCTATCATGGGAATACGGAGAATTTTCTGAAAATCCTCGATGACTACGACTGGGATTTCTGTCAGATCCAATACAACTATCTCGACGAGGTCGCCCAGGCGGGCAGGGCCGGCTTGCAGGCCGCGGCGGCCAAGGGAATCCCGGTCATGATCATGGAGCCTCTGCGGGGCGGCAAACTGGTCAATATGCTTCCCGACGCAGCCAGGAAAGCAATGGCCGACAGCGGCCGGAACTGGAGCCCGGCGGAGTGGGGCCTGCGCTGGCTGTACAACCAGCCGGAGGTCACGGTCGTCCTCTCCGGCATGAACTCGACAGAAATGGTGGAAGCCAACTGCCGCACGGCAAGCGAGGCCCAGAGCGGTTCTATGTCGGAAGCGGACCTGGAAACGCTGGAGAAGGTCAAACGCGCCATCCGGGAGAAGGAGAAGGTCGGCTGCACCGGCTGCCGCTACTGTATGCCATGTCCCAAAGGGGTGGATATTCCGGGCATCTTCCGCTGCTGGAATGCGATGTACACCGAATCCAAGAGCGCAGGGCGTACCCAGTTTATCCAGACCGTCGGTCTGACCCGGGAGCCGGCCTTTGCGTCCCAGTGTATCCGCTGCGGGAAATGTGAACAGCACTGTCCGCAGTCGATCCCCATTCGGGAAAAACTGCAGGAGGCCGACCGGGCGCTGCGTCCGCTTCCCTACAGAATTGCAATTCAGGCGGCGCGCGGTTTTATGTTCCGAAAAGCCGCCAGGTAAAGCAGGGCCCCGGTTATTACGACAGAATCTTCTTATGCGAGGGATGATCTGTGACTGTTCTGTGATAGGGTCCGTGCGATAATCTCAGAGGATGATTTGAAAGACTGCGCTGTCGGATTATACCAACAGGGCAGAAATAAGAATCAATTACAGAAAAAATATAAGAAAAGGAGATTGTGAGATGAAAAGAAGAAACGTATTGAGCATGCTGCTGATCTTTGCTCTGCTGCTTTCCCTGACGTTTTGTGCCGGCGCTTCGGCATTTGCCGCGGAGAGCAGCGTAAAGCCCATGCAGCAGCTGAAGCTGATCGAGTCTCAGATCGACAGCCTCAGACAGGATAGCAGTGCCAGAACCTGGTATTATACGGTTGCGGATCTGGACCACGACGGCTGCTTGGAGTTTGTCGCGGCTTCCCTGCATCCTGCGGACCGCTCAACCAACCTCAAGGTCTGGTCGGTCAGCAGAGACGGCACGACGCTGAATGAATGCAGCCTGAATATGGACCCGGAAGAGTCCTTCCCTGACATCATGACCGACACGGCCGATACCTACCATGTCAAGGATACCGACACCTGGTACTACATGGTCAATGATAACGTTGTCCTCTCGGACAGTGAGGTCTATACCGTCAAAACGGCAGTGAATCTGAAAAACGGAACCGTCAGTTATGACAGCTATGCCGTGGAGCACACCGTCCTGGCGAACGGAATGCGCAATGTCTCGCATACGGATACGAGCGGGCTGCCGATCTCGCCGGAGCAGTTCAATGCCGCGGGAGCGAAGGCCTTTGCCGATGCAGATCGGAGCAACTCCGCATTTGAGTGGCTGACCGCCGACAAAATCGGGGATCTTGACCGCCTGACCGAGAGCTATGAGGTCTTTATGGGCACCAGAGAGCCGACCGAGACTTTCCCCGTTCCGAAGCCGGCAGCCCTGGGGGGAGAGGAGAAACCGACTCCGACGCCGGCGCCAAGCGCCGCCCCGGCCCCTCAGCCGACACCGTCCGCCCCGACCTGGCTCACCATTACCAAAAACCCGACAAATGAGAACAGAACCGTCGGAGGCAGCGCCATTTTTGTCGCCTGCGCAAACGCATATGAGTCTCTGAGCTGGACCTTCGTGTCCCCGGGCGGCGGCGAGTACACGCCCTGGAACTTCCTTTCGGGTTCCGCGGCAAGCATCAACGGAGAGAACAGCACGACCATCACCGTGTCCGGGCTGGAGTCCTGGATGGACGGGTGGGGCGCCTACTGCACCTTCTATTACAAAGGTCAGACCGCCCGAACCAGCACGGCATACATGTACGTCAGCACACCCGCTCCGACGCCTCCTCCCCAGCCGTCCTACGGATCCATGAGCGGCACGGCTTATGAAGGCGGCGGCGGATACGCCATCTACCTGCAGAACGGCACCCAGGTGTTCGTTGACAGCTGGAACTGCAACGTGGAAGGACAGTTCTACGACGGCTGCTCTGCGGTAGTGTATTACATGGATTATCCCAGCACGGCCAATGTGTACCGGGCGGATATCTTTGGCAATATGGGTCTGATCATCCCTGACGAGGACCAGGGCGGATGGGCCGGCAGCCATTACTACGATAATGAATGGGACTACGCCGAGGAGGACCAGGGCGGATGGGCCGGAAGCAACTATTACGATAATGAACCGGACTACTCCGACGATGTGGAATACGATCCTGTCGGTGATGAGCATAACCGCGTCACCTGCCCGCTCTGCGGGAACCATTTCTCCCCGGGCCTTGACGAGTGCCCGGTCTGCGGCTGGACACCCTGAAGCGGATCACGGCATGAATTGACAAAAAGCATAAGGCAACTGAACAGAGGCCGGACATTGTTCCGGCCTCCACTTATTGCCGATATTTTATTGCCAGCATTCGGGCGTGCAGTTTTCAGAGCAATCATGAATCATTGTGAATCTCCGCGGAATTGCAATCTTGACAGAGCGTTTTACGTCGTTTAGAATAATTTCAGGATCATGAACAGCATAGAGCCGCCTCCCGGAAGGGAGACGGGCTTCTGCATACCTTGTCGGGATGAGGCTTGCGAGAAACGCGCTGCAGCCGGGAATACGGCCGGGAGAAACGGGAAATGGACAAAAGAAACAGAGTCAGAATTCGTGAGAGTCTGAAAAGCCTGGGCGCCAGAAACCTGATCGCCATAACGCTGGTATTTGTGCTTACCCTTGCGGCGGCCTGTGCGGGCAGCTACGCCTTTTACCGCTCGACGAGGGATAATATCTATCTGCAGGGCAGGATGAATGCCGTAGAGGCGGCAAAGGCATTTGACAGCTATCTTCTGATCAGAGAGAACACGGTCATTCTTGCGGCGCACGTGGTGGATGAGATGACCCGAAAAGGGGAGCCGATGAGCGATATCATGGACTATCTCCGGTCTGAATCGCTCAGCATTAAGAAAACCATCGACAAGGATTATACCGGCCTGTACGGCTGGATCAACGGGGAGTACTGTGACGGCGTCGGCTGGGTTCCGGACGAGGATTACGTCCCGACGGAGCGCCCCTGGTACGTGGAGACCATGGCGGATGACAGCGAGATCACCTTTGTCCGGCCGTATCTCGACGAGCAGACCGAGACCGTTCTGACTACCATGGCAAGGCGCCTTTCCGACGGCGTCAGCGTCATCGCGCTGGATGTCACGCTCGGCCGCATCCAGGTCATCACCGAAGAGATCACCGCGAATGCCCGCGGAAGCTACGGATTTGTGCTGGACAAGACGGGGCAGGTGATCGCCCATTCCGATGCCTCCGAGCTGGGGACGAATTATCTGGAAGAGAAGGACACGCTGGGGAACAAGCTGGCTCAAAAGCTCTACGGGGAGGACGACAGAGAGTTTGAGCTGAGCTTCGGCGGCGAAAAGTATATGGTCTTTGTGGAGAGCATCGAGGGAGACTGGAGAGTGGTGTCCCTGGTGAACACCGAGGTGTTCTATGAACCGATGATGATTATCGTAGGTGTTCTTCTGCTGTTCTTTGTGCTGGAAGCCATTGTCTTCATCAGCATCCTCCGCAGCCAGAGCGAGAAGAATCTGGCCCTGGCATCCGCGGAAGCGGCGGAGAGCGCCAGTAAGGCAAAAACCAGATTCCTCTCCAGAATGAGCCATGAAATCCGCACCCCCATTAACGCCATCATCGGCCTGAACAATATCGCGCTGCGGGATGAGAGCATCTCCACCCATACACGGGAAGAACTCAATAAGATCGGGGCCAGCGCAAGGCATCTGCTGTCGCTGGTGAACGATATTCTGGATATGAGCCGCATTGAGTCCGGGAAAATGGAGCTTCACGAGGAGCGCTTTTCCTTCCGGGATTTTCTGGAGGAGATCAACATTATCGTGGGCGGCCAGTGCGAGGACAGGGGCCTTCGCTTTGCCTTCCGCAAGGATCCGCTTCTGGAGGATTATTATGTAGGGGACAGCCTGAAGCTCAAGCAGGTGCTCATCAATATTCTGGGCAATTCCGTGAAGTTCACGGACCCGCCCGGAGAGATCCGTTTTTCAGTGGAGCAGACCGACTCCACGGATGACAGGGCGTTGCTTCGCTTTACGATGGAGGACACCGGAATCGGCATGGACAGCGACTACCTGCCGAAGCTTTTTGACGTCTTCTCCCAGGAGGACGCGGGAAACACCAGCCGTTTCAGCGGCAGCGGCCTGGGGATGGCGATTACCAAAAGCTTTGTGGAGATGATGGGCGGTGAAATCCGGGTCGAGAGTGAAAAAGGCGTGGGGACGACCTTTACCGTTTCGCTCTCTCTGGGCCGTGCAGAGGAGACGGAAAGCCCCGTGGAGCCGGTGCAGGAACAGCCGGACGAAACGGAAGATCTCTCTGGCCTGCGTCTTCTCGTCGTGGAAGATCAGGAGCTGAACGCCGAGGTTCTGACGGATCTGCTGGAACTGGAGGGGATCGGCACGGAATGGGCGGAAAACGGGAAACGTGGCATCGAGCTGTTTGAGCAGAACGAAGCGGGCCACTTTGACGCCATCCTCATGGATATCCGAATGCCGGTCATGGACGGTCTGACCGCTGCCAGAGCCATCCGGAGCCTGAATCGGCCGGACGCGGCGACGATCCCGATTATTGCCCTGTCGGCCAATGCCTTTGAGGAGGATGTTCGGGAGTGCCTCGAGGCAGGCATGAACCGGCATCTTTCCAAACCGGTGGATATCGACCTTCTGATGGAGACGCTGAGAGGAATGCATCTGAGCCGGCCCTGAGCGACTTGGTTTTCTATTCCCACTGCTTTCATATGCAGATAAGCTTTAGGAATCAAGCGAACTGTTTTTCAGAAGAAAATAAAACAGCAAGGCGTTGTCTCAAAATAGCTAATGAGGCTATTGAGAGGCAACGCCTCTTTCAATTGACCAGTATTGTAGGAAAAGGCGGCCTGCTCAAGCCCTGAGAGGCCAAAAATGTGGAAGACCATCCAGAGAGTACCGCAAAACAGCAGCACTCCCGGATGGTTTTCTGTGTTCAGTTAGCAGATGATCTATAGTCCTGCCGGAAACCCCTTCGGAACCACGAGACCCGTTCCCAAGCGTCCGGTTTGTATTTTATGATGCAACTTGAGAACGTTGTAGGCCAGGCTCAGTAGCGTCCATTCCACTTCAACCTTAACGGCACTGCGGAGAAGAAACCGTCGAAAGCCCATGTCTTCCTTAACCATAGCGAATACGCCCTCGGCCTGGATGCTGCGGTTGACGCGGATCAGCTTGCCCTCAGCCGTGTTGATGCGTTCCTCAATCTCAGAGCGTTGTCTGGCGAAACGTTTAGACACGTAGATGACCTTACTGCGCTCTGCCAGAGGCTTCTTGCTGCCGCAGGCTCGGATGCACTTCTCTTTCAGAGGGCAGCCGGAACAGTCCTTGCAACTGTAAACGGAGGTCTCCATTTCAAAGCCGCTTTGAGATTTGTTCTTCTTTACACCGTCAAAAGTGATCGTCTTTCCGTTGGCGCAAGTGTAGGTATCTGCTTTGGCGTCATAAGCCATGTTCTCCCGGCGGCTGATGTCTGTGCGGTATTTCCTCGTCTTCCTCTGTTCGTGGTTGGAGGGTTTCACATACAGCTTAAGTTCGCCGTTTCCTTCAAACCAACAATAGTTTTCTTCGCTCTCGTAACCGGAATCTACGCAAATGTTTTTAATGCCGTAGCGTTTCAGATATTCCGCAAAGGGAATGAGCGTATGTACATCTGTCCGATCCGCACTGATGTAGTTGCCAATGATGAACTCCTCTGAGTTCGCTACATTCACGTTGTATCCCGGCTTGAGTTGTCCGTTGCGCATATGGTCTTCTTTCATGTGCATGAAAGTGGCGTCATGATCCGTTTTGCAATAGCTGTTCCGGTCTCCGCAGATGTGCAGATCCTGCGTGTATTTCTTCCACTTTTCCAGCCAGCTGTTCACCGTTTCTATGGCCTTCTGCAAAGGCTTCTTATGATGCCCTTTTCCCGTTACCCACGAAAGCTCCTCTGCTTTCGCTCTGGCATACAACTTCTTCCGCAGCTTCTTCAGGTGATGGATCTGAGGGGCCTCCGGGATATGCCACTTCACCCCAAGGTTTTGCACCAGGCTAGGCAAATCCTTCCCAATCTGCGCTCTCAGCTTTGTAAGCTTTTTCTCTGTGCTCTTCTTCCACACAAAACTGTACCGGTTCGCGTTGGCTTCGATCTTCGTTCCATCGTTGAACACCGTCGCCAGACTTACAAAGCCCCATTCCACCAGCATTCCCACAAACTGCTCCAGCAATTCTTTCTCGCAACCGGCCAGACGCTCCGCTCGAAACCGCGCAATCGTGTTGTGATCCGGCACCGGGTGGTCTCCCAACAGATACATAAAGCAGATGTTCTCCCGGCACGCTCTCTCGATCTTACGGGAGCTGTAGATCATGCGCATGTACGCATAGATCAGTACTTTCAGCAGAATCCTCGGCGGATATTCTTTTCTCCCGTCTCGGGAGTAGGAGCGCTCGATCTTTTCAATCTCCATCCACTACGGCGCTTACCAATCTCACCGGATCATCTGCTGCGATATAAATTTCTGTTTCCATCGGTAGTTTCAGTTGACGTCCTGTCTCATACAGGGTATAATCTACCTGCTTGTTGTTTTGCTTCACAACCTAATAATAAGCCGACAGTCGCCCCTTTTTCAAGGGACGGCTGCCGTTTTTTTCCTCTTTCTCTGGGCTGACTTTTGAGACAGCCCCTTTTCTTTTGGGCGACTGGATTTGAACCGGCGGGCTCTTGAACCCCATTTGTATGGGGCCACTTGAATCAACTCGAATTGAGTACAAACAAGTGTTCTGTTTTTCCGTAAAAACTCAGAATCCCGGGCATCGGTGGGAACAGAAGGGGCAAAACCCGCTGTTTGCCTGAACTCCGGATTATTCGTCCATCCGAAAATTTGTTAGATGAAGTGTTAGATGCCTGCTGCTATGCATTATATTTGAAGGGAAATGTTTCCCTTGTCAAGAGATCTGTTCTGTGATATGCTCACGATAAGCAAAGGCACAAAGCTGGTGCGGTCAGTCCTTCTATTCTTTCCCCTGAAACGTTAGGAGGGCAGCTTCTTTTCGTCGCACCCTCCAGAGAGGAGGGACGGCCAATGGTAATGACCTACTCGGATTTTATCCAGACAGGCATTTTCCTTGTTGCGCTGATAAACCTCGTTTATCAGATTGCAAAAAAGAAGTGACCGCCGGCACCCTGACAAGTACGGCGATCACTTCAAAGCACTTTATAAGGGCTGACCGCTAAAACCAGCGGAGTGCCTTTGTGTTATTTATTATATCAGATTAAGAAGCTTTGTCAACGGGCTTTTGCCTAACAGTAACAATCATTTCACGCGAGAGTATCAGTGAGTTGTCCAGCAATGCCGAAACTCTCAAGACGCATGATGCTTTCCTCAGCGCTGCCGAAGCTCAGAAAATTGACACTGCCGTACCAGGTAATGCGCTGGTCAATAATCGTAAACTTCTGATGAAAACCGGAGCGATAAGAAACAGTGACACCATAACCCTTCAGGTATTCCGTACAGGCGATAATTCCGGCCTGATCCTTTTCTCGATATTCCTCAGGGGGCCTGGTTACGACCTTTATAGTTGCTTTATTCAGAATGGCTTCGGAAAGGAATGTTACAAGACTGTTCAACCGTCGGATTTTCATGAACGGGCTGACAATCAATATTTCGTTCTTCGCAGATTTCAAATCCTGACAGTAGACCGGATAGAAGCTTTTTCCATCGTAAATCAGGTCGGCTTCAGGCTGACAGTCGGAGTCTACCCGGATGCGATATCCGATGGAGGCATATCCTTTTAAGCGCTTCTGGTACATCTTCTCCAACACGGGAACATGAACATCCACATAGTCGTAGATTAATACTTCTTCTTTTCCGGGATAGTTGCGGTGCAATCGCCCCGCATATTGAGCAACTTTGCCTTTCCATGAGATTGGCATGGCAAGAAAAAGGGTATCCAGGCGAGGATAATCGAATCCTTCACCCACATATTTCCCGGTTGCAATCAATAGAACCGGCTGATCTGCAGGAATTGTCTTAAGTCGCTCCAAAGTGAGCCTGCGGTCCTTTTCTGAAACCGTTCCATAAAGTTTTATGATGTTTTCACAGGAGCCAGAAAGCTGTTCAGCCAGCAAATCTACATGCACCCGACGCTCCGTCAGAACGATGGGACACCTCCCTTGCAGAAGAGCTGTACGGACATCTCTGCAAACCTGAGCGTTTCGGACATCATCTTTGCCGAGAACAGAATACAGTTTCGCGATCCCTTGCTCCTCCGCCGTAGCGCAACGAAAGCTGGTAAAACGGGGAACAATAAAATGTTCAAATTTGCGCTTTTCAGCTTGCTCTTTTGCATCAACGGTATACCGGATCGGGCCGCACTGAAGAAATACAACAGGCTGATGCCCGTCCTGCCTCGTCGGTGTTGCGCTTAGACCGTAGACATATTTTGCAGTGACTTCCTTCAGAACCCGTTCGAAATTGACGGCGGATACATGATGGCATTCATCAACGATTACCATACCATAGTTCCGTACGAGTGCGTCCACTTCATCGCCTGACAGGAGAGATTGGAGAATGGCGACATCTACAATTCCGGACGAATTGCGTTTTCCACTCCCGATCTGACCGATCAGGGAGCGATTCTTCCTTCTTCCGCGGCTTTTTGGCTCCATAGGCAGTTTCTCAGAGATCTCCAGAAACTCACCGAGAGAACTGATCCACTGGTTCAACAGGGCTTTTGTATGTACCAGGACAAGAGTGTTGACTTTTTTCTGCCCGATCAGCCAGGCGGCAATGACTGTTTTTCCAAATGCAGTGGTCGCAGCCAGAACACCGGTGTCATGTTGCGCCAGAGCCTCGGCAGCAGGTTTCTGCTCCTCACGGAGTACCCCGGAGAATGCAGCCTGTATACTCTGACCGGGATTCCTCTTGTCGTCAACAAAATAGGGGACACCCGCTTCTTCCAGCAGGGTAATTAGTCCATTTTCACACCCGCGAGGCAGGGCAAGATAACCGTCTCTGCATTCAGCAGTATTGATGATTCGAGGCTTATTATAAATCGGAAGACGCATTGCCTGGGAGCGATAGAAGTCAGGATTTTTAAACGCTGCCAAACGTACAAGTCGATTTTTGGCTCTCAGGGAAAGACTGCCCTCCTCCACATAGAGGAGATTGCTCTTAATTATTGTCAGATTGATTGGAAAATCCGTGTTTTGCAGGGAAACGGCCTTTTTCTGTTCCCAGGGCTTTGGTGAATCATCTCCACGAATGACAGTTCCGAGTGCATCTCCCTGAACATGATGTTGAATGATGTATTCAATCTTTTCGGGAGATAGTCTCTGTACACTGGACAAAAAAGCCCACTGATCCGGATAAGCATTATAAGCCTCGTCAACAAACTCGCTGTTGTGATTCTTGCGGGCATTTCCCTGAAGAGGCAATGCAATCAAGTTCCCGAAGCCGCCTTTCGGCAAACTGTCTTGATTAGGAAA